>JBFMEC010000056.1:0-14090 GCA_040753575.1 Nitrospirota bacterium | reverse complement strand
CGAGCTCGAGAAGAGATGAGATCTTGCCGTTGGTTTTTATTAAACCTCTGTCCGGTTTGATAACACCTGCTATAAGACTAAGAATCGTACTTTTACCCGCGCCATTCCTGCCGATTATTCCAAAGGTCTCCCCCTTGTTGACTTCAAAGGATACCCCTTTCAAGACTTTGAATCTTGTTTTTTTCAATGAGGCGATGCTTTTGGGAAGATTAAAGATAAAAGATTTAAATCCAGCGGTTACGTGCTGATAAAAAGGGTATTCTTTATAAACGTCTTCAAATCTTACGGCAAGATCCATTCACAATACCTCGGCAAATCTCCATTTTAATCTTCTGTAGACAAAGTATCCGGCAAGAACAACCAGTAAGGAATGTATTAAAGACAGCATAAGGTCATTTAAATCCAATATTCCCTTCAAAAACAGATTCCTCCAGCCCATCATCAGAATGGACAGGGGATTCAGCAGAATAAGTGTCTTTAATTCTGCCGGAACCATGTCTTCCGAATAGATTATGGGAGTCATATAGAACATGAGTGTTGTGAATATGGAGACTATTCTTTCCATATCTCTAAAGAAAAGATTTATGGTGGAGATCGCAACGGAAAAACCCAGGGTTATTATGAACTGCATAACCAGCAGAAGCGGTATCCCTATGAGCCATAAGGGGCTTGGCTTAATTCCATAAAAAAATATGAATAGAACTATAACAGGGATAGAGAGAACAAAATGTAACATGTCATTAAGAACCGTTGCGATAACGAGTGCATCTCTGCGAAAATTAACCTTTTTTATCAGAGAAGCATTTGCAATAAAGACCACTGCCGAGCTATTAACAGAATTTGAGAACCACTGCCAGGGGAAGAGGCCGGAGATCAAAAACAGGGTGTAATTTTCTATCTGGATCTTCATCACTATCTTGAAGGCTATGAAAAAGACTAAGGCAAGAGCGAGGGGATTAGCAATTGACCAGAGATAACCGAGAAAACTTCTTTTATATTTTACTTTCAGTTCCTTCTGGGTGAGGGCTATAACTAAGTCTTTATAATACCGAAGAGGGTGATCCATTTTAGATAGTTTACTTTAAATCAGAAAGCCAACTCAATAAAAGGCAGCTCAGGGGGTCTTAAACATATCAGGGGGTTTCACTTTTTGGTTCTTTGCTCTCCGTGCCACTTTCCTGTTCTTTCTGTTCTCTCTCTTTTATGAACTCATCTATCTTTTTATCCTTGGTAGCGCTTTTAAACCGGTTGACATAACCTGATGTTACGTCTACCGCTTCTTCGGGACTTCTCATAACATGGGGTGTAAGAAGTATTATAAGCTCTGATCTTGTCATATTATCGGTGGTTGTGCCAAAGAGATTTCCTATAATGGGAATCTTGCTGAGAAGAGGGATGCCCTCCTTTGATTTTGTGATGTCCTCTCTTATAAGGCCGCCGATGATAATGGTCTGGCCATCCTGCACAACAAGACTTGTTGTTGCTTCTGTCTTGTCTATAGTGATATCACTTGTGCCGATGCTGAGTGATACCGGTGTACCAAGTGAAGAAACCTCCTGAGCTATCTCGAGGGAGACCAGCCCGCTGTCATTAACCTGTGGTTTAACCTTGAGAATTATTCCTATATCTTTGTACTGGATCGTGGTCGTTATCGATGGTATCTGTCCCGCCTGTGCTGTAGTTGTAGTGGTTGAGGTGGCGACAGGAACCTGGGATCCAACCTGAATCCTTGCCTCCCGGTTGTCTGACACGAGGACGTGGGGGGCTGCCAGAATCTTGGCCTTTGCTTCCTCGGCAAGGGCCGTCAGCACCGCCCTGACGTTGCCTGTTGGATCCTTACCAACGAAGGTAAAACCCTTTGACGGTAGCTTCGTTGTGTCCAGACCACCGGGATTAATCTTTATGTCACCATCGAGATTGATATCTCTGTCGAAGGGTTTTATGTTGGTTATATTAACATCGGTTTTCAAGGACCATGAAAACCCGAAACTCAGGTTATCCGTCAGCTGCACCCGGACAACAAGCGCTTCAATCAAAACTTGCCGCGGCACGATATCGATCTTCTTTATGGTGTCGGCAATGATTTCATAGTCTTCAGGAGTTGCGAGTATTATTATGGAATTTGTTACTTCATCGGCAAATATCCTTGTCATCTCAGATACAATAGCCTCTGCAGCTTCCGCTCCCGCAGGGACCTGAGGTTGAGTGGCGGCGCCTGGTTGCAAGGGTTGTCCAGGAGCCCGTGGAGCCGTAACTGCTGGCTTTGGAGCGGCTGCTGGCTTTGCACCGAGGAATATCTGCTGAAGCATTGAGGCAACGTCCTTTGCCTTGCTGTTCTGGACGGGATATACAAAGACCTTTGGTGTTACCTTCTTGAGCTGTTCACTATCAAAGACTTCCACAAGTTGCAGAAGTCTTTTAACATTAGCATCAGTGTCCACAATAACTATGTAGTTAATCTTCGGGACATCAACAATCACGGCATTCTTTGAGAGAAAGGGTGTAAGTATTCTTACCATTTCTGAGGATTGGATGTAGAAAATTGGCACTACCTGAAGCAACGCCTTTCCCTTTATCTCAACCCTTTCTGGATCTCTACCAATCCCGACCGGTGCCGGTTCCTTCGGAATATCAGCAATAGGAACAATTCTATAGAGGCCACCCTCCTCCACAATACCGATCCCGTTAAGCCTCAATATAACTTCCATCAAGGGGAGTACATCCTCCTTTGCTATTGGCGCCACAGACCTGAAAGTCACCCTTCCTTTCACGGTGGGGTCAACAATGTAATTAACTCTGAGTACATCTCCGAAAATTGTCTGTATCACAGAATATATATCTGCGTCATCAAAATTGAAGCTCACTTCGCCTTTCTTAGCAACAGGTGGTTTAGCAGGAGGTGGAGATGGTTGTGGAACGGGTGTCGGGGGTTGGGCCTGCTGAGGCTGGACAGGCTGTTGCGGAGAAGGTTGAGACGGAAGCGTCGAAGGTTTAGATGGAAGTTGCGATGGCAGTTGTTGGGTTCCCTGTACTGTAGGAGCGAAAAAATTATTGGGATTGCCCTGAGGCGTGGTCTCTATCGGTGTGAGATTGCGTTGTCTCTGAATTAATTGGGCAGAGAGTTTATTTGCATTTTCTGATCTCCCGATCGGCAGAAGAGAACAGAAGATAGAGAAGACTATTACAAAAAAAATTATAAGAGTTACCCTTTTCAAAAATTTCCCTTGATAAACGTTTTAAAATAATTTATCCGTGCAACGTTGTCAAGCACAAACCGGAGTTTACGAAAACCGGAATGGCTTCTATTCTACAATTTTTTTGATCTTTTCAGGTAGGTCTTTGTACCTTTTAAGCTCCGATAGATAGTACTCAGCTTTCTCAACATCCCCTTTTAGATAATAGGCCCTCGCTTTGCTGAAAGGGATCATATATCCCGAAACGCCATGTTCGAAGGCCCTTTTATAATAATCTTCAGCCTCTTCCGCCCTTCCAAGAACTATAAGTACATTAGCCATTGCGAGATAGGGCTGATAAAAGGGAGGTGAATTTGAGATAGCTCTCTGTGCCAGCTCTAATGCATCTTCAGGATCTGACTTTCTTATAAGCATAAGGTCTGCCATATCCGAGAGAGCCAGGACATTATGGGGATCAAGTGATAGAGTCCTGCTAAAATAATAGGCGGCTTGTTCGATATTCCTTTTATTCATATATGCCACCCCCGTACCGTAATATGCCGCGGAAAAACCGGGGTCAAGGTTCAGGGCCCTATTATAATGCTCTATCGCTTGATCCCAAAGGCCATTCTGCCGATAGGCATCTCCCATAAGAGTGAATACCACAACTTTATCAATACCGGATGTGATATTTATCACTTCATTATATTCTTTAAGAGCTCCTTCCATATCATTGTTGAGAGACTTGTAAAAACCTTTTAAAATTTTGGGCCTGTATGATTCGATAGTCGATTCAAATTTATCTATCAGATCCTTGGCATCCTCTAATTTCCCTTTAAATAGATAGATCATTCCGAGGCTATAGGCGGAATCATCAAGGAACCGGGTCCTTTTATCTTTACTGCTGATCCTGAGGACCTCTTTGTAATATCTTTCGGCATTGTCCAGTTCAGATATCTTTAAATAGGCATTTCCCATGGACATCATGGCCCTGATATTTGAGGGGACCTTCTTTAAGGTATCTCCCCAGAGAGTTACTGAATCCTTCCAAACGTTATTCCTCAAAAATGTGAGGGAACCAAGGACTATGCAAAGGACGACGACTATTGCCCATAAAGTCCGTTCTTTAATCCTTCCTTTAGAGGAGACCAGAATCTGTCCGGTTATTCCAATAGCCAGACCTGAAAGGGGAAGATAATTCCTGTGTTCAAAATAGAGGTCGGAACCCACGGCGAAGAAGCTTTCCAGTGAAATGGCCATGAGATACCAGAGGATAGCAAAACCAAAGAGGGGATAACGTTTTATCTTCCACAAAGAAAATAAGAAGAGAGATGATAGTGTCAATATAGCCAATAGAGTTGTCAGCGGCTCTGTTATTCCTCTGGATACAGGAAATCCCCACCAGTCGAAGACAAGAAATTTCGGTAGCGGGATTAATATCAGGAAAAGATATCTTGAAAGAACACGGAATTCAGTGAGGACTTGTTCAAGCGGCGTCCAGTATATGTCAATTGCTGTCCATCCCCTTTCTGTGATGGTTTGATTAAGATTGAGTAAAAACTTAGCGATATCCACAAAGGCATGATGCAATTTTAGAAAATACGATGCGAGACCGATACTTGTAATTCCCAGACCGGCAATAACGATTACTTTCTTCATGAAGACTTTATTGTTAAATCTTGAAAGAAAGACATAATCATATAAAAGTATCAGTGGAATAGCCATAACGGCATTTTCTTTTGAGAATATGCCGGCAACCAAAAGAATTCCGCCAGAAACATAGAACAAAAATGCCTTTGTCCTGTTAGCTGATTCCACTGCCGAGATGTAGCAAAGAAGTGAAAGGATAGAAAAAAAAGCTGCCAGGGAGGCCATTCTCTGAACGATATAGGCAACAGCATTAATGTTTATGGGATGAAGTGCAAAAATCGTACTGCTGATAAAGGCTGCATAAAAGGCCAGATTTCCACCCCCCTTTGATTCCCCCCTTACTAAGGGGAAACAACGGGAGGTTGTCTTATAGGCAAGTACATAGACCAATATAGTATTAAGGACATGTATAAGAATATTGAATAGTCTGAAATTTAAAGAACTGAAAGGTGCAATGGACTGATTAAATATAAAGGTTATGTAGGCAATCTTTCTGAAACCAACAAAATCATGGATATCCTTTATCGCAACCGGTCTGTTTGCCACAATATCATCCATAGCCCAGGTTCCGTTGAGAGAGTTTGAATAGGCGATGAGAACAAAGACAACTATGGCGCCGATAGCTAATAAGTGCTTGGTTCCGGTACCATCAAGATGCGGCTTTAAGGGCTCATCTTTTTGTTTTTTATCCATGATTCAATAAGGTACTAAAGCGATTTCTTAGTTTAAAAGATGTGAAGGTAAAAATCTATTATGGGTTATAATTAAAATGTTATGAAAATCTTAGTTACAGGCGGTGCAGGCTACATTGGAAGCCATGTGGTAAAAGCATTGGGTGAGAAAGGGTATAGAATTGCAGTCTATGATAATCTCTCTACAGGCCATGAATGGGCCGTCCTTTATGGAGAACTGATCAGGGGAGATCTCGCGGACAAGTCCTTTTTAGAGAAGGTTATTAAAGAGTTTGAGCCCGATGCGGTTATGCACTTCGCCGCCTTTATAGAGGTGGAGGACTCTGTCAGAGAGCCCCTCAGATATTACCGGAATAATACCGTGAATACCCTGAATCTTCTGGAGGTTATGTTTGAAAATCGGGTAAAAAATTTTATTTTTTCATCCACAGCAGCTGTTTATGGAGTACCGGAAAAAATTCCCGTCGATGAAACTGCTCCCCTTGATCCCGTTAATCCCTATGGTTCTTCGAAGGCAGCCGTAGAGCAGATATTAAAGGCTCTTGTCCACGCTGAAGATTTTAATTACGTCTCATTAAGGTACTTCAATGTTGCCGGGGCAGATCCCGGGGGGAGGATAGGGCAGGCTTACAAAGAATCTACTCACCTGATAACGAGGGCACTGAAGACTGCAAAGGGAGAGTTCGACAGGCTATCCATTTTTGGAACCGATTACCCTACTCCGGACGGGACATGTATAAGAGATTACATTCATGTGAGTGATCTGGCTGTAGCACATATTCTGGCTATGGAATATCTTTTCAGTAATAGAGGAAGCAGGATGTATAATTGCGGATACGGCCATGGCTATTCGGTAAAAGAAGTTGTCCATATGGTTAAGAAAGTAACAGGCATAGATTTCAAAACCGTGGATACAGAAAGAAGACCCGGAGATCCGCCCGTTCTGGTTGCAGACAGTTCGCTGCTGAAGAAAGAATTGGATTGGAGACCCCAATATGATGATCTGTCATTCATTATAAAAACTGCTTGGGAATGGGAGAAAAAGGGAAAGTTGTTGAATTTTTGACATCCCTAAACTTCTTCTGGTATTCTTTCCTGAATAATGAAAATATATATTTCAGGCTATCTTCAGAAGAATCCGCGACTTGTTTCAATAATTAATTTCTTCATCACATTACTCGTTATTTTTGCCATCCTCTTTCTGGTCAGGCATATAGTATCGATCTCTTTAAGTCCCCAGGGAAAAGTTGCAAGGTCAGAAAAAAAGGTCCCCAAAGTACCAGATCATAATTTAAAGGACTATGCTCCTATTCTTAGAAATAATCCTTTTGGATTCTCTCCCGGTGAGATCAAACCAATAGCCAGTTCAAATTCATCCATGTCCCGGTTGGATATATTCCTCATAGGAACAATTTCCGGAGCCAGGCGCAAGAATTATGCAATTTTCATGAACAAAGATGGTCAGCAGGAGGTCTTTCGAGTGGGCGATTCCGTTTTCAATCTTGGCATACTTAAGAAGGTTGAGAAAGAGAGGGTATTTATAAGTGTAAATGGCAAAGATACAGAGATTCCTTTTGCAGACATAGCTACAATAAAGGAAGTTAAGGTTACCGAAACGACTTCTTCCCCCGGCTTTGCTAAAAGAATTGGTGGCGGAACTTATGTGATTGATCAGAGGATGGTACAGAAAGCCCTTGAAAGGCCCAATGAGATAATGACCGATGCAAGGCTTCTTCCAAATTTTGTTGAAGGACGTCAGGAAGGGTTTACATTGAAGGAAGTGAAGCCAGGAGGAATATACCAAAACCTGGGACTTCAGAATGGTGATATCCTTTTAAGGATAAACGAATATGCTATCTCCAATCCTGAGGCTGCTCTTCAGGCATTCACGGCCCTAAAAGGGATGGACCGCGTTCAACTGGATATTATAAGGTCGGGTACCAAAATGACTATGACATATCAGATAAGGTAATGTTACGAGTGAGGAGTAACGAGTAAAATTGAAAGACAATCATAAGCTGGAGGTATGGAGAACCTAATAAGGTGTAATCGTGAAACTTTTTACTCGTAACCTATTACTGGTCACTTGCTGTATGTTAATAGTCACTGTAAGCCTTGCAGACACACAGAGGCCTGAGAGAGTCACCTTTAATTTTGTCGACGTTGACTTATCGACTGTGACAAAATTCATAAGCGAGATTACGGGAAGGAATTTTATCTTTGATGACAGGCTGAAGGGCAAGATAACGATAATAGCTCCTTCAAAGTTATCCGTTGAAGATGCCTATAACCTTTTTACATCTGTGCTTGAGCTTAAAGGCTTCACGGTCGTGCCATCGGGAGTTGATGCCTATAAGATTATTCCAGCCGCAGAGGCAAAACAAAGGGGAATGCAGGTTTCCACGGAAAGAATTCCTGTAAACGAAAGTTATATCGCAAGATTAATACCTTTAAACTACATATCCTCAGATGATGTCTTTCGTTTCCTGCAACCGGTTGTCTCAAAGGATGGTTATATATCTGCCTTTGGACCCAGTAATCTGCTTCTGGTGATCGACTCGGGTCTTAACATAGAGAAGATCCTTTCAATCGTTGATAGAATCGACAGACCCTCTTTGATAGAGGAGCCAGAGATAGTTCTTCTCAAACATTCCAGTGCAGATGCTGTGGCGAGAATACTCAACGAAGGGATAGGCCGAGGTAAGGCAAAGGCTGCACCTGGACAGCCTCCGCAGGAAGAAGCAAAGGCAGTGGCCGATACAAGGTTAAATGCAGTGGTTCTTTTTGGAGATAAAAGTGAGAGGGAATCAATGAAAGGGCTTGTAGCACTTCTCGATATCCCTTCGCCAGAAGCACAGGGCAGGATAAATGTCTATTTTCTCGAAAATGCTGATGCGTCAGAACTTGCAAAGGTTCTTGAGGGGATCATAAAAGGTGCCCAGCCTCAACGGCAGCTTGTGCCGGGCACGACGCCCGTGACACCCTTTGAGGCAGCGGGAGGGATCACCGTGACGGCTGATAAGGCTTCAAATGCACTTATAATTGTCGCATCCCCTTCGGATTATCAAAACCTTGCCCAGGTAATAAAACAACTCGACAAAAGAAGGAGGCAGGTCTTTGTTGAGGCAATGATAACAGAGGTCTCTATTGATAAACTTTTTGAACTCGGGACCAAATGGCGTGGTGCTGTAACGATTGACGAAAAACCCATCTTTATAAGTGGTTTTGGCAGGGTGGATCCAACAACGATCCAATCTATAGTAACTGGACTCACAGGCCTAACCATCGGCGGCTTAAGTAATTTTTTTACCATCCCGAAGGATTTTATTCCTGGTGCCACTTCTGATGTTACAGTTCCAGGCCTTGCGGCTATTTTCAGTCTTGATGAATTCAAGGACGTTATAAATGTTCTCTCTACTCCCCAGATCCTCACTTCCGATAACAAAGAAGCGGAAATCCTCGTTGGTGAAAACGTGCCTTTCATTTCGAAGAGGGAACGTGATATCACCACGACGAATACAGTACTGAATTCTATTGAAAGACAGGATATAGGCATAAAATTGAGGATAACTCCTCAGATTACTGAAGGAGACTATGTGAAGCTGGATATTTATCAGGAGATTTCTGCTTTGAAACAACAGGAATCGGAGGCTATCCTCATTAATGTCGGCCCCTCTATTACAAAGCGTTCTACGAATACGGCTGTTGTGGCCAAGGATAGCCAGACCGTTGTTATTGGCGGTTTAATACAGGACAGGGTGGAGGAAAATCTGACGAAAGTTCCCTTCCTCGGAGATATACCTATCCTGGGATGGCTTTTTAAACAAAAGAGCGTATCGAAAAGGAAAACCAATCTGCTGGTGTTTCTGACACCCCATATAGTTAAGGAGTCAGAACAGCTCGTGAAGATTTCGAAGGATAAGCTTAAGGAATTCGATATGGAGAAGATGAAAAACCAGGGTAGAGAGATGAAATCCTATGATTTCCGAGAAGGAGAACTATTGGTTAAATTTAAAGATAATGTTACACAGGACAGGGCAGTTTCAATAATCTCACAGGAGGGGGCATCAGTCCTGAGATTTATTGAAAGCATAAAGGTGTACCATATCAAACTGAAAGAAGGACAGCCTGTAGAGGAAGCTCTGAAGAAATTCTCCACCCTACCGGAAGTTGAGTATGCAGAACCCAATTATGTAATTAAATTGCAAAGGCAGAATCAGAAGTGATTTAGAAAGCCTTTAGGTTCATGGAAACTATTGATCTCATAAAAGATGGTGATGTTGAACTTTTCCTTATCAAGAATGTACCTCTTTCCTTTGCCAAAGGAAATCTCATAATGCCTCTGAGGATAGAAGAAGGGAAGCTCTTTGCCGCAGTTGCAGATGAGAGAGGCCTTTTTTCGCTGTTGGAACTGGCCAAACATTTCGGTCTCAAACCAATGCCGGTAAATGTTTCTGCCGGTGTCGTTATTGAAGCTATCAACAGATTTTACGGTCAATTAAGTTCTGCCGAAGAAGTCATGGAGAACATTACAGGCGAGGACCTTTCAAAGGTTGCCACAGAGTTTGAAAAACCAAAGGATATCCTTGAACTCACAGAGGAGGCACCCATAATAAGGCTCCTTAATGCCCTTCTTCAGCAGGCCGTAAAAGAAAGAGCAAGTGACATACATGTGGAGCCGTATGAAAAAGAGCTCGAAGTCAGGATAAGGGTTGACGGCATCCTGCATAATGTTCTGAGTCCTCCAAAAATTATCCAGGAGGCACTTATAAGCAGGGTTAAGATAATGGCAAACCTTGATATCGCAGAAAAGAGGTTGCCCCAGGATGGACGAATAAGGCTCCTTATCGCAGGAAGAGACATCGACATCAGGGTTTCTGTAGTTCCTACGGTATTTGGAGAAAGGGCCGTCTTGCGGTTACTCGACAGAAAACAAGGACTTATAGGGCTATGGGAGGTGGGTCTTAATAAGGAAGACGAGAGGCGTCTCGAAGAACTTCTGCTGAGAACAAATGGAATTCTGCTTGTCACGGGACCAACGGGAAGCGGCAAGACGACCACGCTCTATGCTGCCCTGAACAGGATTCATAGGGAGGAAAAAAATATCATAACCGTTGAAGATCCAGTGGAGTACCAGATAAAAGGAATCGGCCAGATTCAGGTAAATCCTAAGATAGGTCTTACCTTTGCATCTGGTCTGAGGTCAATTTTAAGGCAAGATCCTGATGTTATAATGGTTGGTGAGATAAGGGACTTTGAAACAGCGGAAATCGCAATCCAGGCATCTCTCACGGGACATCTAGTTTTGAGCACTCTTCATACAAATGATGCGCCCTCGGCAATCACAAGGCTTATCGACATGGGCGTTGAGCCTTTCCTTGTAGCATCATCCCTGATAGGCATTCTTGCGCAAAGGCTCGTTAGAGTTATTTGCCCTTCCTGCAAGGAGTCCTACAGGCCCACTGAAGAAGAGTCCAAATATGTTTCCTCGCCTGCACTTTTCCGAGGTAAAGGGTGTGATCGGTGCAATGGAAAGGGGTATCTTGGAAGAACGGGACTTTTTGAGCTTATCGTTATAGACAATGATATAAGACAGATGATAACAGATAAGACGGATTCACAAAGCATAAAGGATCTCGCAGTATCGAAAGGGATGAGGACCCTCAGGCAGGACGGCTTCGAAAAGGTCATGGGGGGTATCACAACCGTTGAAGAGATCTTGAGAGTGACACAAAGAGACTATGCCCATATTTCAATATAAAGGATATAGATCAGATGGGGCAAAGATAAGTGGCACTCTCGAAGCTGATGGACTAAAAGATGCAGTTTCCAGGGTCAAAGAATTAGGTTTTTTCCCGAAGGAAGTTAAAGAGTTCATCCAGAGTCAAAAGAGGTTTCTCTCAAGGCCCAAAGATAATCTTCTTCCTTTAACAACAAGACAGCTCTCAACGATGCTTTCTTCAGGTGTCCCTTTGTTAGAGGCCCTCAGGGCACTTTCTGAGGAACACAAAGGATACTGGAAAGGGGTTCTTATCAGTACAAAGGAACGTATTTCAGGAGGGGTGAGTTTTTCCCGTGCCTTGGAAGATTATCCGAAAACCTTTCCCGAATTTTATAGAAACATGGTAGCGGCTGGCGAAGCAAGCGGTACTTTGGAGAGGATTCTGGAGAGACTGGCGGATTTTCTTGAGAACCAGGCTAATGTCAAGGCAAAGGTGAGGATGTCATTGATATATCCAACCTTTATGGCCTCTATCGTCATTATAGTTATGTCATTCCTCTTTACCTTTGTAATACCAAAAATAGTTAAGATCTTCGAAAACACGAAAAGTGCTCTGCCACTGATAACAAATATCCTGATAGACATAAGTAACCTCTTTCATTATTACTGGTGGGTACTTTTAATCATGATTGTCGGGGGGTCCTTTATGGCGAGGAGATTAATAACCGGACACAGGCTGTTCATCGACAGAGTGATGCTGAAATTGCCCGGAAATGTTGTGCAGACTCTATATTTTGCCAGATTTTCAAGAACCTTGAGTTTTCTCCTCCAGGGTGGGTTACCCATGCTTAGAGCACTGGAACTTTCAGCAAAATCCATTGGTAACCTCGTCCTTCAGAATAAGGTTATGGATGCAAGCAAGAAGGTTTCGGAAGGTGCGAGTCTCTCAGTATCGCTTTCAGGTTTCCCACCAGTTCTGATACAAATGATATCGACGGGGGAAAGAGGCGGAAGGCTTGCAGAGGTTTTAAATAGGGCAGGTGATTCTTGCGAAGAGGAATTTGGCAGAAAAGTCCAGAAGACTCTTTCTTTGCTCGAACCTTTGATGATTTTGTTCATGGGTCTTGTAGTTGGTTTTATTGTTCTTGCCGTTCTGCTCCCGATGTTCCAGCTTAATCAGCTAGTAAGATAAAGGTTACTTTTTGCTGTCGGTTTCTTTTTTTTCTACTCTTGCCGTCATTTCGGCTTGTCCGAAATCCTCTTATGATTAAGGAAAGATTCCCGACAAGCGGGAATGAGATCCAGACAAGATTAATGACGCTCAGTTAAGACTAAGTAACTCTGCAACCTGAGACTAAAGAGATTTTAAGAGTAGTCTTTATGTTATAATTTTTTAGGTATTGGCGTGAGTGGGAGAAGATTCAGTCAAACCTTAGTCGGCAATTCTCTTAAAGGATTTACCCTTCTTGAGATGATAGTGGTTGTCTTTATTCTGAGCCTGCTGGCTGCAATCGTAGCACCGAAGATAATCGGGAGGACTGACGACGCCCGTATCGCCGAGGCAAAGGTACAGATAAGAAACTTCGAGACGGCGCTAAAGCTCCTCAAGATGGACAATGGTTTCTATCCTGATACCCAACAGGGGCTTGAAGCCCTTATCGTAAAGCCGACTATCGGAAAAATCCCGAATAATTACAGAGAGGGAGGCTATCTTGAACAGAAAAAGATACCCCCTGATCCGTGGGGGAACCCCTATATCTATCTTTCACCCGGTATCCACGGAGATTTTGATATCCTAAGTTATGGTTCTGATGGCAAAGAGGGTGGTGAAGGCAAGGATGCGGATATCAAAAATTGGGAGATGTAAAGGTGGCTTTACTCTTCTTGAAATCATAATAGTTCTACTCGTTATTTCCTTATTGCTTGCTATTGTCCTTCCCTCCTTTTACGGGCTCGGCGAAAAAAAGCTAAAGACGGATGCAAGAAAGATGGCCTCGGTTTTGAGGTATCTGAATGACACTGCTATATCCAGAAAAGAAACCTATTCCTTAAAATTTGATTTTGAGGAAGACACAGTTTCATGGAAGAGTCCCGAAGGTGAGAAGACAGAGAAGGTTAAAAGTCTTTTCGCCCTTTACCTGCAATCAAAAGGCACTGTTAAAGAAGGGCAAGTTCTGGTCCATTTTGGCCCCCTCGGCATGCAAGAAAATATTGCAGTCAATCTGAGGGACGGAGATGAAGCCATGACAATCACCCTCAATGCGTTAAGTGGAAGAACAAAAATAAAAAGTGAATCCTGAGGTTTGGCAATGAAAAGAGAATCAGTTTCCCCTCGATGTGGCTTTACTCTTCTTGAGGTTATGATTTCACTTGCCATTGTGGGTGGACTTCTGATCACCCTGATCTACACGCTAAATTATCATCTCGGCATTGCTGAAAAACATGAGGCTCTCACTGTTGCCACCATGCTTGCTAAAAAGAAACTCACTGAAATTGAGGAAGGTCCTCCCAGGGAAACAAAAGGTGAATTTCCTGAACCCTATGCCGGCTATCATTATGTGGCCGAAATCGGTGAATCTCGTTATCCTGGCTTATCAGAAATTTCTGTTACTATCAACAAAGATAATGAGAAGATCAAATTCAGTGAGTTAATTGAAGCAAAAAATGAGAACCCTTGATTTAAAGATGAAGACATCAGGTCGCTGCCATTCAGAGGATGACGGAGCTGCCTCAAGGGAAGGATTGCTTCCCTTCGCTCGCTATGGCAAAGGATTTTCAATCCACCGTTCCCAAAGTGGCTTCACTCTTATGGAAGCTCTTCTTGCTCTGGCAATACTCTCGATAATTTTCGCT
>JBFMEC010000055.1:10853-14185 GCA_040753575.1 Nitrospirota bacterium | reverse complement strand
GATCTCTGGGACTCTCTCACCAGAAGAGTTCTGTTCACGCTACCGCTTTTTATTTTTGGTCTTATCATCTATGCCGTTTTTGCAAGACTCTGGCTCTCTGGCGGAGACAGGATATTCGATCGAATTTTTATATCAACAATATTTCATCCCCTCGTAGGACTGTCCTTCGCGATGATGATGGTACCCCTGTTGAACCTGCCTGAAAAGGTTAATCTTATCATGAGATTCAAACCCATAACCTTTATAGGCATCATATCCTACAGCATCTATGTCTGGCATATATTCTTATTAAAGGTTCTGAGCGACCTCTTACATATTGATAATTCATGCCTCAGAGCCGGCTTGGTGATGACAATATCTATCGCCATAAGCGTTGGATTTTCATCTCTCTCATACTATTTCATAGAAAAAAATTTTCTGAGATTCAAAAGAAAATAGATGAAGTTTGCAATATGGTATTTACCGATCTCAGTCCTTGTATGGGTCTTTTATGGCTCTCTGCTCTCTGGCTGGTGGTACTTTGATGACCCTAACATCGTTTTATTTGCATCTCAACACGGCGTTTCGGAGTTTTTATTTAATCCATCAATATGGCAGAGCTTCTCCCCCTTCAACCTGACCCCCTGGGTTCTCATAAGCCTTAAAGCCGATCATATACTGGCTGGTTTTTATACTTCCGGATATTACCTGCATCAGATAATATCCCTGGTTATTGTCGCATTTGCCGTGTTCAATATCCTCAATCTTTATGTTAAAAAACCATTATTTGCCTTTATTGCCGTCATAATTTTTTTGTTGAGTCCTTCTACACTTTCCGTCACATCCTGGCTTTCTACAAGGCACTATCTCGAAGGCTTAGGATTTGCGCTGTTGAGCATTTATTTCTATATTAGATCTCTTCGCGACGATAAGCTTCCATTGCTATTTCTGGCAACACTTTTTTATGGTCTTGCCATTGCTTCAAAGGAGATATATGTGCCATTACCGTTTCTTTGCATCCTTTTGCCGGTGCAGAAACTTAAGAGGAGACTCATCTTTTTGATACCACTGTTTCTTTTAACAGGGGTTTATATCCTGTACAGAGCCTGGATGCTTGGAGATAATGCCTTTGGAGGATACTCGGCAATCTGGCCTTGGAATGTGAAGTCTGTGATCGTAAGTACTCCGAAGATATTTAAATATTATGGAGGTTCCTGGTGGATATTTTTTGTGGTTTTTGCAGTTATTTTATGGGGGTTCCGATTCATCGATGGCTGGACAAGTCGCATTAAAGAAGCTTTAAGAGGTGTCTCTATTTTTTCATTATTCTACATCCCTATTGTTCCTGTTAGTCCTCTCTGGGGTGGGCTCGGTTCTCTGAGATATTTTTTTCTGACATCATTATTCATCACCTTTTGCTATTCATTAAGTCTTGATCGAATATTCGAAAAAAGTGGAAGGATTCAAAGAGCCCTCCTGATCCTTTCAGTTCTGCCTGTCACGGCTGGCTTTTATGGCAGTTTCGTAGAGCAAAGAGTTTTATGGGATTCAGAAAAAGCTGTGGCCTTTGCAGAGGGCAATTTTTTTCTGGAAAACAGTGGAAGCCTTGATGCCATATTCAAGATAAATCAACCTCATTGGTTCTTTGATGGGCTGGAAAAGCTAAAAAGAGAAGAGTCAAAGAAAGAGACAGACAGAAAGATAAGGCTTGTGTCAGGGGATTTTTATGGTTTTGATAAAGACAACGATACTTATGATAATGATTTACAGGTATTTTCTTATGATTATAAAACAAAAAAGGTCGTTAATATCACAAAGAATGCAAAAAAAGGGCATGAAGAGTTTTTGGGAATCATAAAGACTAAACCCCTGTCTGTTTTTATGAATATAAAGGATGGAGTCTTAAATCTAAAACTTGGCCCCTATGAAGGGCAATACATTTTACTCGAGGCATTGCCATCAAAGCCAGACTTTTATTATCTGGCCTTCCCGGTAAACAAGGAATTTGCAATCAAATTGACTCACAGGGAAAGACCTCGAATCTTTCGCTTTGCCTATATCTCTTCCGGTGGATGGACTACTCTGTCCCCAAATTTTCTTATTGATCATGCAAAAGACCAGACAATCAGGTGGGAGAGGTCTGAGACCCGAGCACAAAAAAATGTTTTGATTTGAAGAGGGAATCATTAAAAAAGGCGAAATGGGGACACCATTTCGCCTTTAAAAAGTTTTAAGCAGGTTTACAAGTTAGAAAACCACGGCAGCGTGGCCTGAACTTCGCCGGTGTTGATATCCATCAGTAGCGCTGCTGCTGCAAATATCGTGTTAGATGTTATCCACATATCGGTCAAGACGTCTCCCTGATAGCCAAAATAAGAAAGACCATATGCTTTCTTCTCGAAGGGGCCGAGTGTTTCATAGAATGTCCTGGTCGACTTGTCATATGAGGTTATCATTATCGAGATAAAATTGTCGGAGCTGGTGAAATTGGAAAGTATGAGTACGCTATCCCATTTGTACTGCGACCATCTTGGCACCAGGGGCAACCAACAATAGTAATTTTGTTTTACGCCGTACATTTCTTCCGCGGCTTGCAACACTGCCGAACCATCTCCAGCGATTGCCGGAGCGAATGAGAGCAAAACAGAAAGAACAACCAAAATACCTATAATCTTCTTTTTCATCTTTGACCTCCCATTTTCAAAGTGTTAATTTCGTAAATTCACTAAAAACTTCTCACCTCCTTCGAAGAATAGCGGTGCTGGTCTTTTCACCTCCTTTCCTTTTCTTGAATCATGAATTTATCGAACAAGGCTTTAAAATTCGGCTGCTCGATGATAAGATACCACAATCCGTTTCTTCTTATCCACATATCTTTCATCTCGTATTCCTGAGGTGGCAGGGACAAAAAAAGGGGGTTACTGAATCGAACTATCAATTTTGTTGTAACCCTGGCCCTTTCCCCTTCCGTTGAGATATTTTTTATATTGCACTCAAGTACCTCGGCCATCTTCCTTTCCTTTTTAAGTCTCTCGAAATATTGATTGAACTGTTCCCTGATGTCCGGGTCAACAAGACTTTGTATGGTTTCCCAATCATGCTGCTGCCTTGCTTTACAGAAGAGATCCACCCTTTCTTTAAGGATTTGATTTTCATCGAGGGCAGTCTCAACAGGATGCTTTGTAGAACATGAAGCAATAATAACAACCAAAATCACAACTATAATTTTCATTTTAAAAGATAGGTGGTTTTATTGGTGCATTCAAATCCGCAGATCCGATGAAATATGGAATAAAAGTTATATTACTGAAGTCCTGGTTAGCCATCAGAAGGACTGCTGCAAAGAAATCTTC
>JBFMEC010000055.1:0-10753 GCA_040753575.1 Nitrospirota bacterium | reverse complement strand
TTTCATTTTAAAAGATAGGTGGTTTTATTGGTGCATTCAAATCCGCAGATCCGATGAAATATGGAATAAAAGTTATATTACTGAAGTCCTGGTTAGCCATCAGAAGGACTGCTGCAAAGAAATCTTCTGATTGACAATCGACAGAAAAGCTTTCGTTGGCAAAACCAAAATGGTATGCAGAATCAAAAATTATTTTTTCATGGGAATCGAGGATTATAGAAGTTAACATGTTCTTGCCGCTCGTGGCAGCAAAACGGATATAAACTGTAATGGGACTGTCGAAGGGGTTTGAGAAAATAATCAAAGAGCGCGTTTTATCGTCATTGAGAGCATGGGGAAAGAGGATTCTTATATTAGTCGGATAAAAGGTGACTTCGAAGTTCACGCTGTTGCTTGTTCCCTCGGAAGTAATTACACGTATGGCCCCTGTTACAGCCCCGGCCGGTACCTTTATGAAGATTTTTTCATTACTCCAGGAAGTGACAGGTGCTTCGATGTCACCTGTAAATAACACGGCGCCCTGAACAGTTTTGAAATTAGATCCGCGGATTGTTACTATTGAACCTATAGAACCTTTTGTTGGCGAAATATTGTAAATATAAGGTCCACTTACGGTCTCTGTAAGAGCACGATAAGCATTGATACGCCCATCCGTTAATATTTTACCATCCAGCGCCGGAATCTTATCCACGGTCCTGAGGATCTGATCTTTTAATTGTGTTACCGAAAAACCCGGATTTCTTGCAAGGATGAGTGCGGCTAAGCCGCTTACAAACGGGGTTGCCATAGATGTGCCATTTAATGAGACATATGTATTAGGCAGGTACGTACTCAATATATCGAACCCCGGTGCAGCGACACTGACAGATTTTTTCCCGTAGTTAGAAAAGATCACCAAGTCATCATCTTGAGTAGAAGCAGCAACCGATATAAGGTTGGGTAATTCAAAGCTAGCAGGGTAACATGGCGTGATATCATTGTTTCTGGCTTCATTGCAGGCCGCTGCAACAAAAAGCATATCTTCGGAGCTTGCTATCGTTTGTCTTTCAATATCGGAATAGTTATAGCCGCCGTAACTCATATTAAACACCTTTGCTCCCTTTTGCCTCGCGAACTCGATCGCTTCGATTTCATCTGCTACTGTTCCGGTCCCAGAGGAGCCAATTATCTTTAATGCCATTAAAGAAACCTGCCAGTTAACACCGCTAATGCCGATCCCGTTGTTCCCTGCTGCACCTATAATTCCCGAGACGTGAGTCCCATGACCATAATCGTCCATGGGATTCCCGCTCCCCGTGATTGCATTAATACCATGACAATTGTCTACATATCCATCAATGTCATCATCGATACCATTGTTGCAAATCTCTCGGGGATTAGTCCACAAATTACCGGTCAGGTCACTGTGATTGAGATCTACGCCAGTATCGGCCACGGCGACCAGGACGTTCCTGTCCCCCTGCTCGATCTCCCATGCAGCAGGGCTGAAAATCTTTGAGAGACCCCACTGCGAACCAAAGAGAGGATCATCCGGAATTAAAGCCATCAAATATCTCTTATAATTAGGTTCTGCATACTGCACGCCGGGATGCGCCTTTAACCTGTTTATCGTATGAACTAACGATTGGGCATTGCTCGTCCTGACAAGATAGACATCACTAAGTGGAAAATATTTGATCACATTTATGCCCATACCCTCAAACGCCTCTCTCTTAATTGAAAGATCGTTTTCGACATGCTTTTTGAATTGCACAAGAATTTCGCCTTCTTCTGGAAGACTTTGATCGGCAAAGGCAGTAATGGATGTGAAAAACAGTACAAATAAAATTATTAAATAACAACATCTATGTTTAATTTTTCCCATAATTCTCCTTCAGGAATGATTTAGGTGACAGCCTTTAAGTCACTCAAAAAATTAACATTTATAATAAACTTTTTGTAATAATTGTCAAGATCTATGTTTCTTCTTTTGACTGTTCACCACAACTGTTCCCCAAAAAGCATTCTTGACTTCCAAATAACCTCTCGGATAAGATTAAATATTTGAAAAAATGACAATTGCCATTGGCTGCGACCACGCGGGGTTCGAACTCAAGAGCGAGATTGTTGAGCTGCTAAACGACCTCGGAATGGAGCATATCGACTACGGTACAAACGGTCCTGAATCAGTCGATTATCCGGATTTTGGTGAAAGGGTTTCTGAGGCAGTCTCTTCAGGAAGAATAGATAGAGGGATACTCATCTGCGGTACGGGGATAGGAATGTCCATAGTCGCTAATAAATTCCCTGGCATAAGGGCGTCCCTGTGTAATGATCTATTCATAGCAAAGATGAGCAGATTACATAACGATGCTAATATCCTTGTCCTTGGTGGGAGAATAATCGGAAAGGACCTGGCAAAAGAGATCGTTAGGGTATGGATCAGCACCCCCTTTGAAGGCGAAAGGCACTCTCTGAGGCTTAGAAAAATATTCCAGATTGAGGAACGTCTAACAAGAAATGGTATTTGAGAATCTCAAACTGACAGATTCTGAAGTCTTTGAAGCATTACAGCGAGAAATTGAGAGGGAAAGAAGCCATATAGTGCTTATCGCTTCCGAGAACTATGTAAGTCCGGTTATACTTGAGGTGCAGGGTTCCGTCTTCACGAATAAATATGCCGAGGGGTATCCGGGAAAAAGATATTATGGAGGTTGCGAATATGCTGACATTGTTGAAAATCTTGCAATAGAAAGGGCAAAGAAACTGTTTAATGTAGAGCACGTGAACGTTCAGCCGCACTCGGGTACTCAGGCTAATATGGCGGTATATTTCTCGGTACTCAAGCCGGGTGACAAGATATTGGGCATGAGCCTGAGCCATGGAGGACATCTCTCACATGGGTCATCGGTGAACTTCTCAGGAATTTTTTATAAGACTGTCCAATATGGTGTTAATAAAGATACAGGATATGTTGATTATGAAGCGGTTCGACGTCTTGCGATAGAGAATAAGCCAAAGATGATAGTTGTGGGCGCAAGCGCCTATTCGCGAATCCTTGATTTCAAGATGTTTTCGGAGATAGCAAGGGAGGTTGGTGCATATCTCCTGGCAGATATAGCGCACATAGCAGGGCTTATTGCTACAGGTCTTCATCCGTCTCCAGTTCCCTATGCAGATTTTGTCACTACAACAACTCACAAGACCCTCAGGGGTCCCAGGGGTGGGATGATTATGTGCAGGGCTGAATATGCAAAGATAATTGACAAAATGATATTCCCGGGGATTCAGGGTGGACCACTCGTGCATGTCATAGCAGCGAAGGCAGTGGCTCTGAAGGAGGCGTTGAGCCAGGAATTCAAAAGTTATCAGATAAATGTTATCAATAACGCAAAGAAACTTGCCGAAGAACTTATGAAGAGGGGCTTCAAGATTATTTCAGGTGGCACCGATAATCATATGTTACTCGTTGATGTAACAAATAAGGGTATCACAGGAAAGGAAGCTGAAGAGGCACTCGAGCTGGCTGGAATCACCGTCAACAAGAATGTTATACCCTATGATGAAAGGCCACCTTCAATCACAAGTGGCATAAGACTCGGCACTCCCTGTGTTACGGCCAGGGGAATGGGTGAGAGTGAGATGAAAGAGATAGCAGAAATAATATCAGCCGTAATAGAGAACAATAAAAACATTGATGAGATCAAAGCCCTTTCGACAAGGGTGAAAATCCTTTGCGATAACTTCCCTTTATATTCAGAAGTATGCCCTCTTTGATCTCCCTTCAAAAAATAAGATCGTCTCGATTATTCTCAGGGTGTTCAGATGAAGTGTCCTTTCTGCGGAAATATTGAAGATAAGGTCATTGACTCAAGGATATGCAAAGAAGGCGATGCAATAAGGCGCCGGAGAGAGTGTCTGAAGTGCGGTAAACGCTTTACCTCCTATGAACGCGTAGAAGATATTATGCCTATGGTGGTCAAAAAAGACGGAAGGCGAGAACCCTTTGAAAGGATGAAGATACTCAGCGGCTTGAAGAAAGCCTGTGAGAAGAGGCCAATAGGTATCCAGACCCTTGAAGGCATTACAGATTCCTTAGAAAAGAAACTGATAGGACTAGGTGTAAAGGAAATACTGAGTTCGTGGATCGGTGAAGAGGTAATGTCCTCGTTGAAAGAGCTTGATAAAGTCGCCTACGTCAGATTTGCTTCCGTGTACAGACAGTTTAAGGACATAAATGAATTAATGAATGAAGTTAAGACACTCTTTGAACATAAATAGAAGAAACCAGGATCTGAACCTGAAATCCCGAATGATCGAAATCCTCAAACCATTTACGAAGGCCCCATTTTTAGTATTCAAATAGTAGTCTCTCTTAGTTTTCTGTATTTATCTATAAGTTTCTGCTCGTGAGAGAGTTCTACTCTTGCAAATTCTTCAAAAAGTTTTTTTACATCTGGATTTGAAGTGTTTGCCGCTGCATTCATATAAAATTCATACGCTTCATGCTCTTTATCTATCGCTATTTTAAAAACATCAAATAATTTCTCTCTGTCTATCATCTTACCTCCTTTTTATTTCCGATATCCCATCTTTAGATTTCTGGTTAAATCTACTATTTTGATAAGAAGACTGTCAATGCGAATGTGAGGAAAAGGTCCTTCTGAATTTGATGGAAGTTTTAAAGGCTGGGTGTCGACAATTTGTTGACAAAATTGATAGTTTTTGACAGTTTTTGAGAGTTTATGATATAGTGAAACTGGTCTTAAGTGGCGGAAATCATTGAATTTTGGGGAGTCGTCCAGTGGCAGGACGGCAGACTCTGGATCTGCTTACAGGGGTTCGAATCCTCTCTCCCCAGCCAGAAAAAGACAGTCGCCAGTGAACAGTGAATAGTTAACAGTTTCCAATTTTTCAGTACGATCCCTTCTTATTTCTACACTGTCTGCTTTTCACTATTCACTTCGTAATGGTCCCATCGTCTAGAGGCCTAGGACGTAGCCCTCTCAAGGCTAAAACACGGGTTCGAATCCCGTTGGGACCGCCAATAAAATCAAGGGGTTACAAGTTGTCTGCCTGCTTCTTCTCATCAAAACGTGAAGAAAACGTGAAGTTGATTTTCGAAATTGCACTTCTCAGCGAGTCTACATTGAGGTGTGCATAGCGTTTTGTCATTCTCAAATCTTTGTGACCGAGAAGCTTAGAAATTGTGTGGAGATCAACACCGTTTTGTCTCAAATAACTCGCGAAGGTATGTCTGAGGTCGTGGAAGTGAAAATTGTTAATTTTCGCTTTTTCTAATACTTTTCTGAAAGCCCGCTGAACTTTTCTGTCATAAAGTTTCTTACCATTATCGTGAAAAACATGACCTGACAGGCATGGTATCTTCTGCAATTCCTTTAAGACTTGAAAGGCTCTGTCTGTTAGTGGCACACCGAGATAGTCATCATTTTTCATTCCCTCTGCGTGTACGGTTATCATTCGGCTGAAGAGATTTACCTCAGACCACTTCATATCACAAAGGTTGGCAAGCCTTAATCCTGTGTCAATCGCTATAATGACAAAGGAATAGAGCCACGTGTCTTCTGATGACTCAAGAGCATCAACAAGATTCAATCGTTCCCCATCTGACAGATAGCGTACGCGCTCATTGCGGACTTTCGGCAATTTGATATCAGATACAGGATTATCAATTTTCCATCTCCACTGTTTACGGGCAATATTGAACATTGTCCGCAATAGACCGAGTTCCTTGACGATTGTTGCAGGTGATCTCCCCTTACTTTTTCTAAACTGCTCATAGCCTCCAATTTCGTGTTCGATCTCTCCCAAAGTGCAGGACTCGCCGAAATAGGCATAAAGATGTTTCACGATGGACTTCTCTCGTCTCAGAGAGTAATACTTGCGGTGCACCATATATTCCCTTTCGTATCTTTCAGTCATCTCTCGCAATGTCTTCTCCTTCGAATGGTCAATGTCAAACCATTTACCTTCGACGATCTGCGTTTGTACCTTGGCTAATATTTTTTTTGCTAACTTCATGTCGGATGTCCCGGTGCTCTTACGGTAAATTCTGCCATTGTAAGCGAAGGACATCCAGTAAATCTCTGAATCCGGTCGCCTGTATAGTCCCATTTTCTACTCTCCTTTCTTACCCGATATTCCAGGCATAGGGACCAACAAGGCTTGAAAATACCAATGTAATTCTAACACAAGTCTTGTAGAATTAATTGACATCTCCAAGGGCTTCTTTCTTTGCGTTCTCGATGAATCTTTCGACATGACTTCTTGACGTTCTGGTTTCTAAAGAGGCAGGCTTTTTGCGTCTGTGACGGCAACGATTTTCACAGAAAGAAAGTGGTGCATCCGGATAAACGGACTTTTTACCGAGCCACTCCAGAATCTCAGTTTCTTCGAACCGTATGAGTCTTGTGCTTAGCTTCCTGTGTGGAATAATTTTTTTTGAAGTCCATGAGTAAAGCGTTGACTTGGTTATTCCGAGCAGCCGAGAGAGTTCTCCTATGCTGAGTAGCTTCTCCATTGATTATTGTCTTAATCTCCTTTGGAAAGAGGCTTCTTTGTGCTTATGATGATTAGTTGATACCAATTCATCGTTTCGCCTAGACTTCGGTTTCTCAGTGTGAGTAGGATATTCCGGCGCGACAAAATAAAAACTATACTATTCTGCATATTAATAATATGTAACCGGTCCAGAACAAATTTAGATTTTATCGCAACTTGGATCATCTCCGCTTTCTCCTTATTACTTCCAACTGCTCAGCTGAGTTGTTCGGTGTTCGACTGTGAGTGTTTAGTGTGAGAGTTCTCTCACATCTTTATGAATATTACCTGCTATACTTCGTCCGTCTATTTGTTGACTCATTTTTCAAACAAATTCAAAAATGCAGATGCCGAGGACAGAGATGTCGATGATTTTCACAAAGTCGACTGGAGTTCCGACTTTGAAATTCTGTGCCTAGCTTCTTCCTAAGTAATATAAAAAGGGACTTGATTTGTTAGAGAAATCTTCCAATGGTACAGTCCCGATAACAATAGTTGCTTCGGAAAGCACGAAGGTAGTGCCATGGATATTGTGTATCTAGGCCAGCCGCTTATTTGAAAAGGATTTAGGAATTTGTGAATTTGGGTAACCTTCAAATTCGAATATGTGCACTGAGGCAAAAGAATATGTAGATTCAGACAAAAAATATATGTGCTTTCGGACAAATGAATTTGTGATTTTAGGCAATTCTTTTCTGTATCAGAATGATATGCAAGGATTATTTATTTGCTCTTATTGTATTTAGACTTTATCTATCTCTCTTATAAATAAGAGGAATAAAAATAGGAGAAGTTTGAAAAAGAACAATCAGAAAACCGAGAGAGAATTCAGTTTGTTCCCTGATGCTATTAAGAAAAACAATGACAAGTTCATGAGAGAGGAGATACATCTTGCAAAATATCCTCTTTGTTTATTCTCTAATAAGGAAAAGAAAACCGTGGTTGTTTTTTATCCTGTCCCTGGAGTTGAGTGGAAGCTAATGGCAAATAAAGCTGCAGAAAGTGACATTCCGATAGGTCGTCATCTTGATTATCTTTACGCCATGCTCTACATGCTTTCCGAAGATACCCAGTACAGATTCGATAGAAACACCATCTACTTCACACTGAACAGATTAGTTCTCACTGCTGGTAAGTCTCCCTGTAAACCTGAATATGACACAGCAAGGGAGGCCATAAAGAATTATAAATGGCTGGGGATCAAATCAACACTTTTCAAAGTTTGGGAGGACGAAGAGCCCAAAACTGTAGAGCGGACTATATCGATCATACAAGACTATACGATTATTGAGGCAAACAAAAAAGGGAGAAAGGCCAGCTTTGAAGAGGATCCCAGTGGCTATTGCACAGTTATTTTTTCAGATTATATTATGAAAAACCTGCGAAGTCTCCAGATGAGCAAAAGACTGAATTTTTCCTTCATGTTGAAGTTGGGCAGTCCCTTGGCACGCCGCTACTTCAGATTAATTGACGCCTGGAAGGAAGAAGAGGCACTGTACGGCAGAGACATAACCTCAATGGAAAAAGATATCAGTGAAATCGCTGCTCAGATACCCATTCAGGATGGCACTCATGATGTTTATATCAAAAGAAGAATAGATCCCGTTCATAAAAAGCTACAGCAGCTCCACTATTTGAAAAGAGCTGACTATATCAAGAATGGCAAATCCACAAAAGTCCTATGGTTCTTTTCTGACTTCAATTCGCACGAAGCTCTGGCGTTCAATGAGCTGACAAGAAGAGGAGTCTCCGAAATAGCATCAAAGAACTTCATTTTGAGAGACGGGATACCGGTTCAGAAAATCATGGACTGTATCTGCTACTATGACATTGTTTGCGAACAAAAGAAGAAAGAAAATAAAGCCATTGGGCCCTCTTATCTCGTAAAGGTTTTAAATGACACTGATTACGAATTAGTCAAAATTACTATACACGAAAGAAAGAAGATGGAAGAAGCGAGACGTCGTGAAGAAGCCCTCATTAGGGAAGAAGAAGCTCGAATGCTATACGAAAACTTCTGCTACAGAAAAATACAGAAAGAAATGAGTAGGCTTTCGGAAGGTGAGCAATTCCGCCTCAGGGAAGAGGCTACGGCCGCAGCCGACAAAATCAATAAATATAAGATTGTCGAGACTAATAAGACTTCAATGGCTATAGCGATGGCTGAAATTATGAAAAGAAAGATCAATCTGCCGACGTTTGAGGATTGGTATAAAAGCAAGGGGAATGAAGCAACATCTGAGGATCACTATTTGTAAAAATCTGAATCATGCCATATGCATTTTCTTGGGAAATGAACACCACTTCCCTCATATTCTCAGGTATCGCCAATGCCTACTTATCCGCAGATCTAGAAAATTAAAGCGGATATCTGATACTCCTATATTGCGCATTCGAGACAACATCGTCTAAAAGTTCGAGTTCACATAGAAATAAGTGCCTGTTCAACTTTTACATATCATTTATTTCCCATACAAATATTCATCCCATCTTCATTATTTGTATAAAAAAGTATTTTGGAAATACGCAGGACATTTTTACTTTGGCTTGACATGTAAATATCTTTTTCGGTATATCTTTTTCGGTATTGACAAACATTGCATTTTTAATTTATTTTAAATATAACTTAGGCACGAAGTTTAAGTACAAGCACTGCATTTTTTAAATTAAATCATTAAGAGGCCACGAAGGCTGCCACCAGAAGGTGACGGAATTTATGGCTTTTTTGTTTGATTTAATAAATACAATTTAAAAGGTCCGAGTCAGTTAGGAGGTTTGTTATGAAAGGGAAACATGAACACAAGCATGAGCATGCGCATAAGCACTCGCATACTTATGACCACGAACATCCTCACAAGGACAAGAAACACAGCCATGAGCATTCTCATACCCATGATCATGAACATCCGCATACGCACAGCCATGAACATGATCACAAGGGGAAAGCCGATGCGCACAATCATGAGCATAAGGGTAAACACGGAGCACATGATCATAAACATCCTGGACATGAAAAAGAACTGCACAAGCATAAAGATACAAAGAAAAAATAGTTGAACACTATTTAAGAAATAGTCTGAACAAGAAGTTCGGAAAACAGAAGCAGATTTAATCAGGAATCAAGAAAATTAAGCCACGAAGGCAAAGATGCCGTGAAGGCATTGCTTTCGTGGTTTTTTGTTTGGAGGATTCATGGAAAAGGTCTCATGTTCACATGCAACCGATGTTTCATATTGGAATGGTTATTCGCAGTGGTACAGGTTATGGTTTGAACATAATAACTACCACGATAGTATTTTAGTAAACTTCCTGGAAATGGTAAAGCCGGGTTGGAAGGTTCTTGATATTGGTGCAGGCAATGGCGTTCTCTCTTTACCCTTGTGTGCGATTGGATGTGAGGTCAGCGCTCTTGAACCGTCCTTAGGCATGAGAAATCTACTGCATAAGGAAGCTTCCAAAAGAGGCATTAACTGGATAAGAGTTGATAATCGCAGATGGGAAGAATTTCATGACTTCTCTGTACCCTTTGATCTTGTTATAGCTTGCAACAGCCTTCATTTAACAACTCTGGGATTAGAAGATTCTTTGAAAAAGATATTGTCGATGAAACCCCTGAATGTTTTCATTGTAAGTGAATTGCAATTGGACAATTGCAGCAGACAGTTTCTTTCCAATCAATATGCTATAGCATTCACAAAAAAGACAAAGACAGAAAGCTCTTTTGCTTACCATTCCATTCATGAGGCAATTGAACACTGGTCGTACAAGAATAAAAGATTTCCTAATCCAAACGAAGAGAAAGAAATGAGATCAAAACTTATCTGGAGGCATAACCATTTCTGGATGCAGGATATGGTTACTGTGAACATGTTGTGGTGGCATCTGAATGTTCAAGATAAAATGGCTCTTTGATTCTATGATGTTACCTCTGGAACTTGCTAACCCTCCGGAGGACATGGGGTGCGGGAGCCAGACCCGCACCCGGATATTTGGTATCAGAGCACCTGAAGGTGTTCTTTTATACAAAAACAATATGCATGTAAGTTATGAAAACTTACCTCTTCCTAAGAAAGGACGGGAAAAACGGAAGACATCCTATAAAGGTGTCAAGGTAAAAAATGGGTAATAGGTAGATATGGGTTGGGCTGAGAAAATCGATTGTAGGCGATTTAGTGAAATCGATTTTCACAAAATCCACCCGAAAGTTGTTTTT
>JBFMEC010000054.1:0-14302 GCA_040753575.1 Nitrospirota bacterium | reverse complement strand
AAAAACAACTTTCGGGTGGATTTTGTGAAAATCGATTTCACTAAATCGCCTACAATCGATTTTCTCAGCCCAACCCATATCTACCTATTACCCATTTTTTACCTTGACACCTTTATAGGATGTCTTAGTCAAAATTAAGGTTCGTATCCTCTTCTCTTCTCTTCCAGACAGAGGTAGAGGGTGCAAATTTCCTCGGCTCCGTGCCGGCCTTAAAATATTCTTTTATGGCGTCTGAATCATCCCTTGACAGAAGTCCTGTTGCAGGGTCTATGGGATAACTGACTATATCTTCAGGAATTGGAAAATCCTGATGTTCCCCTGAGAGGAAATTCTTCATGAAAGAAACCCAGATGGGAGATGCCGCCCTTGCACCTGTCTCACGTGGGCCCAGGGACTTCATATCATCAAAACCAACCCATACAACGGCAACCAGGTCGGGCGTGAAGCCTGCAAACCAGGCGTCTCTGTATTCATTCGTTGTCCCTGTCTTTCCTGCCACGGGACGACCTAATGACCTTGCCCTCCAGCCGGTACCATATTTTACAACATCTTCCATCATTGAGCTTATCAGGAATGCCGTCTGAGGACTTATTACCTCTTCAGCCTCCGGTTCATTGCTTTCCAGAATTCTCCCCCTTGAATCGGCGATATATTTGATGAAAATGGGCTTCACCTTCATTCCGTCGCTCGCAAAAACGGTGTAACATAAGGCAAGGTCAAGAGGAGTGAGGCTGAGAGAACCAAGTCCTATGGTGAGGTCCTCGGGCATCTTTCCTTGAATACCCAGGGTTCTTGCAAAATCTATCACCTCGCCTACTCCTATTGCTTCGACCAGTTTCACCGTCACAACATTTCTTGAATATGTCAGGGCCTCCCTTAAACGTGTAGGCCCGTAAAATTTATGGTCATAGTTTTCTGGACTCCATTCACCTCTTTGCCCGCCCTGATAGGTCACGGGTTCGTCAACTATGATACTTGCCGGCGTAAAGCCGTTGTCCATGGCGGCAGCATATATAACAGGTTTAAAGGCTGAACCAGGCTGTCTCTTTGCATACAAGGCCCTGTTAAAATCACTTCTCACAAAATCATAGCCGCCGATCATCGTCCTGACGAAACCGGTATTGGGCTCTACGGCAACAATTGCACCCTCTACTTCCGGTTCCTGCTCGAGGGAGAGACGGACGTTCTGGCCCTTAATATTTCTTATACTAACTTTAACAATATCTCCTGGCTTGAGTATCTCAGTCAACCTATAATCTTTCAAAATCTTATTTGTTCCCTTTGGAGTAATTATGTTAGAGGCCCATCTTGCATCTTCGATATTAAGTTTTCCCAAAATCCCCCTCGTCTTTATGAGTGCCTCCTTTTCGGTTACCCTGAGAACAAGTCCGGAGGAAATATCACCGGGGTTTGTAACAACACCTGTTATAACTTCTTTGCTCTTGAGTTCCTTTTTGATATCGATATCTTTCCTGTGTTCCAAAGGACCGAGCCAGCCTCTTCTCTTGCCGACTTCCCTGAGCCCCTCCTGTAATGCCCTTGCAGCCAGCCCCTGCGCCTTTCTGTCCAACGTTGTGTATACCCTTAATCCTTGCTTATAGACCTGATCTTCACCATATTTTTCTTCGAGATACCTTCTTACATATTCAATAAAATAATTATTGGCTTCGATTCCTTTCCTTATACTCGAAAGGTATAGGGGTTGTCTCAAGGCGCTATCCTTTTCCGCCTTTTTTATATATCCCTCTTCCTCCATGCGGGTCAGCACTGTATCCTGTCTTTCCTTAGCCTTTGTTAAGTCATTGTAAGGGGAATATATAGCGGGTGCCCTTATGAGACCGGCAATTAGTGCTGCCTCCGAAGGCGTTATATCTCTCACTGACTTTCCGAAATATATCCTCGAAGCCATCTCGACTCCATAGGCGCCATGGCCGAAATAGACCTTATTAAGGTAAAGCTCGAGTATCTCTTCTTTCCGGAGATTCTTTTCTATCTTTATGGCAAGTACCGCTTCCTTGAGTTTCCTGTTAATGGTCTTTTCAGGGGTCAGGAACATTACCTTTGCGAGTTGCTGCGTTATTGTACTTCCTCCCTCTTTTATTCCCACGTAGAGAACGTCTTTGATGAGCGCTCTTGCGATGGCGATATAATCAATCCCCTTATGCTTCCAGAACCTTGAGTCTTCAACAGCTATTACGGCATCTATCATGTGTTTTGGAATCTTTTTTATAGGAACGAATAGGCCCTTCTCAACTTTTAATTCTCCTATAAGAATATCGTCGTCAGCATAAATCTTTGTACCACTGACAGTCCTGTATTGTTTTAATTCATTCAGGGAGGGAATCCCCCTTTTGATTGCGAGGTAGCCTCCCGCGGAAGAACCGAGGATGATCGAAAGAACGATGAAGATAATGATGAATTTTAATTTCATCTTCAAATTATATCTTTGATCAAGAAGCCCTGTCAAAAAACCTACTCTCCGATCTTGGGGAGAATGCCTCTGGTAAGAGCTCCTTTATGAATCCTCAAAAAGAAAAACAGGGCAAGAAGTAAATAAATAGAATTAAGGACAGAAGCCCATAGAATATTCTTTACCGGGATCTTGGATGTGCTAATTACCATCCTCATTCCCTCAAAGACATGGGCCGATGGAATAAAGCAGGCAATTTCTCTGAGCACGGGAGGCAATACGTTGACCGGATAGAATACAGCAGAAAAGGGCATGAAGAGCAAGGCAATGGCCCAGGCCAGAATCTCCGCCTCCTGGCCAAACCTCAATATCAGGGCGGTAGTGAAGATACCCACGGCCAAACCCATCACCACAAGGTTGAGCACTAAAGGCAGTAAGGTAAGACCGATCTGAAATATTCTGAATGAATAAAAAAGCCAGGCCAGAGATGACATCACAATGAAGGCAATGACAACCTTTAATATGCTGATGGTGATAAGTCCAAGGAGATACTCCGAAACCTTTATGGGGGAGACAAATATATTAATGAGATTTCTTGCCCACATATCCTCAAGGAATGAAACAGAAATACCCTGCTGGGCTCTGAAGAGAATATCCCAGAGAATAAGAGCACCCAGAAAATAGGATACAAATGCCGGAAGTCCCTCTGAAGACCTTTGAAGATAAATTGTAACGAAACCCCAGAGCAGAAGGTCTAACATGGGCCAGTAAAAGACCTCCAGCAGCCTTGTAAAACTTCTCTTATAAAGATAGACCTGCCTGAGGATTATCGCTTCTATTCTCTTGAAACTCATTTACCAAGGACCTTGAAAAAAAGCTCTTCAAGGTTCGTAACGTTGTACCTATTTAAAAGATCCGTTGAGGTGCCTGCTGCCAGCACTTCTCTTTGAAGAAAGAGAACTCTATCAGACACTTCCTGCATCTCCAATAGATTGTGTGTAGTGTACAGGACCGAGAGACCCCTTTCCTTACAGAGGCTCTTCAGAAGCTGTCTCGTCTTTTTCGCAATGTCAGCGTCAAGTCCTGCCGTTGGCTCATCAAGGAATAATATCTCGGGATCATTAATCATTGCCTTTGCAAGAGTAAGCCTCATCATCTGTCCCGAGGAGAGCTTTCTTGTGAGCATATTTCTTAAATGATATAGTTCAAATAGCTCCAGAACTTCCCCACATCTCTTTGGGGGATTTTCGACTTCATAAATAAAGGCATAAACCATAAGGTTTTCCCATAGAGTGAGTGAAAAGGGTAGCAGGACATAGTTTGCAGCAAAATTCACCCTCTTTAGTATATCCACCCGGTTTCCCCTCAATTCTTTGCCAAAAATCTTGATCCTTCCCTCTGTCGGTGTTATGAGACCGAGAATTGAGTGAATCAGAGTGGTTTTGCCTGCACCATTTGGTCCTAATATTCCCAGGATCTCCCCCCTGGAAAGCTCAAAACTTACCCCTTTGAGGGCGTAGACATTATCAAATTTTTTACTGAGACCTTCTACTTTAAGAATGCTCACCAGAGACCCTGACATATATCCAAAGAGGATTTTGGTTTATTTGATATAATAGCTAATTATAGCAGCTAACCTTGATGAATTCATTTTAGGGAATGAAAGGGAGGTAGATAATCATGGCAGAAGAGAAAATGAGGGTAGCTCCAAACATGTGCGCATATGTTGATGATGAACATCTTAAACTGAGTATCGAAATTTCACTGCCAGGAGTGAGGAAAGAAGATATTAAACTTATGATGCATGAGGACAGCTTTTACCTGACAGCACCCAGGCAAGACGTGCAGTTTGTAGCATCCTTAGCCTTCTGCTGCCCGGTGAAGCCTCAAGAGGCAATGGCAAAATACGAAAACGGCCTTCTAAAAATTGAAGTGCCCTTCAAGGACATGTTCACCGGGGCTGTCAGGGTACCCGTTAAATAATTAAAATGCTTATTGACTTAACTCACCACAGTTTGTCATTCCCGCTTGACGGGAATCTTTCTTTAAAGAAGGATTGCGGACAAGCCCGCCGTAAGTCTGGCGGACAAGCCGCAATGACAGAAGAAAGTAAATGCGACTGATTGCTAAAAATATAAAATAAAGGTTTAAAGATAATCAGGTGAGCAGAGTCAATATGCAATAATTAAATTACTCTTACCTATGCATTACGATCAGTCCAAGTCTTTATAAGCTTAAATTAGAATGGCTTCGATTATGGATATTATTCGCGACCTTCACCCTTTAATACAGACTCTTCTGGCAACATGTTTTACCTGGTTAATGACTGCTCTTGGGGCGGCCGGCGTCTTTATGTCAAAGGATCTGGGAAGGAGAGTATTAGATGGAATGCTGGGTTTTGCCGCTGGAGTTATGGTTGCGGCCAGTTTCTGGTCGCTTCTTGTCCCGGCCATTGAGATGTCGAGGGGAAAGGATATTCCCGAATGGTTTCCTGCTGTGGCAGGTTTTCTCGGGGGTGGACTATTCTTGCAAGGTATCGATAAGGTACTCCCCCATCTACACATAGGTTTCCCTATAGAAGAAGCTGAGGGAATCAGTACTTCCTGGAAAAGGAGTACACTGCTTATTCTTGCCATAACACTGCACAATATTCCAGAAGGCCTCGCAGTAGGGATTGCCTTCGGTGCCATCACCTCTGGTCTTTCTACAGCTACTTTGACAGGTGCAATCGCCCTGGCCATTGGTATCGGCATCCAAAATTTTCCGGAAGGACTTGCGGTATCTCTGCCTCTCCGGCGCGAAGGAATGTCTTCTTTAAGAAGTTTCTGGTACGGTCAACTCTCTGCCATTGTTGAGCCAGTGGCAGGCATCATTGGTGCTGCCTCCGTTATTCTTGCACGGCCAATCTTGCCATATGCCCTGGGTTTTGCCGCCGGTGCCATGATCTTTGTGGTAGTTGAAGAACTTGTCCCTGAGTCTCAGCGTGGCGGAAATGCTGATTTAGCCACCATGGGTTCAATGGCTGGCTTTGCTCTGATGACCATACTCGATGTGGCCTTTGCTTAATCATGGATCCAAGACTTCATAAAAAGGCTCTTTTATTATCTTATTTCACTGTGGGATACAATATTCTGGAGGGAGTGATATCAATCTTCGCCGGGTTCCTGGCCGATAGTATAGCTTTGGTTGGATTTGGTCTGGATAGTTTTGTCGAATCCCTTTCGGGAGGGATCATGATCTGGAGGTTTAAGAAACACGGAAAGATATCAGACTTATCCGCCTCCTTCCCCAGAGCCCTTCTCAAAGTTTCGCAGGTATTCTTCCGGTATCTTTGGCATCTGCTTATCTATCCACTCCCGAAGGCAATCTAAAGAACAGAAGTCATACTGATCGAAGGACTCGATTCCCTTCCACTTAGAGACTGAATACCAGCCAGTGAGAGCCTGGCAACGAGGATTGTCGGGTTGAGATTCCCCTTCAGAGCATTCAGCATATTCAACCTGTTTTCCACAGGAAACACAGACTGAATAACTCTCCGACATTCAAACCTCCTTGACTCTATGAACTAATTATAGTTTAAAACATTTTTAGAAAAATTGATGTGATATAATCTTTGGAGAAAAAAATGAAAGGAGATCAGGTATGGCTGAAGTTTATCATGCACTGGGGCTTAACATGCATCAGCCTCTGGGAAATCTTCTGGCTTTGCATAATTCAGATGAAAGGTGGGAGGTCAGACAGATTCTTTGGTGTTATGATCGACCTACTCGCATGTTAGAAGGATATGAAGATGTTGCCAGACTCCACATTAGCTTTTCCGGTACGCTCCTGAAACAACTGGAAGATCCGGCTGTAAGAGAGACCTTTCATGATGTGGTTGATATAGGAGATTTCCTTAATCGTTATAAAAGATCCAATATAGAGTTTGTGGGAACCGGCCTTTATCACCCTGTTTACCCCTTGATCCCGCCTTCTGATTGGGATGTCCAGACATCATGGTGGATCGGCCTTGGCCGGCATCTTCTGGGTCCTGAGAAATTCCAGGGATTCTGGCCTCCTGAACTTGGCTTTTCCATGGAGATGATTCCCATGCTGAAACGACATGGCTATAAGTACGTCCTCGTTGACTGCTGGTATATTAAGCCTAAGCGCGAAATGCGCTGGGAAGAGATTCGTTATCGACCGCACATTGCTCGCTATGATGATGAAGAGATTATTGTTGTTCCGCGGGACCGGGAACTATCCAATGCACAACAATCCGGCCTCGATCCTGGCTGGTTTCAATATGAGCTACAGGAAAGGACAAAGTGGTGCGACTTTCCTGCCCTTGTAACAACCTGGACGGACGGTGAAAACGGGGGTTGGTTCAGAACTACCCGTATAGAAAGCGGCTTCTGGGGCTACTTTTACCATCCCATCCTGAATAGATTCCGGGAGGAAACCCTTGGTTTTACCCCTGTTCACATCAGTCAATACCTCGAAAAATACACTCCCACCGAGGAAGTAGAGGTCTATCGCGGAGCTTGGAATACCGGGCATCACTGGGGTGGTGATCTTACTCAATGGACGGGTTCTCTTCTTCAAAAGAAAGGATGGGATGAAGTGCATAATGCAAGTGCCTACTACCAGAGGGTAAAGCATGTCTTTGAGGAAGGGCAGCACATGACTGATAATCCTGATGAAATCCGTCATCTCATTACGAAAGCCTATGACCATATTTTGATTGCCGAGACCAGTTGCAACTTTTTCTGGGGGAGCCGATGGGTGCACCGATCCTTTGATGAACTGGAGCAGGCAAATTACCTTCTTGATACAGCAATGAAACGCCTTCACAAAAGGGATACTTGATACTGTTTCTTCTCAGCTCGCATGCACCTGAATTGGCTTGGCCTCCACAAATAATATATAATCTCGATGATTCATGAATTCGCCTGCAATTTCTATAAGAAATAAGGTTATCTTTCTGGCTATTTTTAGCACAGCAATGGGTTTTCTTGAAGCTGCAGTTGTTGTCTACCTGAGACAACTTTATTACCCCGAAGGATTTTCCTTTCCCCTGAAGATGATGGCCTTCGAGGATCTCACCGTCGAATACATCCGTGAGATATCGACTATTGTTATGCTCTTTTCTGTAGGTATAGTTGCTGGAAGAAATTTCTATGAAAGGTTTTCATACTTTCTCATTTGTTTTGGCATCTGGGATATTTTTTATTATATTTGGCTGAAGATTTTACTGGACTGGCCGCCTTCGCTACTTACATGGGATATACTATTTCTTATTCCTGTAATATGGGCAGGGCCTGTTTTGGCACCATTAATCTGCGCCTTTACTATGGTAATGGTTGCAGGATTCCTTCTTTATTTTCAACAAAAAGAATATTCTATAAGAATAAGTTTATTTGAATGGACCCTAATGGTTTCAGGTAGTCTCATAATTTTTTCAACCTTTGTCTGGGAATATTCCAAACTAATAATAATTGACGAGTTTATGCCTCAATTCCTGACGCTGCGAGGAGATCCTTATTTTGAACAAATAATTGCCGACTATGTTCCGAGGGCCTATAATTGGCCACTCTTCAGCTTGGGAGAAAGTTTTTTACTCTCCTTTTTCCTTTTATTTTGCCGAAGAATAAAATTACTAAATGAGAATTAAATCTTCAACAAACTATTTTTTCTTGTGGGTTGCACAGTATTTCGATTTTCCAGCCACGGGATTCTTACATTTTTTCCCTCTGGTTGTCTTCGCTGCACAGGTTGCCTTTTTTACTGTTGCCATAATTCCCTCCTTAATTTGATTATTCAAACAGCGTTTATTATAGCACAAACACTAACCAAACATATTAGCTTCCGATGAAGGCTTTCATGAATTGACCGATTATTTGAATTTTTTTTGAACGCTTCGGGCATTTCCTTCACAGTCTCCTTTCCTCTGAACCGTCATTGATAAATTCAGGGGAAAATAGTAGATTAACCGATAGCAACTTATTCGAAACACGCTTGCACATGCCGTCAATTAGAAAAAAAGGGAAAGAGTATGGCAGAAAAGGATAATAGACTCAGGGAAGCATCAAACGAGCTTAATGATCACATATTAGCAGTAAAGGGAACATTAGAACTTGTTGAAGCATCGGTGTCGGAAGAGGATTTACGTGACCTTCTATCGAGGGCCATCGAAAGGATGGAGGTTATTCAAAGATTATCTAATGAAATGATTGTTACTCTGAACAATTTCATCGAGAAGATGAGTGAAATAAAATCGAAGAAACAGTAGCTAATCTGTTATGCCCGACACCTGAACTTAATTCAGGGTCTACGATTTCAGATCCCCTAAAAACTATTCCCGCAAGATTTGACAATTCTATCTTTTGGAAGTGCTTTTGCCCCTTCCTCTCCCAGCACATTGCCTTGCCCTTCGACTTCGCTCAGAGTTCGGCAAGTGCTACCCTCTCAGCGCCGTCCTCAATCGGAATAATAACTTTATTGTGAATAGTAAGAAGGTTAGACAAAATGTCTTAAAAACCTTTAATATTTATATGTGCGAGAGTGGCGGAACTGGCAGACGCGCTGGACTTAGGATCCAGTGGATAACTCCGTAGGGGTTCAACTCCCCTCTCTCGCACCACTAATAAAATCAATGAGTAACTATTCTTTCCACAAAGTTTTCTCATCATCCTTTAGTTACTATGTCAAATATACCAATTAATCGTCCTTAAATTAAAATTAAATTAAAATTTCTTGCAAAAATTCTTTGTGATTTGCTATTCTATTTAGATATTAGTGTCAAGCTAATTTAGAAATGTCCTTATTCAGATATTAATGGACTTCTGGGAGGTCATTAATAGTATCCTTTCCCTATTCAGGGAAAATCTTCTTATTACTGTTGTTATCGCAATACTGCTCATCTTTCTACTTTATCGAAGACCAAAACTTTTCTTTAGTATCCTCATCATTACCCTGATCATGGCAGGCGTGTTTTATCTAATATCGAACCTCTCTTCGACGGCAGTATCTCAAAAACAGAAGCTTCTTCAAAAACAGGATCAGCAATTTCAAGAATTGCGCTGAAAATTTTACCTAACTTTTTTATTTTAAAAGATTTATATCCCCAAGGATAACCCTGTTAATCCCCTTGAGGGACTTTATCGGTGATTTGAAGGTCACAGAGTTTCCATTAAGCTCGACAAGTATTCCCATCCCTCTTGTATCTTCATTATGATTAAGGGAGATAAAGGTGCCTTCTTTAAATTCCCCTTCCTTTGGCTTGAAGGGTTTACCATTATAAAAGAGGGCAACGTCATTCAAAAAAAATTCGGTCATCTTCTTTTTATCAAAATACTTCTCGAACCTCTCTTTTCTATATTTTATGCGTGCTTCTCTGCTTCTTTCCTTTGCCAATCGAGACGCCCTGAGGCGATGGACTGTGGAATCCTCAACCAATGTCAGTATATGTTCAATTTCATCACATCTTTGAATGGCAATAATATGTTCAGGCCCTATAGCTCTTATCTTTCCTATCTTCAGAGTTCTTCCATACTCTCCTGAGACAAGACCTGTAGTATCAACAAGGACAATCTCGGAGGTCTCCCTGACGGAATCGACGATCCTTTTCGTCCCTTCTATCATCAGCGATATTCTTTTAGCTGGATTAAGAGAACCAACAAAGAAGATCTTCTCGGCATTAAACTCTTCGATGTCTGAGGGTCTTTTGAATATCTTAGTTCCTATTGTACCAGGCAAACTAAGTGAGGACTGACCGATGTCAGAATCAACGAAAGAGACCACAATATTCAATGACAGAAGTTTTTCAATCAGATATCTCGCAAGAGTAGACTTTCCTGAATCAGTTGAGCCCATGAGAAGGGCAGTGCCTTTTCGCTTTACCAGTTCCCTGGCAAGCTCTTCCCACTCAGGCTCAGGTACTATCTGCATTGGGATTTTCAAAGAGAAGGGTGGGGAATTCTCTATGATTGTAAACACAAATTTTAAACTGCCATGGCCCTTTCTGTCTCTTTAAGCCACAAAAGGCGTGAGCCATTTATAACGGATGTATTGATTGACTCGATCATCTCATCGGGGCTAACATCGAATCCCTCTTTTTTCATAAAAGGTTTAAATGTTATTTTAACCTTACTCTTTAAGGCCTTCTTTATAGCTTCCTCTTTAGGCTCTCTAATTGTTTTACCCATAGCCTTTGAAATATCTCTAAAGATATCCCTATGAGGCTTTGACTCACCCGCCGGCTCTATTGCCTTACACAGGCACTTAAGTCTTCCAAGGTAATCCACTATCGTGCCCGCAGTCTCAAGGAACATTGCCGAGGGAAGCAACAGGTCCGCCTGTCTTGCAAGTTCTGTCATATGCGAATTCTGGACGATGAGGAAATCGGTCTTTGGTCTTTCCTTTAAAGGCAGTTCACCAATAGCGTAAAGGACTTTCATTCCATCATTAACCATCTCTTTATAGGTTTTCCCACTGCTGACAAGCTCCATAAATGCCAAACCTTTCGCATTGCTTTCAATAGGCACCGAAAGGGCCTTTCCTTTAATCAAGGCGATATTTGCTGACGCATCATAAAGGGTAGGAGATAACAATATAAGTGGGTTTGTGGACGCCAAAAAAAGTTCGGCCGCCTTTAAGGCTTCCTCTGAAGGCTTAATACCGATCAGTGCCTGAACCATCTTTTCAGGAGCCCTGATTCCCTTTGAGATAACTGCCCTGGCAAGTTCAGAGAGAATCCTTGCCTCATCTCCTTTAAGATTGATCGTTGCAGCTGACGAAATCTTAGGTTCACCCGAGTTTATGACTATGAGTTTATCCCCTGCATTCACCTTTCTTCTTATGGCCGCGTCGAGGGCAGGCAGAACCCTTGTCCACTGGTCAGGATTGAGACCAACGAGGATGACAAGATCTGCAATCTCAAGGTCAGCGACCTCATTTTTCATCGAATTGGCATCTGAATAAAGGCTAAGGGTTGTATCAATATTTTTTGTCTTCACGACGTCCTTAGCAAATTGCTTTAAGACGAGAGCATCCTCATTCAGGATTCCTGCTGTGCTTATAAAGCCGGCTGACCCACCAGCCTCTTTCAGTTTCTCTGCAACAATATTGATGGCATCATCCCAGGTCGTTTCTTTAAGTTCATCGCCCGATCTTTTCATGGGAGAGGTAATTCTCGTCTCGGCCTCTATACAATCAAACCCAAATCTACCGTAGGCACAGATGAATCTCTCGGGAGAACCCTCCAGCGCCCCCGCATTAATCTTCTGCACCCTGCCACCTTTAGTGCTCACCGTGATTTCACAGCCATTTCCGCATAAAAGGCACAGGGAATTAACCTTCTCATACTCCCACTCCCGTCCTTTGCGCCATCGGTCTGCCTCAAGAAGGGCATTTACAGGGCAGACATCAATACAGCTTCCACAAAAAGTGCATTCCGATTCCTGAAGAGGTCTGTCATTGGCAGTAATGACCTTCGCGCCAATGCCTCTTCCCATAAAATCAAGGACGTTTGTACCCTGCGCCTTGCAGACACGTACGCATCTTCCGCAGAGTATGCAGTATTCGGGATCTCTCTTTATGAAAGGATTTGCCTCATCAGCGGGATAGCCGAAACTTTTTCTCGTGAAACTTGATTCCTTGAGTTCGAAATCGTAGGCATATTTCTGAAGATTACATATACCTGCCTTCGTGCAGGTCATACAATCGAGAGGGTGTATAGAAAGGATAAGGTCTATAACAAATTTCCTTACCTCTTCAACCCGTTCGGTCCTTGTGTTGATAACCATGCCTTCCTTGACCTTGGTATTGCAAGCTATCACAGGCGCCTTCATCCCTTCTACCTCAACAAGGCATAATCTGCATGCGCCAATGCCTTTCATGCCCTTGAGATAACAGAGATTTGGTATGTGAACACCTGCAAGTTTAGCCGCATCGAGGAGGTTCATACGCTGAGGGGCCTCTATCTCCTTTCCATCTATTGTAAGCTTTACCATATTTGCCTCCTTAAATCAGGTTAAGATTGAGGTTAAGGTTAAGTTCTCCCGGTCTTAATCTCAGCCTCAACATCAACCTTCGCCTTAGCTTCAATATCAACTATCTCTATAGCTCCCGTCGGGCATACCTTCAGGCATTCACCACATTTAGTACACCTCTTCTGCCTTATCTTAAAGGTAAGATATCCGCTCAAATAAGGTTTTTTCTTTTCTCCGCTTATCGCATTAAATTTGCAGACTACCTGACATTCCCCGCACATTATGCATTTCTCTGGAACGATCCTGTATTCAATGTAAGCAAGACACTCCCTGTCGGGGCATCTTCCACCTATATGATCCCTAAAGACCTCCGTTTCCATCCATTCGAGGATGAACTTTCCCGTATCTTTTCCTTTCTTGCATCGTGAAGATTCGATCAGCCTGTCGGCAATACGCCTCAGCGCAGGGAAGTCAACCTCCTTCCCTTTGCCAGAAATAATATCCTTCAGCCTTATTTTTGCCTCATAGCTTCCGAAGGAACAGGGAAAACATTTCCCGCACATGGGATCTTCAAGGAATCTTTCTATATAGTAAAGTGCCCTCTGAACCGGACAACGTTTCTCCTCAGCCTCTTTTTTAATATCCTCTACTTTTATTTCTTTCTGTTCCGACATATTTCACCTTAATAAATCTCTTTAGCCATATAACAGATCTCCGGAAGAAGATATGAAACAAGATCTCTGAAGGTCACCATCCCCACTATCTTATCTCCTTCAACAACAGGTAAATGTCTGATCTCCTTTTTTGAGGCTACAGCTATGGCCGAGCTTATCTCCATGGATGGATCAAATGTTGTTAACTCATGACGCATTACGCCCCCAACAGTCTCATCTTCAAAAGAAATATCATTGATGACACAGCGAACTATATCTCTTTCAGTAAATATGCCTACTAATTTTTCATTCTCATCGACTATAAAGATACCGCTGACATTCTTTTCCCCCATAGTGTTTACCGCCTCTCTCACCGTGCGATCCTTGTTGACGGTCACTATCGTCCTGGGCTTTGCTTCTATGACATCCCTTAAAATCACCTTACATCTCCTTTCGATAGTATCCATACTTTCCAGAGGAATGTGAAATTCATCTTCAAGCTTTAAATGCCTTTTGCTCAGGAGCTTTACTGCATCCACGGGACAGACACTGTAGCAGGCTTTACATTTCATACAGTAGTCTAGGGCGATGAAGTATCTATCCCTCGTTTCAATAACAGCATCATAGGCACAGGCATCTTTACAGAGCCCACATCTTATGCATTCACCTTGGTTGATTACATAAATAGCCAGACTGTTGCAAACCCTTGCCCTGCAGTATTTGTCCTTCACATGCTCTTCATATTCATCCCGAAAATATCTAATAGTTGTGAGTACAGGATTCGGGGCACTCTGGCCGAGACCGCAAAGGGAGCCTGCTTTTACAAGCTCTCCAAGCCTTTCAAGCCTTTCTATATCTCCTTCCTCGCCCTCGCCTGATGTTATCCTCTCGAGTATCTGAAGCATCTGGTGTGTACCTATTCTGCAGGGTGGACATTTTCCGCAGGATTCAGACTGTGTAAAGGAAAGGAAGAACTTGGCAACATCGACCATACAGTTGTCCTCGTCCACGACAACCATACCGCCTGAACCCATCATCGAACCGACCTTCCAGAGGGAGTCGAAATCAACAGGAAGATTGAGATACTGCGCAGGAATACACCCTCCTGAAGGACCCCCTGTCTGCACAGCCTTGAATCTCTTATTGTTTATAATGCCTCCGCCAATATCGTAGATTATCTCTCTAAGGGTTATTCCCATGGGGACTTCAACAAGACCTGTATTCTTAACCTTTCCCGTAAGGGCAAATACCTTCGTGCCTGGGGAACC
>JBFMEC010000053.1:0-14426 GCA_040753575.1 Nitrospirota bacterium | reverse complement strand
GCTGAACGTAAGCATGGGCCCCCAGCATCCGGCCACCCATGGCGTTCTGAGGCTCGTCCTTGAAATAGACGGCGAGACAGTTGTTAAGGTTACTCCCTATGTGGGATATCTCCATAGAGGCATTGAAAAGCTCAGTGAGAGCATGACGTATTATCAGGCCCTGCCTTTGACAGACAGGATGGATTACATCGCCTCGATGACAAATAATATTGGCTATGCCAACGCCGTCGAAAAGCTTTTCGGAATAGAGGCTCCAGAGAGGGCTAAGTTTATAAGGACTATGGTTGGAGAGATGGCAAGGATATCGAGTCACCTCCTCTGGCTTGCAACCCATGCCCTTGATATAGGTGCAATGACTGTTTTCCTCTATTGCTTCAGAGAAAGGGAATGGCTCCTTGATCTCTTCGAGATGATCTGCGGTGCAAGACTCACTGTGAGCTATACAAGGATCGGGGGCGTAAGAAATGATGTTACACAAGAATTCCTGGAGAGCCTCTATAAATTTACGGAAGAATTTCCAAATAGGATACCGGAATACGAGACTTTGATAGACAAGAATAGAATATGGCTCAAGAGAACAAAAGGCATTGGCGTGATCTCGGCAGAGGAGGCAATAAACTGGAGCCTTACAGGACCGACATTAAGAGGTTCGGGTGTTCCCTATGATGTGAGAAAACATGCCCCCTATGATGCCTATGATAAGGTTAATTTTGATGTGCCTATCGGGACAGAGGGTGATACCTATGACAGATACCGCTGCAGGATGCAGGAACTGAGGCAGTCAAATAGAATAATCAGACAATGTATTGAGAAATTACCAGCGGGTCCTATCATGGCTGATGCTCCTAAGTTTACCTTGCCGCCGAAGGAATTAATCCTGAAAGACATGGAACATCTCATTCATCAATTTGTTTTTATAACAAAGGGTCCTGTAGCTCCAGAAGGCGAAGTCTATGTTGCAACGGAGGTTCCAAAGGGTGAACTCGGGTTTTATTTTATAAGTGATGGCACGGGAAAGCCTTACAGGATGAGGATAAGGGCTCCTTCTTTTATACATGCCTCTGTATTGCCGAGGCTCTGTGTGGGGCATCTGGTGGCAGATGTAATCGCAAATATAGGAACTATAGACATAGTGCTTGGAGAGTGCGATAGATAACGGAAAGAAATGATCGAGAATGTAATAGGGCCAACAACACTTGAGGCATTAACAAAATTCGGGATCAATGTTGCGATAATAATAATAAAGATCGCCGTTGTTCTGGGAGTTACATTACTCCATGTTGCCTATGCGACATATTTTGAGAGAAAAGTTATAGGTCATATGCAGGTGAGACTTGGACCCATGAGGGTAGGCCCCCATGGGTTACTTCAGCCCATTGCCGATGGCCTGAAACTCTTCTTTAAGGAAGATGTGATTCCCGCAAATGCAGATAAACCAGTCTTTTATCTTGCCCCTGTCATTTTTATGGCAGCGGCTATGGTAAACCTGGCTGTCATTCCCTTCTCGCAAAATTTCGTTATAGCAAATGTCAATATAGGACTTCTATTCATTTTTGCTGTCGCCGGACTCGGTGTCTACGGAATATTTATGTCCGGATGGGCATCAAACTCAAAATATGCCTTCATAGGAGGCCTCAGATCGACTGCGCAGGTTATCAGCTATGAGATTGCCATGGGGTTAAGCCTCGTAGGCGTCATGATCATGGCAGGTTCCTTTAACCTCACGGACATTGTTAAGGCCCAGGCGGAATCTCCCTATGGTATGTTTGTAATACCTCAGATAGTCGGTTTCATTGTTTTCACAATTGCAGCTGTGGCTGAGACAAACAGAACACCCTTTGATCTTCCTGAGGCTGAGAGCGAGCTTGTTGCCGGATATTTTGTGGAATATAGCGGGTTCAGATTTGCCCTTTTCTTCCTCGGAGAATACATAGCCATGTTTATAATGGCCTCAATCGCTGCAATATGCTATCTGGGAGGCTGGACAATTCCATGGTATGTTAAGGAAATTCTGCCATTCCTGTCTTATGTACCTGGAATAGTCTGGTTTCTTCTCAAGGTCTATGCCTTCATATTCTTCTATTACTGGATCAGGGCGACGGTGCCGAGATACAGGTATGACCAGCTCATGTCTATAGGCTGGAAGATCCTTATTCCCGTTGCCCTGGCGAACATAGTAGTAACGGGTTTGGTGAAGATTCTGTTATGAAACAATGTACCGACAAGGGGAATGGAGACGCCACCCTGAAGTTGTTTCAGGGTCTTAAGAGATGCCGAAACAAGTTCGGCATGACGCTCAATAGTCAGGAGTTAAAAAGTGACAGTTAAGGAACTTGCCAGGAAGATCTTCTTCATAGAGATCTTAAAAGGAATGGCTTTAACCCTTAGCAGGTTATTTTCACATGCGGTAACAATACAATATCCAAAAGAAAAGAGGCCCATACGTCCTGGATTCAGAGGTCAGCATGCCCTTGTAAGAGATCCCGGTACAGGAGTGCATCGGTGCGTTGCCTGCGGGCTTTGCGCTGCCGTCTGCCCCTCGAAATGCATTTCTGTCTTTTCGAAGGAAGGAGAGGATAATAAGAAAATTCTTGAAAGATATGAGATAGAAGCCCTGAGATGTATTTATTGCGGTTTTTGTGTGGAGGCCTGTCCCTGGGGTGCCGTGGTGCTCACAGAAAATTATGAGTATTCTGATTACTCCCGAGAAGCCCTATATTTAACCTATGACAAACTCATGTCAAACTGGGACAAGTACATGGCTGGCAAAAAAGGGGAGGAATACTTTAAGAGATTCTGGAGGCCCCTGACGGAGGATTTCGGAACGCCAGAAGGCCAGGCGGTTTTTAGAGGGAGAAGGTAATGGTTGCTCAGCTATTTTTTGCATATTTCGCAATCACCATAGTTTTGTTTTCGATCCTTGTGATAACAAGAAAGAATCCTGTTCATAGTATTCTGTGGATGCTGCTGCTTTTTATACATATTGCGGCCCTCTATCTTTTTCTGAATGCAGAATTCATGGCAGCAATACAGGTAATTGTCTATGCAGGAGGAATACTTGTACTGTTCCTCTTTGTCGTATTGTTGCTTAACATAAAAGAAGAAATAAGGGCCAGGAAATTTATCAGTGCCTGGCCAACAGGTTTTACGTTTGCCATTGCCCTTTTTGTGGTTCTTGCAATATCATTGAAGTCCTTTATAGCAGCTCCTCCGGGTAAATATACGATCGAACTTATAAAGAAGGAATCGAATGTCCAGGTTCTGGGAAGATTGTTATATACCGATTTCCTCTTCCCCTTTGAGATAGCATCGGTTGTACTTCTTGTAGCGATTGTTGGCGCTATAGTCCTTGCGAAGAGGAGGCTCAAGACTTAAACTAAAAATGCAAAATGCAAAATTAAAAATTAATGAATTCCATAATTTTGAATTCTCACGGAGTGAGCGATGGTTCCGTTAAACTGGTATCTGTTACTCAGTGCAGCCGTTTTCACGATAGGTGTCTTCGGATTCATCTCCCGGAGAAATATTATCATCATGTTCATGTCTATCGAGCTCATGCTTAATGCTGTGAATATCAGTTTGATCTCTTTCAGCTATTACATTCAGGACTTGAGAGGACAGATACTTGCTTTCTTCGTGATAGCTGTTGCGGCCTCGGAGGCGGCAATAGGACTTGCAATTATTATAGCCCTTTTCAGAAACAGAGCCACTGCCCATGTGGATGAGATACACGAGATGCAGGGATGATACTTAAACTAAAAATGCAAAATGCAAAATTAAAAATTAATGAATTCCATAATTTTGAATTCTCACGGAGTGAGACATGGAATATTATCTTCTAATACCCTTTTTACCACTAACGGCATTTGTCATAAACATCCTTCTGGGGAGAGATATTATAAAGGATAAGGCGCATTGGCCATCCTGCCTCGCCATTGTAGGATCCTTTTTTATAGCCGTATGGACCCTCATTGATGTTATTAACGGAAAGACAATCAACGAGGACTTATATACCTGGATAGTATCGGGAAAATTCAAGGCCTCAGTCGGTTTTCTCATAGATCAGCTTACGGCAGTGATGCTCATAGTTGTCTCAGGAGTTGGATCTCTCATTCATATCTATTCCATTGGCTACATGCATGGTGATAAAGGCTATTACAGGTTCTTTGCATACCTCAGCCTCTTTACATTTTTTATGCTCATGCTCGTTATGGCGAACAACTTCCTGCAACTTTACTTTGGCTGGGAGGGAGTTGGTCTCTGTTCCTATTTCCTGATAGGTTTCTGGTTTGAGAAAAAGTCTGCATCCGATGCTGGCAAAAAGGCATTTATTACGACAAGGGTGGGTGATTTCGGATTTGCCCTCGGTGTAATAATGGTCTTCCTCACCTTTGGGACAGTCCACTATGCCCCTGTGTTTGCAGAGGTGAAAAACTTTGTCGGTCAGACCGTAAATTTCCTCGGGTTCGAGGTTGACTTAATAACATTGATAGCGCTGCTTCTTTTCTGTGGTGCCATAGGAAAATCAGCACAGATACCACTTCATGTGTGGTTACCTGATGCAATGGAAGGCCCCACTCCCGTAAGTGCACTCATCCATGCTGCCACAATGGTCACAGCGGGTGTATTTCTGGTTGCAAGGACCAACCCGATATTTAACCTCTCGGAAGTGGCAATGAATGTAGTGGCAGTTATTGGCGCAGTAACATCCCTCTTTGCAGCTACAATCGCCACCACCCAGAATGATATAAAGCGGATAATTGCATACTCTACTTTAAGCCACCTCGGTATGATGTTCCTTGCCTGCGGCGTTGGTGCTTATGCTGCCGGAGTCTTTCACCTTTACACTCATGCGTTCTTTAAGGCACTCCTTTTCCTTGCCGCTGGTAGTGTCATTCATGCTGTCGCCCACAATGACATCCAGAGGATGGGAGGTTTGAAAAAGTATATGCCAATTACTTTTCTTACTATGTTTGTTGCTGCATTAAGTGCGGGTGGCGTTCCGGGCTTTGCAGGATTCTTCAGCAAGGATGAGATAATATGGTCTGCCTTTGCCTCAGGGAGCCCCGTGGGAAAGTTTGTGTGGGTCCTCGTCACATTAGTTGCCTTCTTCACCCCTTTTTATTCTTTCAGGATGATATTCCTTACATTCTATGGAAAATTCAGGGGAACCCATCATGAGGAGCACCACCTCCACGAGTCACCGTCGGTTATGACAATACCTCTAATATTGCTGGCAGCCGGTGCACTTGGAGCTGGCTGGGTTGGTATCCCGGAAATTCTTGGAGGAGGGGCACAATTTGCTAAATTTTTGGCACCTGTCGTTGGCCACCCGGAGTTTCACGGCACTCACGCACAGGAATTGGGGGTGATGGGTCTTTCTACTACCATAGCCCTTTCGGGTATTGTCGTAGCTTTAATATGGTATCTGAGGAAGACGGACATACCTGTGAGACTCGCACAAGCTTACAATAGCATATACAGATTACTCTTCAACAAATACTACGTGGATGAACTATACCACTATATTATTATCAGGCCCGCGCTCTGGATTGCCAACAGCTTTATTGATGCCTTCACGGACGCGAAGATAATAGAAGGAATAGTAAATGGTGTCCCAAGGTCAATTGGTAGATTCAGTGAGATATTGCGGAAGGTCCAGACGGGTCTTGTGCATCACTATGCGATATTAATGGCGGCGGGAGCATTTTTCATAATAGCCCTGGTACTATTAGTGCGTTAGAGGAGAAAGATGGAACAGGTAATAATGAACAAATTGAATTATCCCATCCTTAGCACAATCATATTCCTGCCTGTTTTGGGTGTCCTCCTGCTCATGTTAATTGACCGGTCTAAGGAACTGCTTATAAAGTGGGTAGCCCTGATAGTGAGCGTTCTAACATTTGCGCTTTCAATACCCCTCTTTACTAACTTTGACAAATCAACCTATAAGATGCAATTTGTCGAGAGATACGACTGGATCCCTGACTGGAATATAAAATATTTTCTCGGTGTTGATGGCATAAGCGTTCTTCTGGTACTCCTTACTACCCTGTCAGCAATCCTCTGTATTCTTATATCCTGGCATGCAATAAAGATAAAGGTAAAAGAATTTTATATAGCAATTCTTCTCACGTGTGGAGCAATCGCGGGTGTCTTCAGTTCCCTGGATTTTTTCCTCTTCTATCTCTTCTGGGAGGCTATGCTCATACCAATGTATCTCATTATAGGGGTTTGGGGAGGACCAAACAGGATCTATGCGACAATAAAGTTCATTCTCTATACATTGATCGGCAGCGTCCTGATGCTTGTCGGTATAATAGTCCTCTATTTCCATGCAGGAAGGACATTCGACATCCTGGAATTAATGGCGAAGACATATCCTTACAATTTGCAGTTCTGGCTCTTCTGGGCCTTCTTTGCAGCCTTTGCTGTAAAAGTACCCATGTTCCCTGTTCACACATGGCTTCCCGATGCTCACACAGAAGCTCCCACAGCGGGCAGTGTAATCCTTGCAGCAATACTTATCAAGATGGGAGCCTATGGTTTCCTACGATTCTCCCTTCCTCTTTTCCCTGACGCTACAAAGGCTATGGTTCCTGCAATGTTGACCCTTTCGGTTATAGCTATTATATATGCTGGATTAGTATGCCTCGCCCAAAAAGACCTGAAGAGGCTTATCGCCTATAGCTCCGTGAGCCACATGGGCTTTATTACAATGGGAATTTTTGCTCTCAATAGCCAGGGTATAGAGGGTGGAATTCTACAGATGATCAACCATGGGGTCGTGACAGGTGCACTCTTTATGTGTGTAGGGGTAATCTATGAGAGGACGCATTCTCGGTTAATCGCAGACCATGGTGGTCTCGCAACTCCCATGCCTATATATGCAGCCTTCTTTATGGTCTTTACACTCGCTGCAATAGGACTTCCGGGGACGAACGGATTCATAGGGGAATTCCTTACGGTTCTTGGTGGTTTTACCACCAGTAAATGGGCTGGTGTTCTTGCAGCAACGGGAGTTATCATAGGCGCTGGCTATATGTTGTGGCTTTATCAGAGGGTCTTCTTTATGAAAGTCCATGAAAAGGTTGTTGGTCTTGCTGATATGGATACGAGAGAAATAATAGCGCTGACACCTTTGATTATACTCGTGCTGTGGATCGGTATTTTTCCAACGCAGTTTCTTGACTTCATGCATCCCTCAGTGGAGCATCTTCTGGAGAGGATTAATGTAGGAGGCACGCAAGAAATGAGCATCGCAAAAATCTTCATGGAGGTAGTCCGATGAATTTCCAGCTTCCTGATCTTAATCCTCTAAAGCCTGAACTTTTTATGACTGCTCTGGCCCTTATACTCCTCATTTCTGACCTTTTCATAAAAAGGAAAGAAGTACTGGCCTTGCTCAGCATTGCGAGCATACTTGTTGTGGCATATACCATGATTGGTTCTTCCGGTACGACCTTCGGAGGAATGTTCATCTCCGATGGGTATAGCTCCTTTTTCAAAATAATCTTTTTTGTGAATGTCATCCTTTCTGTCTCGATATCCATTAAATATATTGCCATTGAGAAGGTCAATTTCGGCGAATATTACAGTCTCATATTATTTTCAACCCTGGGCATGATGATAATGGCCTCTGCTGCCGATCTCATAGTCCTGTATCTTGGTCTTGAACTTATGGCTCTCAGTACTTATATCCTTGCGGGTTTCATAAGATATGATGTTAAATCAAATGAGGCAGCACTGAAGTATTTTCTGTTGGGTGCATTCTCTTCGGCATTCCTGCTTTACGGTATATCTATGATATATGGCATTACAGGTACAACAAATCTCAGAGACATCGCCCGTTTTATCGGCGAAAGGGGCATTATGGATAATCCTGCCCTTTTGCTGTCGGTCATATTCTTCACGGTAGCCTTTGGATTTAAGATAGCCGCGGCACCTTTCCATATGTGGGCACCCGATGTATATGAGGGAGCCCCCACATCTATAACCGCTTTTATGTCAGTCGGTCCTAAGGCGGCTGGTTTTGCAGTGCTCGGAAGGGTTTTCATGGTGGCCTTTTCCTCGGTAAAGTTTGAATGGGCCGCAATACTGATTCCTCTGTCAATACTCACGATGGGTGTTGGCAATATAGTTGCTCTTGCACAGACAAATATCAAGAGGATGCTCGCTTACTCCTCAATTGCTCACGCCGGCTATGCCCTTCTGGGTATTATCGCTGCTAACAATGAGGGGCTTGCAAGCATGATGAATTATCTCCTGATATATGCTTTCATGAACATCGGGGCCTTTACTGTGATAATCATGCTCAGGAGTGAAAGATTTAAGGGTGAAAGTATATATGATTATGAGGGTCTTGCCAAAACCCATCCCCTGGCCGCAGCTCTCATGTTGATTTTCATGTTCTCCCTCACCGGTATTCCACCCACGGCAGGGTTTGTTGGTAAGTTATATGTATTCATGAGCGCAATAAATGCCGGCTATACATGGCTTGTTATTGTGGCCGTTATATTCAGTGTAATATCTGCATATTTCTATCTTAGAATCGTTATGTATATGTACATGAGAGAACCGAAGGTTGAAGTCAACCTTACTACGACTCCTGCAACAGGGTTTGCCCTCATTGTAACAACCATTGCCGTCCTTTTGATAGGTGTATTTCCGACTGTTTCCGTAGAGTTTGCAAGAGCAGCAATATCAAAGTTTTAAAAACTCAAGATCTATTAGGTCTTCATTTTTATTCCTTTCTTGCTAAATACATTACAGCACGCAGAAAGTTTAAACCTTTTTTATTTTTCTTTATCTAAATAAACAGATGGATGAAGACCTGCGACTCATCGAAAAGTATTGTTCAGGAAATGAAGAGGCCCTTGAGGAGCTGGTCTTGAAATATCAGAAACAGGTTTACGGCCTCATTTACAGAATGACAAACGATATAGAAGAGGCAAAGGATTTGACCCAGAAGACCTTTCTTAATGTCATAAAGGGTATAAAAGATTTCAGGAGAGAGTCTTCATTTAAAACATGGCTTTACAGAATAGCTATAAACGTTGGCCTTAATCACAGAAAGAGCAGACATGAAGAAGTTGAACTGGAAGAATTACTCAAAGGAGATCAGCCGGGAGCTTTATCAAGGATCATAGAAAAAGAAAGGCGAATTTATATCAGGAAAAGCCTGGCCGAGATACCAGAGCGGCAGAGACTTGCCCTCCTGCTGAGGGTATATGAAGGTCTTAGTTTGAGCGAGACCGCACAGGTTATGGGATGCTCTGAGGGAGCTGTGAAGGCCAACTATCATAACGCCGTAAAAAGGTTAAAGGAGATTTTAAAGGTGAAGGGTTATGAAACTAAGCCATGATGAGATAAAGGAATTGTTACCTGACTTTCTGAAAGGCCCTCTACCAGAGGAAATTAGACAAACTTTAGAAGCCCACGTAAAAGGCTGCGAAGAATGCAGAGAAGATCTGTCTATTATTTCAGAAATTCTTTCGGTTAAAGTTCCTGATCCCGGGGACCTTTTCTGGAATACTCTTTCTGCAAAAGTGCGGCGATCTGTAAACGAAGAAAGGATTCCCCGTTTTTCCATGAGATCTTTCTTGTTCAGACCAATTCCTGTTGCAGCAGCTATCATGCTTTCATTTCTTATAATCTTCATTTTCACAAAAAAGAATAAGACGCCGGATATGGATCCTTTTTTCAAGGACCCCTTTTCTGTAGATGTCTTGGATTATAGTGATGTTTCCGGGGAAGCTATTCAGATGATTGCAGAGGAATTGATACAAGATAAGGAGTTTGTACACTCTTCATATCCAGACGTCCTGGCAGGAAATTCCTACTATAGAGAATTGGCTTTTCTAAGCGCCGAGGATATGGCCGGCCTATTGGCTGAATTAGAAAGAGAATTGAAAAGAGGAGGGTAATATGCGAAGGAGCTTATTGATATTTTTGATTCTGCTCTTTCTGGGCATCGCGGTAAAATCCATGGCGGAGTTGCCAGATGACTTTGATGAGCCGCCGACGAGGGAGCAGATGGGAAAGGTAAGAGAGAGGATCGAGACGTTAAGGATCTGGAAACTCACTAAAGCCCTTGATCTTGATGACAGGACATCGGCTCAACTTTTCCCGGTACTCAACAGGTATGACAAGAAGAGGGTCGAGATCGAACACGCCCTCTGGTCTGGGATGAGAGAATTAAAAGAATCTTTGAAGGGAAAAAGAGAAGGTCAGTTGAAAGGTATAATTGAAAGGCTTGAAGCGGATCACAAAGCGTTACAGAGGATTAACGACAGTGAGAGGGAGGAATTGAAGAAGATTCTTACCGTCGAACAACAGGCAAAATTCATCCTCTTTCAACAAAAGTTTAACAGGGAGATAAAGAAGATTATCGCAGAAGCGAGGGAAAGACGATTGGAAAGATTTAAAGAGAGGAGGTGAGAAATGCTAAAGATATTTTGTCAGGAATTTTTTTGATAGGGATTATTTTTCGAGTAATTTTTGATATCTGGTTCTTTCTTTTTTTTCTGTTTCTTGACACTGGCCTGGTTATTCTGTAGAATCCTTTCAAAGATTCAAAAGAAATCAGGTTTCAGAGCTGATAATTCTGGAGGTTGGCCTGTATGGCAGAATTGGGGAAAATAGAGAAGCCCCCAGTCGAAAGTTTTGCCGGAAAAAGAAAACTTTATTGCGTTTCAAACATCTATCCCCTGAGGGATCCTCCCGATGACTATAAGGAGCTTTTCGATAGATACTGGAATGAGGTGGAACAGCAGATCGAGAAACTCGAAGTTGCAGGAAAGATTAAGAAAATATTCTGTGAGATCATCCATGATGAAGGAGAAGAGGCCCTCGACGAACTTGGAAGGATAAATGATCGTGCACTGCAGATAGTAAAGAAGAAGATAGAAGAGGGAGGGACTCTCTTTCCCCTTGAAAAAATCGAAATATTTGGTGCCTACATGGATTGGGCCAATTGCCTTCAGATTGTGATTACCGAAGAGGTTTTCAAAAAGGTTTTTGATTTTTACACAGAGATTTCAAACAAAAGATTTGAGCATATCCTTAACGTGATAGTTAACAACCTTTCGGAACCAGAAGCGGGTCTTCTCATCATGAAAGCCGAGGATAGAGCGAAGCTCCAATTTCCCAAAGATATCGAGGTTTTTTTGGTAACGCCACCGTCCTATGATGAAATCCTGCGTTGGGTGAGGGAAAAGTTAAGAGAGATTTATAAAACTGGGTTAGCTGAAAAAGGCCTTTAATAGATTAGGGAGGAACCTTGCTTTAGCGAGGTTCCTCTCCAGTAAACAATTTCATTTAAATCACAGGAAGCTTCGAAAGTGCCTCCTTTATCTTCTCCTCAGGGTATTCATAGTCAATCAATTTCCCTTCCAGGTAGTCTGCATAAGCCTGGAGATCAAGATAGCCATGTCCGCTCAGATTGAAGAATATAGTTTTTCCCCTTCCCTCCTCTTTACAGAGAAGTGCTTCATCAATAACAGCCTTTATTGCGTGGGCAGTCTCCGGAGCAGGAACTATCCCCTCTGAGCGGGCAAATTTGACGGCTGCCTCAAAGACCGTTGTCTGATGATATGCCCTTGCTTCGATCAACTTATCGTGATAGAGCTGACACATAAGGGGAGCGTCTCCATGATATCTGAGCCCGCCTGCATGAATACCTGGCGGGACAAAGTCATGCCCCAAGGTATACATCATAATCAGAGGTGTAAAGCCTGCAGTATCTCCAAAGTCATACCTGAATTCCCCTTTTGTGAGGGTCGGACATGAAGTGGGTTCAACTGCTATTACTCTTAAGTCTTTCCCATTTATCTTGTCGCGGATAAAAGGAAAACTGGCACCCGCCAGATTGCTTCCGCCGCCAATACAACCAACGACAATATCAGGATAATCACCTACAAGCTCAAATTGCTTCTTTGCCTCAAGGCCTATTACGGTCTGATGAAGAAGAACATGATTTAGAACCGAGCCAAGAGAATAGTTGGTATCCTCATGAGTGGCGGCATCCTCAACTGCCTCGGAAATTGCTATACCAAGACTTCCCGGGTTTGACGGATCTGCTTCGAGTATTTTTTTACCGGACTGTGTGACTGTCGAAGGACTTGCATGCACCGTGGCACCCCAGGTCTCCATCAAAATTCTTCTATAGGGCTTCTGATCATAACTAACTCTTACCATATAGACAGTGACGTCTATTCCGAAGAGACTTCCTCCAAGTGCCAGAGCCGAACCCCACTGACCGGCTCCGGTCTCGGTGGCGATCCGCTTTTTGCCAGCCATTTTGTTGTAATATGCTTGAGGTATAGAGGTATTTGGTTTGTGGCTTCCAGCAGGGCTAAGTCCCTCATATTTGTAATAAATCTTTGCTGGAGTGCCGAGAGCCTCTTCTAATCTGTGAGCCCTTTGGAGAGGGCTTGGTCTCCAGAGCGTAAAGATCTTCAAAACTTCCTCGGGTATATCGATCCACCTTTCAGTAGCAACCTCCTGCTCAATGAGAGCCATCGGGAATATGGCAGCCAGATCTTCCGGGCCAACAGGTTGCTTTGTTGCTGGATGTAAAGGTGGTTTTGGAAGATTTGGCATATCAGCCATTATGTTATACCATCTCTTCGGGATCTCGCTTTCTGGCAACATCACCTTAGTCTCTTTCATTAGTTCCTCCCAGGGATCAAAGATTAAAAGCTCTGATGAGCATATGTCCTGAAAAGCAGAGACAATGTTCAACTTTTCAGTAAACCTCATAACCTTACAAAACATGATTGCAAAAGTCAACTTTTTTTATTCTTGTTGTTTTTTTATTCTTGACTTCATTTTCAATTTGCTATATAAAAATTAAAACCAATCTAAAAAACTCAGGAGGGAACAAAAATGGATGATCTGGATCGCTACAACTTGATGAACAGGCATATCAGTCTTGCCGAAACTTATGCTGACGTATTAAGCGTCATTGCAAAACATGCCTTGTTGGGAGAGTTAAGAAGTATTTCAATAAACTATCTTTTATCAGAGATGGAGGAAAGAATAGAAGCCATAAAGAGGCTGCATAAAGAAACCCACGATAGATTGGAAGAACAAAAAAGGTTGGCAGGGGTGACAGGCTAAGAAACTATTATCTTTCAATCGTCAACAGAGAGCTGAACTGGCTAGATTCTGAACAAAATATCAGCAAAGAACATCCTTATACCAGGTCTTCCTGGTGTGGGAAAGACTACTCTTATCAAAAACCTCTCTGAGAGATTGAGAGGGTTCGATTCTGTCGGTTTTTACACAGAAGAGATTAGGGAATGAGACGTCAGGAAAGGGTTTGAGCTAGTTGGTTTTGATGATATAAAGCTTTTTGAGATCACTCAGAGTAACAGGGATTCTCTATTGTCAGAAATTTTGAAAGAAGTGAAAATGCTAACATAAAAAATGGAGCTGATCGGGATCGAACCGACGACCTCTTGAATGCCATTCTTAATCAGGGGACTTTACAAGTGCTTGAAAATACCCACCAAAAGGTTACCAGTCAAGGATTTGAACCACTTTTTGATTTTGATATAGTTCGATAGATTTAGACTGGTTTTGATTCTCTTATTTCACGTTTTTTTCACGTTTCTAACTTTTACACAACAAAGCAGGAAGGACTATGAAGACAGACTATCCTAAATATGCCTGGATTGGAAATAGGGTAAGCAAAGAGGATATGAAAAAGCTCTATAGGCTAAAACAGGCAACAAGGAAGACTATAACAAAAATGGTTGCTGAGGCAATTACGCTTTACCTATCAGAAAAACTCAAAGGTATGAATTTATAAACGTTAGCTGTTTCCTTAATTCAAAAGCCCTATCCTGTGTATCCATGGTACAGGGCTTTTTGTTGCCTTAATACTTATACAGCTAATGGCAATTAAAGTTTAAAGCCAGGTCGTACTATAATACCTATACCCCTACCATCCATCATAGGGGGCTTAATATATAAGATTTAAAAACAGTCTGATTCGACCTCAAAATTTATATGCCGTCAGAAAAAATTCTGTAATATAATTTTTGTCTGGGCTGGAAAATCTGTGTAATGTAATTTTATCTGGTGAGGAGATAATAATTCTGCCCCAATTATTGAAAACGTTTTCACTAATATTTTCCATTATGCTTATCCGTTTGACCTCAGTTAAAAGCTATTGGTATATAGGATGAAGATGGAAATATTATCTATATTACTACCGATGAGCAATTTAATTTGTTAGTAAATGGCAAAGAGGGTCTTTTTCTTGGGTTTCATAAGGAAGATATCTTTAAGTACGACCCTACATTAGTGGCCTCAATGGAGAGGCTTTATAGGCAGGGCAAATGGGATTGGAAGAAATTAATATAAACGTACTAAGTTTCGTGACAGAAGAAGCTAAAGTTTTATTTAATATCAAATGG
>JBFMEC010000052.1:1668-14488 GCA_040753575.1 Nitrospirota bacterium | reverse complement strand
CTATAAGGAAATATTAAGATTAATCTGTGGATACCTTTATAAGATGGATTCTTTGCGAAAAATAAATTCTCTCTATCCTCAAAAAGCTTATGAAGAAGACATCCTCTATTTCGCCGTGAATTGCTGCTATCAACCAATTTGTAATCATCTAATAGTTTTTTTAACTCTTTAATTCTTTTATGCAAGTTAGAACGTTCACGCACCTGTAAGTATCTTGATACACATTTATCTACGTCTATGTTAGGATTAACTATTGGTTCCCTTCGGGATAATAACTCTAAATCAGCGCCTGTTAATCGAGCCAACTGTATGAGTTCGGTATTTGTATAAAAATGGCTTGGCCATTTATTTCTTTTATTATTATTGGCATCTTTAGAAAGTAGCGCTGCATTTTCCTTTGTTAACGGATATAGCCAACTTGATGGTAATATATGATCAATCTCCCATGTGCTGCGGTTATTTTTATCTAAAATGACCCCCGTTTTAAAACATCTACTGCCGAATCTCATAAATAAATCGTCTATATCTATGGTTTCATTTTCGCCCTCAAGTAGTAAATCAGCAACGCGTCTTCTAATATTTGACTCATGTAATTGTTGTTTTGTTCTCTTGGGATTCAAATAAGCGTTAATTGCGCCTTTGCAGCTTCTACACTCCATTTGTTTCTCTAAAGGTCCCCATCCTGAATGTTTGCTAAAGGCATTAGAAGGCAAAATACGGCCACAAGCATTACATTGTTTCCAATAAGCCTCTTTGTTTTCGGTAGCTATCCTAAAGAAAGCTTGCCAAAATCTCTGACATTTTATGAAAGTTGGATCCAAATATTCAGACGGCCATTCTTTAAAAGGTAACGGCGAATCTTTACAGTGGAGATAACCGCAGTTTTTACATCTCCATTCTGATGTGTTATAAGTCTCGTTTGGCTCTAATAGTGTGTTTCCAATTTGGAAAAAATTTGGAGTCTCACAATTAAGGCAAATATATCCTACCCATGCATTATGCACTTTTTTGCCAATGCCTTTTATCCTTGGCAGGCCTGTTCTATGTTTTGTTTTTCTCCGAGGCATATTCTATTTAAGCCTGGACTTATATAAGCAGATAAAATCATCACAATTATATCAAAATAAGACACATTTAAAACCATTAAAAATGATAAACATATACCTTTCAAAATGATTGGCTCGCAATGACCATTCTCAAAACCCACATATAGGGTTTCTTCTTGGTATAGGACTTTCTAAAACCGATCTATAAACACTTCGAACCAGCCCTCAGATTATTGCAGATTCTATGGCACAGACATAAGACAAAATACCTTGTCTTCTTTTTATTTGCCTTTTCTATGCAGGTTTCTTCAGCTCTTTCTCATCTAAGGTGCTGAAATAAGGTTTCAATTCAATAAGGCACAACACCCTCTCGCTCTTTTGGCTCTCAAAGATAACAATATCAGGCTGTTTTCTATCTGTTCCAACTGTCTCCTGTTCAGCAATACCAAGGGGTAGATTTCTTTCTTTTATTATCTGATTGATCCATTCAACAAACTTCTGGTTGGCAGTGCGCTCAGTCTTATAGATGGTTGTATCGAAGGGGCTTGTAACTTTTATAGGCTTTTCGGTGAGTTTGGTTTTTTTCATTCAAAAACTATTTTTCATGCAAGAGACAATTCAAGAGGACGGCCTTTGATGGAACTTACTTTTAGTATTGAGAATCCAATAACATTACCTTCCATATCAACCTTTTCCATAATCTGGTCTGATTCTGTTTCTCTGAAATAACCTTCTTTTTCCTTGAATATAACCTCAAGGTAGTCGCCTTCAGGATCATACCAGACTCTTACTTTTTCCATATTGCTTCTCCTTTAATTCTTCTGGGCTGAATGGCCGATTGCTTTGTTTATCTCCCTGTGCATCTCTTTTTCAATGAAGATGGTCTTTATCTTTTTCTTTGGAGCCCATCCATGCTTATGCGGCTTGCATAATGCACATCCCCTTGATTTTTTGTCTTTATAGACCTTTCCCATATTATCTTTGTCTTAATCTTAATTATATTCTTTCAGCTTCTGATTAACAATCCTTCTCGCAATCTCAAAAGCTGCTGCAATCCTGATAATCTTAACATCTCCAAGTCCTTTGAATTCAAGAAACTTCTCCAGTGGCTGATTAGCCATTCCCTTGAATGAGCCAAATTTATCAAGTATTTCCTGTGCAAGTTTCTCGGCAGGTTTGCCTTTTGCCCCTGTGGAAATGAGGATTGCTAAAAGTTCGCATCAGTTAATGATCCTGCGCCAAGCTCTCTAAGCTTACCCCCTGGATGTGTCCATTTTTTCATATATCACTTTAAAACCCAGTTATTGCCTAATTTTTATATTCATTAATACTGTCTGGTCAATAAAGAGGTAGGCCATATGCTGGGAAAGGGGGTGAATCTCTTATCTCTCATAGCTGTAAATAATCAGACCTTCAATAGGGAAATGCTTTGCATTATTTGTCACAAGTATGAGATGTTTTCGAAGGGCAGTAGCAGCAATAAGTACATCAGGGGTGCTCATGGTGATACCTTTTTTCGAATATTTCCTCTTCAGTTCGCCTGCAAGGTTTGCAATCTCTCTGCCTATTTCGTAGCACTCAAGATTATTCAGGAATTCATCTGTATCTTTCTTTTCCTTATCCTTCATTCCTGCATACACTTCAACTATATTTATGGGGGAACAACATAACAGGCCACCCTCACTGCAGAATCTCTCTAAAAGTTCAGGTACATCACTTTTATCCCTAAGATAATCAATAATTGCAGTTGTATCAAGAAGATAATCAGGCAAGTTTCTTCCTCAATACCTTTTCATCTTCATCCCTCAACTTTCTAACCCATTTATAAGTGCCTTCTTTACCTGATAGTTCAGGATGGTCCTCATCCCTCCATGTCCCTTTTAATTTTTTAATTATGGAATACTGTCGTAACCTTTTTAATTCCTTTTTTGCCGCTGCAGCAATAAAACTACTTCTCTTTTTCTTACCGACAAGTCTGTCTATCTCTTTTACGATATCTTCTTCTATAATCACATGTGCTCTTGCTTTAGTACTCATAGTCAATCTCCTGTTAATTTTAAGTTAATTACAAAGTCACACTATAAGTTAACTAAATTTTTTAATAACTGTCAATATTTATTTGTAATTATCTATGTGTCAGCATCGGCAAAGGAGAGGGCTGGAAGAAGATTAGGTGAGGTACCTGTTTTTAGTGCTCTATATTAAAATAGATGGCATGATACAAGTCTCCCTTTTTTCTCTTTTAATTCAGGTGCTACATTATCACATGGTTCGAATCTTCTTGCACATCTGGAATGAAAGGCACATCCAGAAGGAATAACAACAGAGCCCGGATTTTCTCCTTTATTTGTCATGAAGTGGGCTTCTCTTCTTTCTGCATCTCTCCTGATCGTTATTTTTGGTACAGATGAAAGCAACTCGACAGTATATGGATGCAAGGGGTTACTGAAGAGATCATCAGCCTTTGCATATTCGACTATCTTCCCCAGATACATTACGGCTATTTCATCGCTGAAATACTGAACGACTCTCAGGTCATGGCTTATGAAAAGAAAAGAGATATTTGTTTGATTTTTAAGTTCCTGAAGGATATTCAGTATCTGGGCCTGTATAGAGACATCCAGAGCTGAGAGGGGCTCGTCGGCCACCAAAACTGCCGGAGATACTGAAAGTGCCCTGGCTATACATATCCTCTGCCTCTGGCCTCCGCTGAATTCATGGGGATAGCGATTCAAAACTTCAGGCCCCAGACCCACACTTCTCAGCAGGTTCACAACCTTATCCTTAAGCTCTGACCGTTTAACAATCCTGTGTATTTTAAGAGGTTCCGAGAGGGTATCAAAGACTGTCATTCTCGGATTCAGTGATGCAAAGGGATCCTGGAATATAATCTGTACTGATTTCCTGAATTCCTTCAGTGATTCCCCTTTGAACTCCAGGATATCCCTACCTCTGAAAAAAATCTTCCCTGAAGTGAGTGGAATCAATCTGAGAACAAGTCTCGCCACCGTCGATTTTCCCGAGCCACTTTCTCCCACGAGAGAAAAGACCCTTCCTTCCTCTATAGAAAACCTCACCCCATCCACAGCCTTCAGCCATCCTTGCTTTGAAAAGGCGCCTTTTTTGATGGGAAAATATTTCTTTATTTCTACTAAATCGATAATACCCATTCAATCTCCTCAGATCTGATACATCTTACTGACTGACCAGGAACGATCTCTCTTAAGACAGGTTCTTCCTTCTGGCAATCAGGTATCATGTAACGACACCTGTCCGAAAACTTACAACCAGGAGGAAGCTTATCAGGACTTGGTACTGAGCCTGAAATAGGTTTTAGAGGAGCTCCCCTTCTCTTGGGCAGTGAGTCCAAGAGTCCCATGGTATAGGGATGCCCCGGTGTTTCAAGTACATTAGAAACCTGAGAGGTTTCGACAATCCTTCCTGCATACATGATCGCCGCCCTTTCTGCATTTTCCGCAATTACACCAATGTCGTGGGTTATAAGCAGGATTGCCATGTTTCTCTCCTTCCTGAGACTTCTCAGAAGGTTGAGTATCTGCGCTTGTATTGTGACATCAAGGGCTGTTGTAGGTTCATCGGCAATTAATAGAGAGGGTTTACAGGCTATTGCCATGGCTATCATAACCCTCTGTCTCATACCTCCCGACATCTGATGAGGATATTCCTTTATCCTTATTTCCGGAGACGGTATTCTGACGGCCCTTAAAAGTTCAATGGTTTCGGCCGTCGCCTCCTTCTTTGAGAGACCCAGATGGGTTGCGAGGACCTCTGCCACCTGATAGCCAACTGTGAGAACCGGATTCAGAGATGTCATCGGTTCCTGAAATATCATTGACAATTCCTTCCCCCTGATTCTTCTCATGGATTCCCCATCAAGTTTCAGAAGATTGTTGTTCTTAAAAATTATCTCGCCTTCTGCAAAGGCATTCTGCGGAAGTATTCCCATGATGGACAGGGCGGTGAGGGTCTTACCGCATCCGCTCTCCCCAACCAGGCCAAGGACTTCAGCCTCCTTAACATCAAAGTTGAGGGATGACACAACTTTTAAAGACCCTTTAGCCGATTTAAAAAATATATCCAGATTCCTCGTCTCAAGGAAGGTTTTCATCTACTTTTTACGCTCTCCGAGGACCATCTTCAATTCAAACTTATAATCTGCAAATCCGTCCGTCTTCTTCATCAAAAGCCAATCATTTTCTCTGCCTGTCATCCGAACAAGGGCAAATTCTCCCTTCAGTTTTCTGCCAAAAAATACAAGATCAAGTTTCCCTTTTTCCAAGCTTCCGCCTCTTACCTCAAAGGTTCCCTTATCCCATATCGCAACGGTACCGGCACCATACATTCCTTCGGGTATTTCTCCTTCAAAAGTCGCATATTCGAGGGCATGGTCATCTACCATAACACATAACCTCTTCTCTTTCGGATTCATGGAAGGACCTTTCGGCACTGCCCAGGACTTAAGTACACCTTCTATTTCAAGCCTCAGGTCAAAATGAAGCTTCCTTGAGTGATGCTCATGGATAACAAAAATTGGCATCTATTTTAGTTCGCTTTCTTCAAAATAATGAAGACCTCTTTCTTCTTATATCTGACTTCTTTATTATAATATGTGTCCTGTTATTAAGATTACACGGACCTCCTGAGATTATTAATTTGATCTTCAGAAAAGTTTGAATAGAATAAGATATAAACTTCAAAGAATTCCAGAATATGATAACAAAAGAGGTGATCAGTAACCTTCAGGATTTCTATTTGCTTTCCCTTCGCGGACTCCTGGGGATCGTTAAAAAACCATTTTATGGGAAAGATACCATAGAGCAGATGGATTATGCAGGTGCCGGTTCTTCTCTAATAATACTTCTTGTTTCCCTTTTCATTGGAATGGCCCTTTCGCTTCAACTCAGTGCTGAACTCTCGGTGCTGGGACTCAAAATGTATACGGGAAAGATTGTAGGGATTTCGGTCATCAGGGAGATAGGTCCCGTCACCGCTGCACTCGTATTTACCGGAAGGGTTGGTGCCGGAATTGCCTCAGAACTGGGTTCCATGATCCTGGGGCATCAGGTGGACACCCTCAGGGTCTTTGGCGTGGATCCCATAAAGAAGCTCGTTACACCAAGGATACTAAGTTCCATAATTATGCTTCCTGCCCTGACAGTCATAGGAGATGCTGTCTCCCTCCTCGGCGGATATTACATAGCGGTCTTTGTGAGTCACCAGAGCGGTACCTTTTACTGGAGCTCCATCCGGGATGTCTTGAACTTTGAAAACGTTTTTTCAGGCACAGTCAAGCCCTTTATCTTCGGCTATCTTATTGCATCCATAAGTTGTTATATGGGGTTCTCCACAAAGGGAGGAGCAACAGGACTAAGAAAGTCCACTACCCGGGCTGTGGTAACATCGATTATAGTAATTATAATTTCTGACTTTATCCTTACGAGGGTATTACTCTATATACTTGGATTCTCGGTATGATTTTATTTGATAAGGTCTGGTTCTCTTACAATACTCGACAGGTCTTAAGGGACATAAGTTTCTCGATCGATGCCCACGAGAGAGTGGCAATTCTCGGAGGAAGTGGAGAGGGAAAGACTACTATATTGAGACTGATAATGGGGCTCATAAGACCCGATTCCGGAAGGATAATCATTGATGGCGAGGACATAACGAATAAAACAGAAGATGAACTTAGGGACGTGAGAATGAAATTTAGTATTGTTTTCCAGGAAGGAGCCCTTTTTGACTCCCTGACAGTGAAGGAAAATGTGGCCTTCTGCCTGAGAGAATATAACAAGATGTCCGAAGAGGAGATAGACAGGAAAGTGAGGGAATTACTCCGTATTGTTGGGGTTGAAGAGGCAATAGATCTTATGCCAGAAGAGCTGAGCGGTGGCATGCATAGAAGGGTTGCCATCGCAAGGTCACTGGCAGCGTGTGAACCAAAAATGTTTTTATATGATGAACCCACATCGGGACTTGATCCCGTAAATGCCGAGAATATTTGCAAGCTGATTTTGGAATTATCCAGGAATGGAAAGGGATTCATCATAGTAACGCATAAGGTTTTCGATGCCTTGAAAGTTGCCGAGAGGTTTATGTTCTCTAAAAATGGTACGATAGTCTTCGATGGTGATAAGGAGAAACTCTTGCATACAACTATTCCTGAAATCCGATTATTCATAAGTGAAGTGAATATAAAAACTTAATTAAAATGTCCAATAATAAAACGTAATGAAAAATCCTAAATTCGAAATCCTAAATTCTAAACAATTTCAAAGTTTAAAATTCAAATGTCAAAGCCCCAAATATCCCCCTAAGTCCCCCCTTAATAAGGGGGGATTAAGAGGGGTTGGATCTTGACATTTGGATTTGTTCAGGATTTAGATATTAAAGTTTTGTATTCTGGATATTGAGCATGGTTATTGAAATTTATTTGATGTTTGGAATTTGGTTATTTATGCCTGCATAGGAGGTTGAGATGTTCGAGATAAAAAAACAACTGATGTGGTCAAAATTGAGGGTTGGTCTGGTTATAACTATCGCCCTTTTGATCATTTTTTTAACCATATTTTTTGCGGGCAATATAGCAGAGATCTTATCTCCAAAGTCAGAGTTGAAAGTGCAGATTCAAGATGTTGGTGGATTGAGGAGAGGCGCACCTGTATGGGTCTCGGGTATAGAAGTGGGCTCAGTGAAAAGCATCACCCTCAACCCAGTATGCGGAACTGTGGTTACTCTATCTGTTGACAGAAAGGCCCTGGAATTTCTGAGGAAAGACTCCGAGGCGACTATCATGACGATGGGATTGCTTGGAGACAAATATGTTGAACTCAGTAATGGTACGCCTCAAGCAGAGCCTATAAAACCCGGGGATATGATAAAAGGAATTAACCAGATTGAGCTTCAGGATGTCATGGAGACAAGTGCTGCCTCCATCAAAAAAATGTCTGAGTTTATAGGAAAGCTGGAAGGTATAGTTGAAAAGATTGAAAGTGGCAAGGGCACCGTCTCAAAATTTCTTACTGATCCGGAAATCTATAATAATCTAAAGGAAACAACAAAAACCCTTTCTGTCATAATAAAGGACCTTAAAACTGGCCAAGGTACGATTAAGATGCTTATAGAAGATCCCTCCCTCTATAACAAAATGTTAGCCGCCGCCTCATCGATGGAGGAGTTGAGCAGGACGATAAATACAAGTTCGGGCACAATCAGAAAACTTGTGGAAGACCCCACTCTCTACAATAAGATGTTGGCTGCCTCTTTATCGATAGAGGAGTTCAGCAAAAAACTGACCCAGGGAGACGGAACACTAAAGAGACTTGCTGAAGATCCGGATTTATATGAAAACCTTAATAGTGCTTCAAAAAGGCTCTCTTCAATTTTAGAAAAAATAGATGCGGGAGAAGGAGTAGCGGGTTCAATGATAAAGGATGAAGAGCTTGCTATAGAATTGAGAGAGACAATAAGAGAACTCAAGAAATTGACCGGAGATATTAAAGAGCATCCCAGGAAGTATTTCAGATTCAGCATATTCTGAATATTCTCAATGGCTAAAATCTGCGTCATAGGTATAGGCTACAAACCTCTTGGCAAGAAGGCAAGAAATATAATTTATGACTCGGAGGTGATCCTCGCTTCCAGCAGGCTTTTTGAGGTATTTAAGGGATATGAAGAATTCGAATTGGTCAAAGACAAGATTGAAGTGATAGACAATGTGGATAAAACAATCGAGTTCATGAAATCTCAGATTAACGGCAGACTTATAACTGTCCTTGCCTCTGGAGACCCCATGTTTGTCGGTATCGGAAGAAGAATTATCAATGAGTTCGGAAAAGATCTGATCGAAATATTCCCTGATCTGTCAAGCATGCAGATTGCTTTTGCCCGCATAAAAGAGTCCTGGGATGATGCCTTCCTTATGAGCCTGCATGGTAGACGTGATATTACAAAGAGGAAACCGGAGTATGAGCTTAATGATATTCCGGTCTTGCTCAGAAGTCACGGGAAGATCGGAATCCTCACAGATACCGAAAATAATCCTGCTGCGATCGCAAAGATTCTTCATTCATCACCTGTTACTGATAAAGCCCCCACTATGTATGTATGTCAGAAACTCGGTTACCCCGATGAAAGAATAACCACAGGAACACCTGCAGAAATTATTTCAGAATCTTTTTTAGAGCCAAACGTTGTAATTATTCTGAGTTCCTGACCTGCGTGATGCCAAAATTTATTATCTCGGCTATTTAAGATGACCCGTAAGGATCTGGAATCTTTAAAAAGGTGGTTTTCTGATTATTCAAAATCCTTCTATTCACTAAATAAAGAAGATAACAGGAACATTTCATTAAAGGAAAAACATACTTCCAATGTACGTAAAGACATCGTGAGGATAGCGAAGGATTTAGCACTGGCTAATGACAGAATAATGCTGGCTGAAGCTATAGCCCTTTTCCATGACATCGGTAGATTTTCCCAGTATGCAAAATATAAAACCTTCAATGACAGTCTTTCCATAAATCATGGACTTCTTGGGGCAAAAATACTTCTTGAGGAAAGAATTCTCCAGAACCTTCCTGATAATGAACAGAGACTGATTATTGAATCGGTGAGATTTCATAACACCTTCTCATTATCCAAATCTAAAGATCAGGAGAAAATACTGTTTCTTAAATTAATAAGAGATGCCGATAAATTAGATATATGGCGAGTCTTCATAGAGTATTATGAATCCCCTGAAGAAAAAAAGGCTTCAGCAGCGGGTCTCGGATTGCCGGATCACCCCGGATATTCACAGAAGGTTTTCCTACACCTTTATAAAAAGCGAGTAGCAACTTTGGCTTCCATCAAGAGTCTAAATGATTTTAAACTGATGCAACTCTCCTGGATCTATGACCTGAATTTCAAAGCTTCCCTGAGATTATTGTTAAAGAGGAAATACACAGACAGGATGATTTCAAAATTGCCACAAACTGAGGAGATACGCGGGTTATCAGCATTCTTGTATGACTATGTTCGCCAAAGATTGAAAGAGGATAGTTAAAAGAGAAAGGATTGTATTTTTGATTGTCTCCCCTAAGATCTTAACGTAAAATACTCCCATATGAAAATCGAAACACTAAGAAGAATCGGCAAAAAACTTTTGAAGGAAATCCCTCTGATCAAAGAGAGATCTCTTGCGCAGAGTGCTATTGGCGTTGGGGCCTCAGGCGATAGGACCTTTTTCATAGACAAAAGGGCAGAAGATATTGTCATTTCTGGACTTTATGAATCAGGTGAGGCCTTAACAATCGTCTCTGAAGAGATCGGTATAAAGGATTTAAGAGGTGGCGGCAAAAAGATACTGATAGATCCCATTGATGGAAGCAAGAATGCAATCTCAGGAATACCTTTTTACTGTACATCGATTGCGGTGGTTGATGGCAATACTGTGGGAAATGTGGAGATGTCCTATGTTGTTAACCTCATAAATGGCGATGAGTTCTGGGCAGAGAAAGGCAAAGGGGCATTCCTGAATGGTTCGAGAGTTTATACACAAAAAGATGAAGTATTTTATCTCATCGCCTATGAGGCGCAGTCACCTCGCAAAGATATCCCTCGAATAATTCCACTTCTTGCAGAGGCAAGAAAGACTCGCTGTCTTGGCGCCACGGCACTTGATCTTGCCTATCTTGCCTATGGCTCAATCAGCATATTTGTTAATCCGTCTCCTTCAAGGAGCTTTGATTTTGCCGGCGGCTGGCTTCTTGTGAAAGAAAGCGGGGGAATTTTCACAGATATCAGAGGTAATCCCATCGAGATGATCGAAGTCAGTCTCAAAAAAAGCACTTCTCTCCTTGCATCGGGGAATGCGAAGCTCCATGAGAAGGCTTTGAAATCATTAAGAAAAACCCGGCATATTAATAAACCTAAATAATGCAGTTTAGGAAATGCAGATATTGTGAGAAAATTTATTTTTCGATACCTTAGTGTACATCTAAATGATTCTTGCATCACGAATCATGTCGTATCTTCTTCTTGCAAGCGGGCTTGAGGCACGGAACTTTCATCTATATGTTCTCTGCTGATTTCTGTGGAATAATAAAATGTAAATATAATTGCAATTATCGAAAGGCCAAGGTATGTCTGGAAGACATAAGAAATTAATTGATATGGAAATGAAAGGAGCGTACCTATTACAGGTATCAGCCTGAAAGGATAGCTGAATACAATAAGGAAAAAGCTTACAAGAACGTATCCCACAAAAAGAAGACAATAAAGCCAGAAGGCATTAGGATGTTTGAATAAATAATTCGTAGCCTCTTTAAGGGATCTCACAGGTCCTGTGTCTTTTAAGGTGAGAGTGGCAATTCCATAGAGAGCTATCGAAAGGATTCCGAGAATAAGGGAGAGAGCCATTACGATCAAAATCAACGAAAGAAAAGTTCCGAAGAAAAGGGCTATTGTTGAAGCCTGACTTTTTGCAAAGGCCACCAAGGCTGCTATACCCCCTCCGAAGACACCAAGCACAAAGGCAACAACAATCAAAATAATACCAACCCCGGCAGTAAAACCAAGAAGGTGGAGAAAAAGCCTTTTTGCTTCAGTGAAGAAAGTATGCATGCTGAATTTCAAAGTTCTGTCTCTGATCGATTTACCGATGATACCAGCCGAGCCTCCAAATACATAAATACCAAGTAGTGCAGCCACAATTATATACAGCAGGAAACTCACTATCACTATGATGAGAAGTCCAAAGTATTTCGATATAATCTCTGAAGGCTCTCTGACTATATTAAATAAACCCCTGACGTCTCTGACCGTGAAGTCGATACCGAATATGATAAAGGCTATTGCCAGAGGAATGCCCACTATAACGAAAAAGCCAGCAAAGTTTAAAATGGCCATGCCGATCTGAATCAGAACAAGCTGCCAGTTCCTGTTAACTAACCTGAACCCCTCCCTTATAGCTTCAATATAAGTCATATTCTCGAACCCCGGTATTTTAAGACAAAAGAACCAATACAAGCAAAAGAAAAAGAGCCAAAGTGCATCAAACCTGGTTGATAAAAAATATATAAATAGTTATAGTATCTAAAATTTTCGGAGGTGTTTGATGCTGATAGATGTTGCATATGCAATGGCCCCAGGTCCCCAGGGAGGGCAGGGTGCTGGAAGTTTGATAAGCAGCCTCATTCCTCTTGTTCTTATATTCGTCATCTTCTATTTCCTGCTGATAAGGCCCCAGCAGAAGAGGGCTAAGGACCATAGAAGGATGTTAGAGAACCTTAAAAAAGGTGACAAGGTCATCACCTCGGGTGGGATATATGGTGTAATAGATTCTATTGGTACCAACGCTGTCACACTTAAGATTGCTGAAAATGTTAAGGTGAAATTTGGCAAGGCCTATATTGCAGCAGTCAGGCCATCTTCAGAAGAAGACTGAATTTATACCGAATATAATACAGCCGCATTAAATGAAGTGCTGATGCGAGGAACTGAGATAAATACTAAATTCGAAATCCAAAATTCTAAACAATATCAAAATTCGAATATTCAAAACTTTCCTGATTTTGGTTATTTGAATTTAGAATTATTGATTCCTGCAAATCTAATGTCCTATCTGGACTGCAATTTTGTCATTCCGGCTTGCCCGGAATCCTTCTTTAAAAAGGACTCCCGACAAGCGGGAGTGACAGATAAAGAAACGATCTGTCACAGGACATTTATTATGCAGGAGTGAATAGTTTAGGATTTGGATATTAGGATTT
>JBFMEC010000052.1:0-1568 GCA_040753575.1 Nitrospirota bacterium | reverse complement strand
CCGGCTTGCCCGGAATCCTTCTTTAAAAAGGACTCCCGACAAGCGGGAGTGACAGATAAAGAAACGATCTGTCACAGGACATTTATTATGCAGGAGTGAATAGTTTAGGATTTGGATATTAGGATTTAGAGCTTTGGTATAGTGGAGATCTCATGAAGAAAAAGGTTCTCAGGAAATTCATCCTCATAAGTGCGACAGTTATTCTCGCAATCATCTTTTTCCTTCCCAATACCCCTCTTTTTAATTATATGCCTGAATGGTGGAAGAACAATATGCCTGATAAAGGTATTGTACTCGGGCTTGACCTACAGGGAGGACTGCACCTTGTATTTGAGGTTGAAGGAGATAAGGCTGTTGAGATAACCACTGACAGGTATGCATCAAATTTAAGAAACTTGTTTGCGAAGAAAAAACTGACTGCTGATGTTAATAGAGACAGGCTGAATATTATAGTAAGTCCATCAAGTATTGAAATAAGAAAAGTAATTGAAGATAATTATCCCGGTCTTCTTCCTGTTGAGACGGGAAACAGGCTTGTTTACAAGATCTCTGACAAAGAAGCACGAAGGATAAAGGATAGTGCTGCTGACCAGGCACTCGAAACGATTCGTAACAGGATCGACCAGTTCGGCGTTGCAGAGCCGACCATTGTGCGACAGGGTGAAAACGAGGTTGTCGTACAGCTTCCAGGGGTTAAAGACCCGAAGCGTGCTATTGATCTAATCGGCAAGACAGCCCAACTTGAATTCAAACTCGTAGACGACGAGGCTAAGGTGGCAGCAGAGATCCCTCAGTCAATATCACCTGGTGAGGAGGAGAGTCTTTTAAATCAGTTTGCTGGAAAAATCCCTGAAGATGATGAAATACTCTTCGAGAAAAGGGTTAACAGGGAGACAGGTGCAGTCAGAAAGATACCTATCCTTCTAAAAAGGCAGGCGGCCCTTACAGGAGATCTTCTGAGCGAGGCAAAGGTGAATATTGACTCAAGGTTTAATGAGCCCTATGTTTCCTTATCATTTAATGCCGCAGGTGCAAACCTCTTTGAAGAGGTAACAGGGGCGAATGTTAAAAAGAGACTTGCAATAATCCTCGACAACGTTGTTTATTCAGCCCCTGTTATACAGGAGAAGATATCAGGAGGGAATGCCCAGATAACTGGAAGCTTCTCAATGGAGGAGGCAAAAGACCTGAGCATTGTATTGAGGGCCGGTGCACTTCCTGCACCCCTGAAGATGTTACAGAATGTGACGGTTGGTCCGTCCCTTGGAAGAGATTCAATAGAGGCTGGCAAAAGTGCCGGTATTATTGGCACCATAGCGGTTGTGGCATTTATGATATTTTACTATAGGCTCTCCGGAGTGATCGCTGACTTTGCACTGCTTCTGAATATAATCCTGCTTCTTGGTGCTATGGCATCTCTCAATGCAACACTCACGCTGCCGGGCATCGCAGGGATCATCCTTGCGATAGGAATGGCCGTTGATTCCAATGTCCTGATGTTTGAAAGGATAAGAGATGAAATAAGGGCTGGCAAGACCCCGCGGGCATCTGTGGATTCAGGATACACC
>JBFMEC010000051.1:0-14529 GCA_040753575.1 Nitrospirota bacterium | reverse complement strand
CACCTCTCGTTGCTTTCCACGTCACCTCACGGTGACGCAGTTACGTTCAGTTACAGGCCGGAGAGCGTATGCCTGAAGGGGACTTTCACCCCTCTGGCCATGCACGCTTCCAGGCGCACTCATTCCGCACTTGATGCGGAATCCAGTATTTTGTATAAGTATTTACTTAATACGCCCGTATTTAATATATGGTGCCGAAGGCGGGATTTGAACCCGCACGGCCTCTCGACCACCAGACCCTGAACCTGGCGCGTCTGCCAGTTCCGCCACTTCGGCTCCAAAGATATTATACGGCTTTCTAAAAATCAAATGATAGTCCCTCTGTTCTCGTTACACGCCACTTTGTCCTTTCTTTCTCCAGGGTAAATCTCAGGTGAACAGGTTTAGCTGTATTACCTAAAATATAGCCAGTATCGGTGCCGGCTGTTGCAATCACCCTTACACTTACATCGGCAGTGGCAATTTTATCATTAAGCTTTATAACGAGATTTTCATATTCGATCTTTATATCACCAAGCTGTTGAAAAATGGACTTCATGGAAGTTTTAATATAAAGGTATGTCAGACCATGATCATCGCGATAGTTAAAAGATACTTTCGACATGAGGCCATCAAGATCCTCTTTTTCTACAGCCATTGAGCCTTCTTTAAAAAGTTTTTTTATCCTGCTCACATCAGAGGGCAGGAGGAAATAGATGGTTATTGGAATTAGTGTTATAAATAAAAGGGCTATGAATTTTTTACTCAAGGCCATTATAAAATCGTTGCATTAGGGATTAACAATGATATAATTATTTTAACCAATATGATACCAGTAAAAGTATACGTTAAATTTTATGAGTGAAGTAAGGAGGCTAAAATGGCTAAATGGGCTATCGATCCAGATCACTCCGTTGCTGCCTTTGCAGTTCGCCATATGATGATTGCCAGTGTTCGCGGTCTGTTCAATAAGATCACAGGCACGATTTACTTTGATCCGGCTGATATCAAAAATTCAAGTGTAGAAGCAGCCATAGATGTTGCCAGTATCTGGACAGGCATCCAGAAACGTGATGACCATCTTAGGAGCCCGGATTTCTTTGATGCTGGAAAATATCCCCAGATCATCTTCAGAAGCACCAGGGTTGAAAGTGCCGGGGGCAAAGGTCTCAAAATAATCGGTGATTTGACCATTCGTGGAATTACGCATCCGGTTACCATGGAAGTTGAATACTCCGGGCCCGTTAAAAGCCCTTTTAATGGAACGAGCCTTGGCTTTGCTGGTACGACCAGGATCAATCGTCAGGACTATGGGGTATCCTGGAACGAGCCCATGGAAGGTGGATTTGTGGTTGGTGACGATGTCCAGATCACCCTCGACATAGAGGCCGACCTCACCGATTAAAACGATGAGAGAGTTCATAGTATATCAGGACGATGATGGCCTCTGGGTTGCGGAGTGTAAAGAAATGCCTGGTTACAAAGCGAAAGGCAAGACAAGGGAAGAGGCTGTCGAGAAGATTAAGCCTGTTCTTTTGCTCATCTATCCCTGCAAATGTGAAGACTGAGTGAAGACTGAGAAATAATGAAAATATTACTCGCTGCGGACGGCTCGGAATATTCGGACCTGGCAGCAAAATTCCTGACCCGCCTTAATCTATCCCTTGAAGATGAAATTACCATTCTTCATGTGATAAGCTGGGTTCCCTTTGAATATGACAGGGAATCTTATTATGAAAGCCTCAAACAAATAAAGATAGAAATCGCTCCGAAGATACTTGATACTGCCCTGGATATTCTTAAACCGGTCTCAGCCAGAATAAGTACAGCCATATTAGATGGTGCTCCCGATAAATATATAATTGACTTTGCGGTAGATTCCAACATTGACCTTATCGTCATGGGAGCGAGGGGCCTCAAGGGAATAAAATTATTCGCCCTCGGAAGTGTGACAAGGTCAGTGGCAATAAATTCACCGAAACCCGTCCTTGTTATAAGGCAGTCCCCCTGGGAAGAAGAAGGCAAGATGAGAATACTCTTTGCCACAGATGGATCAGATCATGCCAATGCAACGGTCAATCTCTTAAATTTCATACCATTTCCCGATGACACGGAAATTACGATCTTCAATGTGATAAGGTCAGTCCTTTCTGATATACCTGAAAGGTTTGTGATGGAAATAAATGATCGGATAAAAGAGGTTGTCTCAAGAGGCAGGGCGATGGAATTTGCTGAATCAGAAAAGATTATTGAGCAGGCCAGGAGATATTTAATTAAAAGATTTCCTAAGATAAATTTACTGACTAAATTTGGAGATCCCTCCACCGAAATTCTTAACGAGGCAGAGGTATTGAAGGCTGATGTAATAGCCCTCGGCAGTAGAGGTCTCAGGGGAATAAAAGGTATGATGGGCAGCGTTTCAAGAAACATCCTCGGTCAGTCAAAATCCTCGGTCTTAATAGGAAAGATTGGATGAAGCATTTCTTGGAAGAATTCCGCGATTGAAGCGAGAAGTAAAAGGCGAGCAGAGATTTGTTATAATATCTAATATCGTTTGATGGAAAATTTCCTCTCTGTAATTCCCCTCGGCGGCGTTGAGGAGATCGGCCTCAACATGACAGTTCTTGGATATGACAATGACATCATTGTTGTCGACAGTGGACTGATGTTCCCCGAGGAGGATATGCTTGGAGTCGATTTTGTTATACCTGATTTCTCCTACATACTTGACAACAGAGACAAGGTAAGAGGCATAGTTCTTACCCATGGACACGAAGATCATATAGGCGCTCTCCCATTTCTGCTGAAGGAAATTTCAGTCCCCCTTTATGGGACTCCTCTCACACTTGGCCTTGTGAAGAACAAACTCCTTGAGCATCATCTGGAAAAGACTGAACTCGTTCCTGTTAGACCAAGGGATATAATCACCCTTGGTGTATTTTCAGTAGAATTCATTAGAGTCACCCATAGTATCGTCGATGGAGTTGGTCTCGGGATCCAGACCCCCGTGGGGCTTGTTATCCATACTGGTGATTTCAAACTGGACCCTACTCCCGTTGATAATCAATTGATGGATTTCCATAAATTTACGGAATACGGAGAAAAGGGGACTCTCCTTCTTCTTTCGGACAGCACAAATGCTGAAAAAGGCGGTTTTACATTCTCTGAGAAGGAGGTAAGGCGTGCCTTCGAGGATATATTCTCAAGCGCTCCGGGAAGGATTATCATCGCCACCTTTGCTTCAAACATCCACAGGATTCAACAGGCCATCGATGTTTCTATAAAATTTGGAAGAAAGGTGATAATCTGCGGGAAGAGCATAGTCTCAAATGCACAGATAGCACTTGATCTTGGATACCTCAAAATTCCCGGGGACACATGGTTGGGGCTTGAAGACCTTAAAAGACTGAAGGACCATGAAGTAGTGATCATAACAACGGGGAGCCAGGGAGAACCTATGAGCGTCCTTTCCAGGATCGCCACAGATGAACATAAAGAGATTAAGATTAAAGATGGAGATACGGTTATACTCTCGGCAAGGATGATTCCGGGAAATGAGCGGTCCATTGGTAGAATCATTAACCACCTCTTCCGAAAAGGTGCGAATGTCATCTATGAGAAGGTTTCGGAAGTACACGTCTCTGGCCATGCCTCGAAGGAAGAACTGAAGCTCATGCTCAACTTGGTGAAACCAAAATATTTTATGCCGGTACATGGTGAGTACAGACATCTCGTCTATCATGCAATGTTGGCCAGGAAAATCGGAATCCCCCCGGAGAATATCTTTATCCTTGAAAACGGTGAGGTTCTTGAAATATCTGAGAAAGAAGCTTCGAAAAATGGCAGAGTGAATTCGGGCCGTATATTTATAGACGGCAAAGGCATAGGAGATGTAGAGGAGATGGTCCTCAGGGACAGGATGCGGCTTGCCCATGACGGAATTGTCCTGATACTTCTGGCGATAGAGAAACTCACGGGCACCATTGTCTCAGGGCCGGACATAATATCAAGGGGATTTACCTTTGAGGATGCCTCTCAAGAAGTAATCAATGATGTAAGAGAGCTTCTGGCCGATACAATAAAGGGACTCAATAAAGAGATATTGTCGGATTCCTCACTCCTTCAGGCAAAACTCAGAAGCACCCTGAAGAAATATCTGAGAGACACTATGGGTAGAAGACCGATGATCATGCCTATTATTTTCAAGGTTTAGGCTTATGTTCGAGGCCGCGATACTTGGCATTGTTCAAGGCCTTACAGAATTCCTTCCCGTAAGCAGTACCGCCCACCTCATACTATTTCCCTGGTTTTTTGGATGGAAGGGGGATGTTGAAACACTTACCTTCGATGTTGCCCTCCATGCTGGTACATTGATAGCCCTTCTTTCCTGCTTCTGGAAAGACTGGATCGGACTTTTTACAAGAGACCGTAAACTTTTCGGACTGATTCTACTTGCAACGATGCCCGCAGCTATAGCAGGTTTTTTCTTTAATGATATCGTCGAAGAGAGCCTGAGAAAACCCTTTTTAATCAGTGTAATGCTAATTGCGGTTGGCTTCATTATGTTGATTGCCGAAAAAGCAAAAAAATACAAAGCCATGGGAAAAACAAGTCTTCTGGATGCACTGATTATCGGCATGGCCCAGACAATCTCCCTTGTACCCGGAGTGTCCCGTTCGGGCATAACCATTTCGGCGGGCCTTTTCAGGGGTCTTAAAAGAGAGGAATCGGCAAGATTTTCCTTCCTGCTCTCAACACCCATTATAGCAGGGGCTATTTTACTTCATCTTAAGAGGCTCTTCATATTTCGACAGGATTACGATCTTCAGCTTTTCGGAGTAGGTCTTCTAACTTCCTTTATTACAGGGTTTATCGCTATTAAATTTCTGCTGAACTTTTTGAGGAAATACCCCTTGAATATCTTTGTCTATTACAGATTCATCCTGGCAGTTGTTATAATAGGCGGGATATGGTGGAAAGGATAAGACGGATAAAAGAAGAGGTCCTTGGCATCGTTTCCATTCTGGGAAGCCTTTATTTATCGCTGAGTCTTTTTACTCATAACCTAATGGATCCTGTCCTTTTTTTCCGTATTACAGAACCTCCTGAACCTGTGCACAATCTCGGCGGAATTGTCGGGGCGAATATTTCGGGCTTGCTCATCATCTTTCTCGGCTTTGCTTCCTTCGTTATTCCTCTTTTAATACTTGCCTTCGGCATTAAGAGGATACTCGGAAAGGAAGGACATAAGATCTATTTGTTAGGCGGCATACTTTTCACTTTATCCTCCTCCTTATTGCTATCTCTCCTCTCAGTCACCTTTAATATCGCCTTCGATAAGTATCCCGATGGCGCAGGTGGACTTGTGGGCAGGGCAATAGCCTATCTTTCCGATCGTTTCCTTTCTCTTCCCGGTGCTTATATCTTTTCACTTTCGGCATTTCTTTCCTCTATTGTTCTCCTGAGTCCTGTTTCTATAACCGCCATCGGATTTAAGAGAAAAAAGAGGGCGGAACAGAAACCCACAAAAACGGAAGAACCGACTGTAGAAGAGCAGGAGATACTTATCGAAGAGCCTGAACCTCAACCCCCATCTCAACCTCAAAAGGCTGAGGTTCCAGGACCGAAAAGGGGTGGCTATGAACTTCCGCCTTTAGATCTCCTTAATTCCTGTGATTCCACATCCTTCAGACCTTCGAAGGAAGAGCTTCTGGCAAATTCTTCTCTTATTGAGAAGAAACTTGAAGATTTCGATGTGGAAGGTAAGATCACACAGGTACATCCAGGCCCTGTTGTGACGATGTATGAATTCGAACCGGCGCCGGGCGTGAAGATAAACAGGGTTGTCTCCCTTTCCGACGATCTAGCACTCGCCCTGAAGGCTCAGAGCGTCAGGATCTCCCCGATCCCCGGTAAATCCACCATGGGGATAGAGGTACCAAATAGGCAGAGAGAGATGGTCTCATTAAAAGAAATATTATCGTCCGATAGTTTCGGGAAGAGTAGCTCAAAACTCACCCTTGGCCTCGGAAAAGATATATTCGGGACACCGGTCATCGCAGACCTGTCAAGGATGCCCCATCTTCTTGTGGCAGGTGCTACAGGCTCGGGTAAGAGCGTATCAATAAACTCCATGGTCATGAGTATTCTCTATAAGGCAAAACCAACTGAGGTAAAGATGTTGATGATAGACCCGAAACTGCTGGAACTTTCAGCTTACGAGGATATACTCCATCTCATTTCACCTGTCATAACAAGCCCCAAGGATGCAGCAGAGGCTTTGAAAAAGATGGTTCTTGAGATGGAGCAAAGATACAGGATTCTTGCAGAAAGAGCCGCAAGGAATGTTGAAAGCTATAACAGTCAGGTAGCGGATGATGAGAAACTACCCTTTATAGTCATCATCATAGATGAACTTGCCGACCTGATATTCACCGCAGCGAACGAGTTTGAAGACTCTATAACGAGGCTTGCCCAAATGGGAAGGGCAGCTGGCATTCACCTCATCCTTGCAACCCAGCGACCTTCAGTCGATGTAATTACAGGAATAATTAAGGCCAACTTCCCTGTGAGGATCTCCTTCCAGGTCTCGTCAAAGATTGATTCGAGGACCATTTTGGATTCGCAAGGTGCGGAGCAGCTTCTCGGCAAGGGTGATATGCTTTTAATGTTTCCGGGCACGAGGATCATCCGGGTACATGGCGCCCTTATCACTGAGAAGGAAATCAGGGCTGTCACGGAATTCATAAAATCTCAGGGAAAGCCTGATTACGCATTATTAGAAGCTATTCAGCCACTTGAGAGTAACGGAGAGAGCCCTTCTGAGAGAGATGAACTCTATCTGAAGGCCGTGGAGTTTGGAGAGATGTCCGGAGAGGTATCTATATCCTCCATCCAGAGGCGCTTCAAGATAGGATATAACAGAGCAGCAAAGATAATGGAACTGATGGAAGAGGACGGTCTTGTGGGACCGATCAGAGGTGCCGGAAAGCCCAGAGAATTTTTGAAAAAAAAGAGATAATGTCAGAGTTCTTATTTCCATCCGGTAATTTATAATTTCTTCTGGAAATTGTAATTCAATCTGTAACCTTTGCGGGAGGCCCAATTATTGACACCCTTTAAAGGGTTGTGATAAGTTTAACACTATAAGGATGGATAAAGCATCTGTAATCAAAAATGCCCAGAGATATCTCGAAAGAGGCCAGATAGATAAAGCAATTTCAGAGTGGGAAAGACTTATAGATGAATACCATGACGGTAATATCCTTAATACGATTGGTGATCTTTATCTTAAGAAAGGTGATAAGAATAACGCCATCTCCTTCTTTCATAGGGCCGCAGAATTTTTCAAAGAGCAAGGCTTTTCTCTTAAAGCATTAGGACTTTATAAAAAGATACTTAATGTAGATCCCGCAAATGCCGATGCCCTTCTTTCTCTGGGGAAAATTAATGAAGAGAGAGGTCTTAAAAGAGATGCCATAAAATATTATCTTACAGCCGCTGATAGCCTTTCCAGGGAGAGTGAAAAGGAAAGGCTTTTTGAGATTTATGAGAGGATCCTCTCTATTTCGCCGTTAGATTTATTTCTCAGAAAGAAAGTGGCAGATCTATATGCTAAAGAAGGTCTTAGCTCAAAGTCTGCCAAGGAATATTTTCATATTGCAAGGTATCACGAGGAAAAGGGGGATATTGAAGAGGCACTTGAGTATTATAAGAAAGTACTCGATATCGAGCCTTTGAACAAAGAGGCTATCCTGTCCATCAATTATCTTTTCGAGAAGCAGGGCAATCTTGAACGTGCCATCGAACATATGAAAGAGGCCAATGTTCTTTTTCCTGAGGATACTGAGATTTCTCTCAGATATGCAGAGATTTACACGGTATGGGGCAAATTTGATGAAGCAAAGGAACGTCTCAAGAAGATCTTAGAGATCGAGCCTGTCAATGTTAAGGCGAAAAAGCTCTTGGGGGAGATTTATGTTAAGGAGGGTGATAGAGATAAGGCATGGGCAGAATATCTCCCTGTTGTCGACGAAATAATATCCGATATGAAGACCTCCGATGCTATAGCTCTGGTAGAATCTTTTAAGGATATAAGCCCTTTAGAGACTGGCAAAAGGCTTGTTTCACTTTACAGACAAACGGGAGAAGATGACAAGGTCGCCCATGAGCTTGTTGTTTTGGGTAACACGCTTACGTCAATGGGGAGGCAAAGAGAGGCCTTTAACTGTTATAAGGAAGCTCTCTCAATAATTCCTGATGATGAAGTGCTCAGGTCAAGAGTGGTAGAACTCGTTAAGGAACTTAGTATGGCGGATTTATCAAAGACAGACGAAGAGGCTGTTGATGAAGCACTTGCAGATGCAGAGATTCTCATAAGGTACGGACTCTGTGAGGAGGCTAAGAATCTCCTTGAAGGACTGAGCCAGAGCGAACCTGGAAACATAGATCTTCATTTAAAATTGAGATCCTTATTCATTAATGCAGGTGACAAAGAGCAGGCAGTTACCGAATGCCTTTTACTTTCTGAGCTTTTTGGCAGAGCAGATGATATTGAGAATAAGGAGCACATGATAGAAGAAGCCCTTGAAATAGATCCGGAAGATCCCCGGCTTGTTGGACTACGAATGTCTCTCGGTAAGGTTTCTATTGAATCGCCAGAGGGTCATTCTATAGAAGATTATAGTGAAGAGATTGCGGAAGCCGATTTTTATTCTAAACAGGGTTTGGTAGAGGAGGCTAAAGGGATATTGGGAAGGCTTCATAAGCTTTTTCCTTTAAATGAGGAGATAAGGCAGAAACTGCTTTCGCTCAATTATGAATTCGAAAGAGAAAAGATTGACAGCGATGTATTGGGCATCTTCAATGAATTTAAGAGAGGACTTGAGCAACAGCTCGAAAAAGAAGATTCTGAGACGCATTATAATCTCGGGATAGCCTATAAGGAGATGGGCCTGATAGATGATGCTATAAGGGAGTTTCGGATAGCACTTGGTGATCCCAACAGGTTTATCCAGTCTTCCAGCATGATCGCTGCGTGTTACAGCGAAAAAGGTCAATACCAGCTTGCAGCCGATATTCTTATTGATGCCCTTAAGAAGGTGAAAGAACGGGATGAATCTTACTGGTCTATGAAGTATGACCTCGCCGGGATACATGAAAAAGGTGGTAATCTTGAAGGGGCGCTCAACTGCTATAGAGAAATATATGAATGGAATTCCAGATTTCGTGATATCCCCGAAAAGATAATTCAGATCAAGGAAAGATTAGCGGGTGTTGTGCAGGAAGAGAAACCAAGGGCTAAAAAGGATAGGATCTCATATTTATAAGCGATGGATTATCTGGAATATTATGGCCTGAAAGAACAGCCATTCTCAACAGTAGTTGACAGTAGATTTTATTATAACAGTCCCCAGCATTCAGAAGCCCTCATAAAGTTAAGATATGCAATCGATACAAGAAAAGGTTTAGCTGTTGTTATTGGCGATGTAGGAAGTGGCAAGACGACACTCGCAAGGAAGCTTCTCGAGGAATTGGATGAAGATGCTTATGAGGCAGCCCTCCTTGTGGTAGTTCATTCTTCGGTAAGTTCAGAATGGCTTTTTAGAAAGTTTGCCCTGCAGCTTGATATCAAGGATTTGAAGAACGACAAAGTGGAACTTCTCGCCCAGATTTACGGAAGGCTTAAGGAGATAAATGATAGCGACAAGAAAGCCGTTGTGATGATCGACGAAGTTCAGATGTTAAATTCAAAGGAGATTATGGAAGAATTCAGGGGTCTTTTGAATATGGAGATGCCCCACGGGAAGATGATAAATTTTATTTTTTTTGGTCTCCCTGGATTCGAGGATGTTCTTTCCCTGGATGAACCGCTCAGGCAGAGAGTTGCCATTATGATACGGCTAAGGTCATTTTCTGAGGAAGACACAGGAGATTATATTAAGCACAGACTCAGAATTGCCGGATGTGACAGGGACATATTCACGGAGGAGGCAGTCGGTCTCATATTTAAATATTCAAAGGGTCTGCCGAGACTCGTAAATACAGTCTGTGATAATGCGCTCCTTGAAGGTTACCTCTTCAAAGCAAACAGCATTGATGGTTTTACGATAAATACAGTAGCTGTCGATCTGGGCTTAAACGGACATAAATGATATTTCTTTGATCTTCAAAGTTACAGAATATCTGGAGACCTCTACTCTTATCCTTGAGGGATACCAAAACTCACCGGCCTTCTCCGGACATCCATAGAAGATACTTATTTCCCTTCCATCTTCGAAAGAGACCGTCTGCTTTACAGGGAGCATTGTCTTTTTATCAATCCATACATTCCTCAAGGGATTCTTCAGGTGATAAATGCCGTCCTCTTCATTGACCTCATAATCCTTAATGTCCCACCAGAAGAGACAATCGCGTAAACCGTAAGTAAGAATTGTGCGTTTGTTTGAGTCAATTCCCGGAATGCTTTTTATGTCTCCCTTTTCTGAAGTAAGCTCAAGGGCAAGGAATCCAAATGAGTACACCCTGAGGTTAAGATTTCCCTCCCTGGAGATATGCAATATGCCGTCTCCCTTTATCTCTGTATCATCTTTTTCGAGGACTATCGAGAATGTGGCTTCTATGGTTGAGATATCATTTTTTGAATAAAGTATTTCTTTAAGATCAGCACCTTCATATACTGGCATCTCAACCCTCTTTGCCGTACAGGAGAACAAAAGTACTACAAGGCTAATTAAAGATAACCTCAAGACTATCTTCAATATTCTTTACTCCTCTTATATCCAGACCAAAGTTTTCTTTTATCTTTTCGGAATTCCCGCGGGGCAGAACAGCTCGCCTAAACCCTATCTTTGCAGCCTCCTTTATCCTCGTCTCTGCCTGCGTCACTGCTCTTATTTCTCCAGAAAGTCCTGCCTCGCCAAAGACAAAGGTCTTTGGATCTATGGCTATATCTTTAAGAGAAGAGGCAATGGTTACGAGGATACCAAGATCAACGGCAGGCTCAATTATCCTCAGTCCGCCGACGACATTTACAAATATATCCATCCCGCCGAGTGGCAGGCCTGCTCTTTTTTCGAGAATTGCTATGAGGAGGTTCACCCTATTAAAGTCAACCCCTATTGTTGTCCTCCTGGGTATACCAAAGTTAGTATGAGAGACGAGTGACTGTATCTCAACCATGAGAGGTCTGGTACCTTCAAGACTCGCAACGACTGTAGATCCTGAGACGTCCAGAGGTCTTTCCATCAGAAAGAGTTCCGAGGGGTTTTCCACCTCCATAAGTCCTGAGTCTGTCATCTCAAATATTCCTATCTCATTTGTTGAACCAAAGCGGTTTTTTACAGTCCTCAAGATGCGGTAGGAATGTCCGCGGTCACCTTCAAAATAGAGAACTGTATCAACAATATGTTCAAGCACCCGAGGCCCGGCAATGGCCCCTTCTTTCGTCACATGCCCAACCAGGAACACGGGAATGTCTGATCTTTTTGCAAAAAGCATGAGTTTCGCTGCGCAGTCTCTAACCTGACTAACAGAACCGGGAGCCGAAAGGAGTTCCTCAATGTATACCGTCTGAATTGAATCTACAACCATAGCCTTCGGAGAGAGTTTTGATGCGGCATCGATAATGCCTTCCAGAGAAGTCTCAGCAAGTAAGATTATTTCATCAGAATTTATTGATAATCTTTCTGACCTGAGCTTTATCTGGTCGGGAGACTCTTCACCGGAGACATAGAGTACTTTTCCATATTTTCTTGAAAGTCCCGATAGGGCCTGTAAGAGTAACGTAGATTTACCTATGCCGGGGTCTCCTCCAACGAGTATTACGGAACCTGTAACAACGCCACCTCCGAGTACCCTGTCGAGCTCTCTCAGTCCTGTTGAGGTTCTCTTTTCTTTGCTGCCCTTAATGGAACTTAAGGGTTGAGGCTCGAATCTTCCCGGTATATGAAGTGAGGAGTGGCGAGTTGAGGGCTCTTTCCGTTCTTCTACGAGGCTATTCCACGTTCCGCAGTCCGGGCATCTGCCAAGCCATTTCGGGCTTGTATATCCACAGGCCTGGCACTGATAAAAGGTCTTTGTCTTTGGCATGTCTTATGGTCTTAATTATAACAGCATAGAAGATATAATTGAAAACTTCGTGTGGGGAGCCTGTTCCAAAGGGAATGGGCTTTTTTGTTATGAATTTTGTTTTACAAAGCTCAGGCCGTTTCCCACCAGATTTCATGTTTCAGCTTAATTAAAAAGAGTTTGAAATGAGGTTCCATTTTGGCACCTCAAGTTGGGGTGGTCGCCCTTATCTTCCCTATGCTTTTACAGAACAAGGGGTAGCAATGCTTTAGATTAATAAGATGAGAAGCGAAAATTCAAAGGCAAAGATGCGTCCCCCTTTATTTGTTCGGTAACTTATCTCAACAACCTCTTATGAAAAGGCTGTTTTGTCTAAATTATTGGCAGATTAAAAAGTATAATACGAGAAGATACTTTATTCAGGAGGTGAGATAATGGATTATAAAGAAAGAATAACAACAGATCCAAACATAATGCTTGGGAAACCTGTAATCAAAGGTACAAGGATTACAGTTGAACTTATCCTGAGGAAGTTATCAGAAGGAATGACTGTAGAAGAATTGCTTGAGGCATATCCTCATTTGACAAAAGATGATATTTTAGCAGCGCTTTCTTACTCAGCAGATGTGATATCTCAGGAGGAAATGATTGCAACTTAAAATTCTTGCGGATGAAAATGTAGATTGCAGAATAATCAAATATCTACTTAAGAGGAAGAGCAATTGATAGCAATAATGAGAATTGAAAAGAGAGAAAATAGAATGCCCCCTTTAATCTCTCTTATATTTCAAGACTTGACCCTGGGATTAACTGCTGGATTATGGGTTGGTGAGGTTGTGAAACTGAAACCAGAAGACATTGACAGCAAAAGAATGTTGGTTTTTATTAAAGGTGCAAAAGGTTGTAAAAACAGATCTTGTTGCTTCCAGAATTTGCTTTAAAAACCCAATTTTCGGTTGACAGGGTTTAAGAGTAGTCGGTAAGATAGTTCCACAGAGGGATGGGGTGAATGTCAGTAAAGATAACTCAGGAAGAATTGTAGTTACCTTCCCTTACAATCCTCTAGTAGTTGCAAAAGTCAAAACCATCGAAGGCCGCAGATGGCATCCTCAAGAAAAATACTGGAGCTTTCCGAATACAGATGGAACCCTAAAGAAGATTTTAGAAGTTTTTGAGGGAGAGAAGATTCATATCGATCCTCAGCTCCAGGCCGACATTCCCAAAACAGTCACTGCAAGGATGGAAGTCCCGAAGCAATCTCAGGCAGGTCAGGGGCACAATTTCGAAGACCTCAGGAGAGAACTGATAACTCGGAAATATAGCCGCGAGACCGTCAAGGCCTATCTTTACTATAATCGTGATTTCATCAGTTTTACCGATAAGAAACCCTTAGATGTCGTGGAAAATGATATTAAGGATTACCTCCTCTATCTTACAGAAGAAAGAGAGTCGGCAACCTCGACATTGAATCAGGCTATTAACGCCCTGAAATTCTACTACGGTTCAATGTTGAAAAAGAAATTCATATACGAAGTAAGGCGCCCTACCAAGGATAAGAAGTTACCTACGATCTTAAACAAAGAGGAAATAACGCGTATTATTCAAGCGATGAAGAATATCAAGCACAAGGCTATACTGATGACTATATACTCCGGCGGTCTCAGGGTAGGCGAGACCGCGCGTTTAACACTGGAGGACCTTGACCGCCAGAGGATGCTGATTCATATAAAAGGCTCGAAAGGGAGAAAAGACAGATATACTAAACTGTCTGAGAAGGCGTTGAATGTAATAGATGAATATATAGCACAATATAAGCCCATGAAATGGCTTTTTGAAGGCGCAAAAGCCGGCAGACATTTATCAAGAAGGACTATTGAGAAGATATTCGACCAGGCATGTGATAAAGCCGGAATAAAAAAAGACGTGTCTGTACATGACTTAAGGCATAGCTTCGCAACGCACTTGCTGGAAGGCGGCGTGGATTTAAGGTATATTCAGGAATTATTGGGCCATGCAAGTAGTAAAACAACTGAAATCTATACCCATGTGAGCACAAGAAGCTTGGGCAGAATAATAAGTCCACTGGACAATCTCGACTTAAAGGAGGATGAGGAAATGTGACAAAAAAAGGCAAGAGTGAGGCATCGGGTCTTCAGGCAAATTGAAAATAACCGCACCAGAGTGCAATTAGCCCTCCAAATTAGGGATTATAATTGCACCATGGTGCAACTATGAACGAGTTAAGTGAAATTTCGGGCATAAGAAGTAACAGGAGAAGAAAATATGAGTAAAAGGATTAAAAAAGCTTTGGGGATTTTCTTCATAGTAATAGGAATAATACAAATTTTAAGTATTATATAACCTTGCATAAATAAAGCTACATATGAGATAATGGCATCATCCCCCAAATAGGAGGTGCCATGAGAGCGGTTAAGATTTATGGAACGGTCAAAAAGATACAGGAGTTGGTCAAACTTAGCA
>JBFMEC010000050.1:0-14621 GCA_040753575.1 Nitrospirota bacterium | reverse complement strand
AGACACAAATTACTAATGAGTCCATGCGCTCTTATTCTGGAGACCATGCGCATCGGTGTGCCCAAAATCATCATCCAAGGGAGACACTATTATCGGATTTGTACCCGTTTAGATTATCGCCTACAATAATAAAGTAGGCGTGCTTTAAAGCACTAAAGGCGTTAATATTAATAACTCATGAGATTTAGTAGAGCTGCCTACAGTCGTAGTAACCCTCTTTGACAACACATTTAAGCTTATTTACTCCAGAGAGAGGTTACAATAGAGGTTACAATAGAGGTTACAATATAGGTTACAATATAGGAAAAAAGAAAATTTTTGGGAGGCCCGGAATTTTCAATAAAACCAATAATGCCCCTTATAGCCAATTTCGTGTATCTCTTTTTCAGTTAACGAAATTTTGATTCATGAAAATCTTGTAAGATAAATACCTACAAGCAAAATATCAAAATCCTACAAAAAAATCAGATATTTGCTGATACCCCTTTAATTTTATTTATGGTACTTTTAGCTTAAAGAATTGCAAAAAGCTCTCGATACTTATATGGAATCAGGATTTATTGGTAAATATAGAACTGAAGGGAGGTGAGAAGAAAGACTTCTTCGGTTTTAACTTGTACGTTTAAAAATTTTACAAAAACATGAAAGGGAGGTAAATTATGGAGTTAAAAGATTATTGTAGCAATCTCAGTACAGAACTCACGGGATGGAAGGCAAAAGTATATGATATAGTCCGCAGGCTGGATAAAGTCTCGTCAGGAGATAAGGCTAAGGTTGTGGACCAGGTTAGAGATCTCCATATACTTGTTGAAGAACTCGAGGACAGGATTGAGCGTCTCAGGAGAGAATGCCCGACTGTGTGGAGTCCTGACCAGATGGAGATAGAGCAGAAGCTTTCTTCAGTAAAAGCCAAATGGGCACAGTTGTGGAGCGATATGCCCAAATAAATCCTTACTTATCCAAGAATTACGGTGTTGAATTGTAGCTAACTTCTAAAGGGTTAGCTACAATTTTTCTTAAAGAGTGCAGAGAGAAGGATAAAGCTTGCGTCTGAATAGAGATTGTTCCCGAACTTACAAATCATCCAGACTTTTAGCCTCTATATCTTATGAGCATATTTGATGGCTCTGCCCTTATCATAATATGCAATATGAGGCATCCCCTCTTTATCTATGGAAAGAGAAGTATATTGTACTGTGGTAGCATCAGGGTCAACGAGTTCAAAGTCCCAGAGACCCTGGATGTTCTTTGCTACTTTCAGTCTACTCTCGGCCGAATAACTTATGTAGATATTGGAATTCGGATCTACTACTAGGGAACTAAACTGCCCTACAATTTCTGCAGTGTCAACGATTTCGACTTTCCATTTACCTCCAACCTTTTTCGCAAGCCAAAGGTCAGGTTTATTTGGTCTTTTATCAACCGTATAACTTATGTAAGGATTTCCCTCTTTATCAAGGGCAAGTGAGGTAAAATTGCCCACAAATCCATTGTCATCGGCAACTTCGATCTTCCAGGTATCATTTTCTTTAATTGCATATTTTAAGAAGCCGTTAACACTGTCTATGTAACTGATGTGGATACGACCGCCAGAATCTACCTTGACAGAAGAAAATCCTCCGACAGCATTCGATTGATTTTGTCCTTTATCTACTATCTCTATTTTCCATTGATCCCTATCCGTGGTAGCCAGCTTAAGATAACCCTCGCTAAAATTATAATAGCTGATATAGACCCTTTCCAGAGTGTCAACAAATATTGAGGTATCAATACTTGCGAATGGCTCGTTATCTACTACTTCAATTGTCCATCTGTTCCCATCAAATGCTGCCATTTTTAATCGATTTTTTCCCTGATCCCTGTAGCTGATATAAATTTTTCCACCTTCACCTTTTGCTAATGATAGAAATTGACCTACAGTTCCTTCCTGATCTACCGTTTCTATAATCCAGCCATTGGGTCCACTTCTTGCATATTTTAGATTACCATTGAGATAATCAAAGTAGGCTATATGAACTTTCTCCTTTGACTCAAGAACAAGGGATACATATTCTCCAACATCCCCTTTCTCTACCGTTTCAATGATCCATTTATCCTTGGGTCCCATATCATTCGTTGAGAAATCCATTGTTTCTATTTCACTATTTTATGAAGATTTTCTTAATGGTCAAATTCAGAGATAGGATTATAAAATTACTTTACTTTATAGTTGCTTAAAAATCAAAATTTGTCGAATTGCTGTTTATATATGTTATATTTATTAATAGAAAAATTTTAGTTGCTGATTTTACATTCAATAACTTTGAAGATGAAGATCAGGACAGAAAGGATTAACCCATGTTACTGAATATGAGGGTTGTAGAACCTATTGAGCGCAAATTGGATTCTAAATTCAAATTCAGGTGTCATAAAGGTATCAGTTGTTTTAATAAATGTTGTAGACTTATAGATATACTCCTAACTCCTTATGACATCTTAAGGATGAAAAAGAGGTTGGGAATTTCTTCAGAGGAATTCCTTAAGAAATACACCTCTATTCATATTGATGAAAAGTCCTCACATCCTTACGCAGTGCTTAAGATGATGGATGATGAAGGGAAATGTCCCTTTGTTACACTCGAGGGCTGTAGTATTTATGAAGACCGGCCTGCTAACTGTCGATATTATCCCGTCGGTCAGGGTCTTATGATAAGGGGATCAGAGAAAGGGCCAGTAAATAAGGAATTCTATTTCTTTATCAGAGAACCGAATTGTCTCGGCTATCAGGAAGATAAAGAATGGACAGTACAATCATGGAGGGTTGACCAGGGAGTTGACCTGTATGATGATATGAATAGGGAGTGGAAGGAAATACAGTTGAGGAGGGACAATCCAGGGCAACCCAAACTCGACCCGAAGAAGCAGCCCCTGATTTATATGGCAAGTTATGATATAGACAAATTTAGAAGATTTATTTTTGAGAGCAAATTTCTCGATATCCTTGATATTGATAAAGAAGAAGTTGAGAAGATAAAGACTGACGAGATAGCACTGATGAAATTCGGATTCAAATACCTGAAATATATCCTGATGCTCGAAGAGACACTAAAGGTGAAGGAAGAGTATAAAAAGAAGGGTAATAAGTAGGGCGTCTTGCCTGTCAAGAAGGAACAAAATATTAAGGAATTAATGTCAGAGAAACGTATAAGTGGGGCTGAGGAAAGACTTATTGACTTTATAACCGGGCAGGCATTCATTGATACAGATGATGAAAGGATCAGGCAGAAAATAGAACGACTTCTGATTGAAAAGAAGGCTTATTCAAAAAATGATATCGTGGTTGACAGGGAATTCGAGATTATTTTAGGTGATGAAATAAACAGGTCAAAGGTTGACCTTGTTGTAAGCATTGAGGGGAAAAGGTTTATGATTATTAAATGTGCTCGTGGTTCATTGGTGTCGAGGGAGAGAGAGGTTTTGTCCTGTGCAAGGATCCTTGATGTTTATATAATTCCATTTGCCGTTGTTACAAATGGACAGGATGCAGAGGTTCTGGACGCCATATCCGGCGAAGTGATTGGCAGCGGTTTAGAGGCAATACCCCCAAAGCCGAAGGCATTAGAAGCCCTCAGGCAAATTGAGTTTAAAAGACTTTCAGAAGAAAGGGTCGAGAAAGAAAAGAGAATCTTTTTAGCATTCGATGCATTCAAATGTCCTTCAGAATGCGACTATTAATATATATCTCCTAATATATATCTCGCCCCTTGACCTCTACTTAATCCCTCCTGCCAAGGGAGGAGAGCATGAGAGAGTTAAAAGTTTAAGCTTGACAAATATGTGCTGTGTTGTATACTAATAAACTCAAAATCTCTTACCTTTAAGCATATAACCATTTATGGAGGGATAATATGACAGCGGAGAAGACAAAAAGTATATTAGTTGTAGGCGGGGGAATGAGTGGAATAACCGCCGCTTTGGAAGCAGCCGAGGTGGGGTATGAGGTAACACTCGTTGAGAAGAATCCATACCTTGGCGGGAGGGTAACTCAACTTAATAAATATTTTCCAAAGTTATGTCCACCCAATTGCGGGCTGGAAATAAATTTCAGAAGGATCAAAAATAATCCGAGGGTCAAATTTTATACCATAGCAGATGTAGAGAAGATCTCCGGATCAGAGGGGGACTTTGATGTAACAGTTAAGCTTAATCCACGCTATGTGAATGAAAATTGTACTGCTTGTAAGGCCTGTGTTGAAGTCTGTCCTATTGAAAGACCGAATGAGTTCAATTTCAAAATGGATAAGACAAAGGCCATTTATCTTCCTCATGATTTTGCCTTCCCATTGAGGTATGTCATTGATGAGAAGTACTGCAAGAAAGCAGAATGTGCTAAGTGTGTGCAGGCATGTACATACAACGCAATTGATCTAAACATGCAGACTCAACCCCTATCTTTAAAAGTGGGCTCAATTGTTTGGGCTACTGGTTGGAATCCATATGATGCTGCCAGAATAGATAATCTTGGATTTGGGAAGTATCAGAATGTTATTACTAATATGATGATGGAAAGATTAGCAGCTCAAAATGGTCCTACTAATGGTAAAATCCTTCGACCCTCTGATGGAAAAGAGGTCTCAAAGGTAGCATTTGTGCAATGTGCTGGATCACGTGATGAGAATCATCTCCCTTACTGCTCTTACATCTGCTGCCTTGCTTCAATAAAACAGGCTTCCTATATTCGAGAACAATACCCGGATGCTCAAGTTAAAATCTTCTACATAGATATTCGTACACCAGGAAGGTATGAAAGGGTTTATTTGAAAGCACAGAAAGATGAAAAGATAAAATTCATTAAAGGTAAGGTTGCAAAAATAGAGGAAGATCCTGCTACAAAAGATCTTACGGTGATAGCAGAGGATGCGCTTAATGCCCAGAAAATTCATGAAAAAGCTGACCTTGTTGTTCTTGCCACTGGTATGGCTCCTACCACACAAGGATGGAAGATCCCTGCAAATACTTCTTACGATACTGACGGGTTCATCATATCTGATACTGGAATAAGCGGGATGTATCCGGTTGGTTGCGCTTTAAAACCGCTCGATGTTTATTCCAGTGTCCAGAACAGTACAGCGGCAGCTCTCAAGGCTATTCAATCTTTGGTGAGGAGGTAAAAAATGGAGAAAAAGATAGGAGTTTATATCTGCACGGATTGCGAGATCGGCAAATCTCTTGATACAGATAGTTTAGTAAAAGTTGCTACTAAGCAGAAGGCACCTGTTGTCAAAACCCATCCATCTTTATGTCTAAAGGAAGGCGTTGAGTTCATAAAAAAAGACATGGCTGCAGAAGGTGTCAACGCAGTTGTAATTGCCGCATGTTCACCACGTGTAAATTATGATGTCTTTAATCTTGGTATTCCACTGGTTGAAAGGGTCAATCTAAGGGAGGGGGTTGTCTGGACACACCCACCTAATGATGAAGACACACAGATGATGGCAGAAGACTACATAAGGATGGGAATCCTGAAGATGCAGAAGATGGAGGCACCAGAACCCTATAAAGCGGAGGACCTCTCCAGGAATGTTCTTGTGGTCGGCGGAGGGCTGGCAGGGATTACTGCAGCCAATGAAGCAGCCAAAGCAGGGTACGATGTCTTCTTGGTTGAAAAAGGTGATTCTCTCGGCGGATGGATGACAAAGCTTCATAAACAGGCACCTACAAAACCTCCTTATACAGACCTCGAAGAACCATTCATTAATGATTTGATTAAAGAAGTTCAACAGAATCCAAAGATTAAGATTTATACTTCTGCCCAATTAGAAAAAATAGATGGTGCTCCAGGTCTGTATGATGTGACTGTCAAGCAAAATGGTAGCGCCGAGACCTTCAGAGCCGGTGCTATCGTTTCAGCTGCAGGCACTGTGCCCTATGATGCCACAAAAATTGCCCATCTCGGTTTTGGTAAATATCCAAACGTAGTGACGAACTATATGATGGAAGAGCTGTCTTCAAAGGGGAAGATCGTGAGACCATCAGATGGTAAACCTGTAGGAAGCGTTGCCTTCATACTATGCGCCGGACAGAGAGATGAGAATTATCTACCATACTGTTCAGCGACATGCTGTGTCGAGTCTCTCAAACAGGCAAAATATGTAAGAAATCAGGACCCTGATTCAAAGGTCTACATATTTTACCGGGACATCAGAACCCCTGGTCACTATGAATATTTTTATAAGAGCATGCAGAATGATCCAGGGGTATTCCTGACAAAAGGAGATGTTAAAGGTATAACAGAGGATGAGAATAAGAATCTCATAGTCGAGGTAGAAAATACCCTGGTAGGTGAAAAAATTCTTGTAAACGTTGATCTTGTTGCTCTGGCCATAGGTATGGTTCCGGTAACTGCATTAGGGGAGGAAGAACTTCCACCAGGGGTAAAACCAGGAGACGAGTTCATTCCCTATGTTATGATCGAAACAGATATCTTGAATCTTTTCTACAGGCAGGGCGGAGAGCTTCCTTCTTTAGCTTATGGATACCCTGACTCAAACTTTATTTGCTTCCCGTATGAAACTCGAAGAACGGGTGTTTACGCTACTGGTTCTGAAAGGGCACCCATGGATATATCCTCAACAATTGAAGACGCTACAGGTGCCGCCCTTAAGGCAATACAGTGCATTGAATTAACAGATAGGGGAGAAGCAGTACATCCAAGAGTAGGTGATATATCATATGCAGATTTCTTTATGCAAAAATGTACCCAATGTAAGAGATGCACAGAGGAGTGTCCTTTCGGGGCCATAAATGAAGATGAAAAGGCTAATCCACTTTATAATCCGACTCGCTGCAGAAGATGTGCAATATGTCTGGGTGCATGTCCTGAAAGGATTATCAATTTTAAAAACTATTCAGTTGATATGATAGGTACTATGGTAAAGAATATAGAGGTACCTGAAGAAGAGGAGAAACTAAGGGCTATTGTTTTCGCATGTGAAAATGATGCATACCCAGCTATTGATATGGCTGGACTACACCGATTTTCTTATAATCCTTTTATAAGGGTTGTCCCTTTGAGATGCGCAGGATCAATGAACCTGGTATGGGTTGCTGATGCCCTTTCAAAGGGTATTGATGGGATACTCCTGATGGGATGTCAATATGGCGAGGATTATCAGTGCCATATGGCAACAGGAAGCCACTTGGCAAAAATCAGATTGTCGAAGGTTGCGGAAACACTGGACAGACTGCGGCTTGAGTCTGAAAGGATTCAGATGACACAGGTGTCTATTGCAGAATATTATAAAATACCCCAGATATTAGATGAGTTTCTTGAAAAATTGAAGGAAATTGGCCCTAACCCATATAAAGGATTTTAAACATGAATCGTGTCCGTTTTCCGTATCCGTTTGGTCACGGCTAAGGGTCACGGACAACGTGTTTTATAGGAGGTAAAAGGATGGCAGAGCAAATAAGTCCTGACTTAAACTTTGTAAGGGATGTTATAGCCTCGGGCGGTGAGTCCCTGAAGAAGTGTTACCAATGTGCAACATGTTCAGTTGTTTGCAATGTGACTCCTGATAGTAAACCTTTCCCCAGAAAAGAGATGATTTATGCTCAATGGGGTCTGAAGGACAGACTATTTCCCAATCCCGACATCTGGCTTTGCCATCAGTGCAGTGATTGTACAGCCTATTGCCCGAGAGGGGCTAAACCCGGAGAAGTACTGAATGCTGTGAGGAAACTCTCTATCCAGCATTATTCGGTACCCCGCTTCCTGGGAAAGGCGGTAGGCAGCCCTCAGTATCTGGTTCTCCTCCTTGCAGTTCCCGTTGTGATCTTTCTTATTATCCTTGCATCAATCGGTCACCTCAGTCTCTCTAATATCCCAAGGGGAGAGGATGGGGGTATTTCCTATGCATTGTTTTTCCCTGCACTGTCCATTGACGCTGTTTTCGTACCAGCAGCTGCCTTTGCTATTTTTTCATTTGTTTTAGGTATTTCGGGGTACTGGAAGGATATGGCTCGATCTGCAGGTGATAAGCGGTGGAAGATGGTGCTTAAAGGCGGTCTTTTGAGTACTATCATTGCAACGATAGGCGTAATATTGTCACATAAACAGTTCCAAAAATGTGATCTTACAAAAGACCGGCAGGTCTCACACTTTTTAGTTTTTTACAGTTTTGCAGGTCTTGCAATCACAACTGCCCTCGGTTTTATATATGTTTGGGGGCCAGTAGTGATGAAACTTCTGGGTATGAAACCCCTCGGCTGGATGCTGGGTGAATCACCTTATCCATTAACAGATCCGATGAAGATAATCGGGAACGCAAGCGCTTTAGCGCTCCTTATAGGTATTACTCTGGGTGTCAGGAACAGGTTGAGAAATAAAGAAAAGGCTGGCAGTGGCAGTTATTTCGATTGGCTTTTCCTTAACATCGTTTACCTGATAGTAGCGACAGGCATACTTGCTGAGATTTTGAGGTTAGCCGATATTGCAGTATTAGCGTATCCGATATATTTCGTCCATCTTGTTGTTGTCTTTTTCCTGTTTTTATATGCACCATTCTCAAAAATGTCACATATGGTCTACAGGGCAACGGCAATGATCTTCGCGAGGCAGGCAGAGAGGGAGGTTGAAGGTTAGAGGGGGCCGATTAAAAATGAGGAGAGGAGGTGGAAGGTTAAGAACGAAAAGCAAGTTAAAAGATGGTGGAAGTTTTCACTAATAGCTTTTGAGTCATAACTCTTAACTCTCAACTTCTAAATGGATAAATCTTCAGATTAAGGGGGGTGAAAGAAAGATCTAACACACTGATAGTGTGGTCTTTAAGAAAAGAATGAATAACTAAATGGAGGTGAAGAATGGAACAAAGTATCATTATATTTGCTGCTATTTGTGGAGCAGTAGGAATCCTTTACGGGATAGTGGCAGCGCTCTGGGTAATTAAGCAGGATAAAGGAACTGCTCGAATGCAGGAGATTGCTGCCGCTATACAGGAAGGTGCAGAGGCATTTCTCAGCCGTGAATACAAGACAGTTGCACTTGTCGGGATTGTCTTATTTGTGCTGATAGGGATCTTTCTGCACTGGATTGCAGCCTTTGGATTCCTTCTTGGCGCTGCTGGATCAGCAACAGCTGGTTACGTCGGAATGATGACCACTGTGAGGGGTAATCTCAGAACTTCACAGGCTGCCTATACCAGTTTAAGAAATGCCCTTAAATTAGCCTTTCGAGGTGGTTCCGTTCCAGGTCTTTTTTGTGTTGGTTCAGCCCTTCTGAGCATTGCAGTTTACTATTCCATTGCCAAGGCTATTGTACCAGAAAAGGCATTTTATGCCCTTATCGGCCTTGGGTTTGGTTGCTCACTTATGAGTGTCTTTGCCCGTATTGCAGGTGGAATCTATACAAAAGCTGCTGATGTTGGTGCTGACCTCGTTGGAAAGGTTGAGGCGGGTATACCTGAGGATGACCCGAGAAACCCTGCAGTTATTGCTGACCAGGTTGGAGACAATGTGGGAGATTGTGCTGGCATGGCTGCAGACCTCTATGAGACCTATATAGTCACAATAGTGGCTGCTATGCTGCTTGGTAAAACTGTTTTTGGTGAAGATAGCACATGGGCGTTCTTCCCGTTGCTTTTAGGAGGTATCTCTATTTTAGCCTCTATAATAGGGACCTTTTTTGTAAGGTTAGGTGCAAAGCAGTATATCATGGGTGCACTTTACAAAGGATTAGCTGCCTCGGGTATATTGGCTGCAATCGCATTCTATTTCGTCTCAGTCTGGTTTATAGGAAAATTTGTACCAGGCTCAAAGGATGCCCTGGCATTCACGCCCTGGACTGTGCTTTTAACAGCCGGTGTCGGCCTTGTTGCTACAGGGCTTATGATGATAATCACAGAATACTTTACCTCTAAGAGCTTTGGCCCTGTAAAGATGATTGCAAAGGCAAGCACAACAGGTCATGCCACTAATATTATTGCTGGCCTCTCCGTGAGCATGAGGTCAACTATGCCGCCTGCCCTGGTTGTTGTGGGTGCCATCCTTGCATCTTATGCCTTGGGTGGTGGATTCAGAGGTCAAATAGATGTTGGTCTCTTCGCCATAGGTCTGGCTGCTGCCTCTATGCTTTCAATGACAGGTATCATAGTTGCTATTGACTCTTACGGACCAGTTACAGACAATGCTGCTGGTATTGCCGAGATGTCAGAGATGGATGAGAAGGTTCGCGGGACTATTCTCGACCCACTTGATGCTGTCGGTAATACGACAAAGGCGGTAACAAAGGGATATGCTATAACTTCTGCAGGACTCTGCGCGCTGGTTCTATTTGCTGAATACTCCCGTTCCTTTGAGCCATATGGGATCCCAAAAATCTCCTTTGAGCTTTCAAACCCGCTTGTTCTGGCTGGCTTATTCATCGGCGGGTTATTGCCATTCTATTATGGTTCGAGGCTGATGTTGGCAGTAGGCAAGGCAGCAGGTGGAGTTGTAGAAGAGGTAAGGCGTCAGTTCCGTGAGATCGCAGGCATCATGGAAGGGAAAGCCAAACCACAATATGCTCAATGTGTTGACATTGTTACGAAAGGTGCCATTAAAGAAATGATTATCCCGTCTCTACTTCCAGTTGCTTCGCCAATCATTATTGGTTTCATCCTCGGTAAGGAGGCCCTCGGAGCTATGCTGATCGGTGTCATAATCACAGGGCTTTTCTTAGCAATCTCAATGACGAGTGGAGGCGGTGCATGGGATAATGCTAAGAAGTATATCGAAGAGGGGGCATACGGTGGCAAAAAGAGTGACCCACATAAGGCTGCTGTTACTGGTGACACTGTTGGTGACCCGTATAAGGATACCGCAGGGCCAGCAATGAACCCTATGATCAAGGTAGTCAATATTGTATCCCTCTTGATTGTTCCTTTATTAGCTCGGTAAGGATTAAGTATTTAAAAGGCCGGTCCCGATGCATCGGGGTCGGCCTTTTTTATTTCCGAAATTTGCTTAACTTTATAAAAGGAGAGACAAACCGGATTCACAGGATTAGGTTGAAATGGCTTTATGCTAAAATAGAAAAAGGCTGCACTTAATTTAAAGAGGTGATATTTATGGAATCAGGGACTTCTCTTCCTTTAACCTTTATCCTCGGTTTATTAATCGGGATAGGTATTATTTACTTCATGTTGAGATATAAAAAAATCGAAATCAGCAGGATTGACGAAAAGACACTTTTGCTAAAACTACCACTTTTAGGCACCATAGAGGCTGAGGAACCAAGAGAATATCAAGGTATTTTTGTGAAAGATGTCTCAGGAACCCTCGATAAGATAAAGTTTTTCCAAAGGCTCATGGATTTTCAGACGATGCTGAAATATGCAAACGATTACACTCTCAATTATATAGGTACAGAAGGTGATATGCACGGAAAATGGAGTAATGGTAGACTCGCCTATAATACCTTCTCTAAGGGGTATAATGGTAGCCGTAATGTTTATCTCAATCCCGATCTTGATCGTGAGTCAGTGTGCCGCCGTCTGAGTGAACAACTGGGCACAGAGATCAAACCTGATGAACTTTATACCTTTCTATTCCTTCATGAAATAGGACATACAAGGAAAGCAGGAAACGAGTGTTACATTACTGCAATGGTAAATCATTCATTATCAGGTGGAAGGCGGGCTGCACGCAGAAGGCGTGAACTTAAGAATATTTATAAAAGGTCTGAAAAATTCGCTGATGATTTTGCAGTTCAAGAACTTTTAAAATTGAGACAGAAAGGATTAAACCATGTTACTGAATCTGGATGTTGTAGAACCTACTGAGCTTAAACTGAATTCTCAATTCAAATTCAGATGTCATAGGGGTATCAGATGCTTTACGAAATGCTGCAGCCGCATAGACATACTACTTACCCCCTATGACATTGTAATGATGGAAAAGAGATTGGGGATCTCCTCAGAGGAGGGTCATTATGTCGGAGATTAAGAAGATGTACCGGACTATTATGGCTGATCACTTTCCTCCAGAGGTGATTATTAAATTTGGAGATCAAACTTTGATATACAGGAAAAGAACGTGGAAGATACCTGATGAAAAAACAGGAGAGTTAATCGAGAAAGGACTCCGATACGGTGAAAATCCTGACCAGGAGGCTGCCCTCTATGAATTAATCAATGGAAATCTGGCCCTCGGTGGGTGCCATTTCATACAGTCAGGCAATGGCCTCGTGAGCAGCATTACAGAAGAGGACATGATTCAGGCAGGCAAACACCCCGGCAAGACAAACCTCACAGACCTCGACAATGGTCTGAATGTTATCAAATATTTGATGGCCCGTCCTTCTACAGTAATATTAAAACATAATAACCCCTGTGGTGCTGCCTATGGGAAGACACTTTCAGAGGCCTATGACAAAGCTAACATGGCAGACCGCATAGCTGCCTTTGGAGGATGTCTCGTTGTTAACAGGGCAATGGATAAAACAACAGCAGAGCTGGTGAGCAAAAATTACCTCGAAGTTGTAGCAGCACCCGAGTTTGAAGAAGGAACAATAGATATCCTTTCAAAAAGAAAAAACCTGAGGATTATTAGGATAAGTAAGATTCACGAATTAGAGAAATACAGGACACTCCGTTTTGTGGAATTTAAATCATTAATCGATGGTGGAATCATCGTTCAGCAATCCCCGATTAATAAGATAAAATCAAAGGAAGACTTCTTACCTGCAAAGGCAATATATCAGGGTAAAGAGTATGTCACAGAAAGAATACCCACTGAGAGAGAATATGATGATATGCTCTTTGGCTGGAATGTGGAGCAGGGAATCACATCAAACTCTGTAATTTATGTCAAGGATGGTGCGACAGTTGGTATAGGCACGGGTGAGCAGGACAGGGTAGGCGTGGCTGAGATTGCAGTCTTCAAGGCGTATACGAAATATGCTGATGCTCTCTGTTTTAAGAAATATGGTATTCCTTATAAGACCTTTGAGCTTGATGTGAAGAATGGGAAGAGAAATAAGGATGCCCTCCTTGATATAGATGAAGAGACGAGAAAAAACAAGGGTGGACTTATAGGTTCTGTTATGGTCTCCGATGCATTCTTCCCATTCAGGGATGGTGTTGATGTTGGCATCAAAGAGGGGATCTCAGGAATCGTTCAGCCAGGAGGTTCAGATCGGGATTTCGAATCCATCATTGCCTGCAATGAGGCGAATCCTAAAGTAACCATGGTATTCACCGGCCAGCGTGTATTCAAGCACTAAGGCTTATACCTGAGAATAGTCGTAACTCGATTCCGCATTGATTGCCATATAAGCAGTAATTGTAGTAAGGCTTCATAAGTCCTTCCGCCTTATTTCTTTATCAGCTCGACCCTGCGGTTCTTGGCCCTGCCATCTTCTGTCCTGTTATCGGCAATAGGTTTATCTTGGCCATAGCCTGCTGCGCTCAGGCGTTTCGGGTCAATACCTTTGGCAACTATAGCTGCAACAACCGCTTTTGCCCGCTCATCAGAGAGGGTCTTGTTCGATTTCGGGTTGCCCACGTTGTCTGTGTGGCCCTCCACGCCTATCTTCAGACCGGGATTTGCCTTCATCATCTCTACAATCTGATTGATAATCGGCTTTGACTCAGGTTTAATGGTTGACTTGCCGGTATCGAAGTTGATGTAGAGAGCAATATGGCCTTCACGGTTCAGGGCATCGAACATGTCACTTACTGTGACGTCCTGCTTCATGGCCTCCTTTACCACGAGCGTAAGGTAGTAATCATTCCCGTCATTGAAAGGCGCCACTTCAATCCAAAGCTCATTGCCTCCCTTTGTGACCTTTCCAACCATCATGCGGCCGCCGCAGTTTTCCGCACAGTGAACTCCAGAACACTGCCCTTCAAACACAATAGTACCTCCCATACTCTTGACGGCATTCGAGTAGTTACGTGAAATCTGAAGATCGCTGGACTGTTTTGCGCCTTCTTTCATGGTATACGCCCTCCAATACTTTTTCCCCTCTATCGTAGTGCAATTTTTGCCGTTATAAAAACTGTAATCAGCAAACTCCTGATCTAATGCGTCAACAATCTTATGGCTCGGCATCCCGGAAAAATACGGTGCGTCCTTAAATTCAGATTGCGCCCCTGCCATAGAAAATGCTCCGAAGACGATAAGATAGATGACACAGAAAAACCATGTACGTCTTGACTTGTTTTCCATATTACCTCCTCCGGTCCCTGTCAACGAAAAGAGTATCTGAGGGGAAGCCTTTTGCCTTCCCCTCAGATCAAGGAGGATTAGGAAAAATGGGGCTTCGCCCCTGACTCAAAATTTATATGTGATATACACCCCTCCTACATGGGCCTCATAGCCATTATATGTGGCATCGGTAAAGAGGAACTTGGTGCTGTTCTCAGCAGAAACCCCCGCCATATAAGGGCGCATGTCATCCCACGCAAAATCATCCAGCTTGTATTTCTCATATAGGTACCTTATGCCGGCTTTTATGTTTTTGGAAATCTTATACCCCAAGTCGGCTTTGAATTGGTGGAGGCGGTTTTTTACCTTCCCCCAGTCTTGAACCGCCGCATTTGCGAGCTTTACTGGCCCGTTAGGGTTAAAAGTATCAAAATCTATTCTGCTGGAAGACAGGC
>JBFMEC010000049.1:0-14643 GCA_040753575.1 Nitrospirota bacterium | reverse complement strand
ATTTGTTTGAATCTTTCTTGAGCTATCCAGCAGCCGTGCAATCAGCAGTACTACCAGAAATGTATTTAATCCATGCAGAACGATACTTGTCAGATGATGTCCTACAGTATTGAGTCCCCATAACGCATAATCTATGGCGTGGCTGAACCATGTTAGCGGGTGCCAATTAGCAGCATAAGAGCTAAACGCCCATTTGAGAAAAATAAAATTTAGGGTATGTATAGAATAATTAGTATAAACATATATGCCATCATCCCAGTTGACAAATTCATTTTGAAGAGATGGGACGTAGATAAAAAATGTTATTAACGCAATGTAGATAGCCAAAAAATATTTAGACGTTTGTTCTTTATTCATTGGTTTTTAGATTTTTCCCTTGAAGGTTAAACATCCGTAAATCCTTTATCCCGAGCTTATGAAACAAGAATTTTGCTGAAGTTAAAAGAACTCCTAATCCGTACTTTAAACTTCTCAAAAAATTTATTGAAGAGGCGTCCTCAAAATACCTTGCAGGGCAGCTTATCTCGCCAATCTTAAATCCAAAGTAAACAGCCTGAGCGAGCATCTCATTATCAAAGACGAAATCATCTGAGTTCTCTTCAAGCGGGAGCGTCTCCAGAATCTTACGATTAAAGGCACGGAATCCTGTATGGTACTCTGAGAGCTTGATTCCAAGCATGAGATTTTCAATAAATGTGAGGAATCTATTTGCAATATATTTGTATAAAGGCATGCCCCCTTTTATCGCCTCTCCTCCCAGTATCCTTGAACCAAGAACAACATCATAATGCCCTGAGACAATCATAGAAGCTATGGCGGTTACAAGGCGCGGGGAATACTGATAATCAGGATGCAACATCACAATTATATCTGCTCCAAGTGCCAGGGCTTCACGGTAGCAGGTCTTCTGATTTGCGCCGTATCCCATGTTTTTTCTATGAATGATTGTTTTAATACTCAATTCGTTGGCTATCTTGGTCGTACGGTCACTTGAGGCATCGTCAACAAGAACAACATCGTCTACATATTCATGAGGTAGTTCAGCATAGGTCTGCCGGAGTGTCTTTTCCGCATTATAAGCAGGCATTACGACAACAAGTTTTTTGTTTTGAATCATTTAATCTCCTCAAGCTACATCTTTAATTTACGGAAGTTATGTTTTAATTGCATATCCCTCAATCGTGCCCCCCCTTTTTAATAACAGAGATTCAATTACTGAGAGCATGACGGACAGTGGAAAATATACAGGAAGCAGCATAAAAGTGAGAATCAACTCCCAACCCGCGACATTTGAGGTCTTATTTCTTAGTTCAGGATTTTTTAGCATATTGTAGAGTAAGTTTTCACTAAGACCGGAGAGATTTAAGAGTGTTTGCAGCCATCCAAAAGGGTTGTACTCCGGATCAAACTGTCTTGTTTTTAAAAGGCTAAAGGAATTTCTATTTAGAAGCTTGGATAAGCCTTTTTCAGAGAAGTGGTTTATGTGAAAAGGCAGGTCAAGATGAAACCAGACCTTTCCCCCTACAGAGGCCTGAAGGCTGTGTATATTTGGAACCGCAATTACAAGGAGACCTTCTTTTTTCAATAATCTCCTGCATTCTTTAATCAATTCTGCAGGTCTATAGGTATGTTCCAGAACATGATTAAGGGTGATAACGTCAAAGCTTTTGTCAGGAAGTGTATTTATTGATGCCTCGGTCAGGACCTTGATTCCATAAGTCTCAAAGACATGCAAGGCTGTTTCTTTGCTGTATTCCACGCCTGTTACGTCCCACCCGTCTCTTCTCATTATTTCAAGAAATAGTCCTCGGCCGCATCCAATATCAAGGATACGCCCCTGCTTAATATATTTTTGTATTCTTCTCTTTCTCAGTATTCTGGAAACATAAATCAGGTATTCTACAAGTGGATTAAATCGTTTCCCACTGCCTGACCTGTAGCTTCCTGTTGAATATAGCTCTGATATATCTTCCGGTGATGGAGTTGGGATAGTTACGCCAACCATGCACTTCTCGCAAAGATAGACATCAAAGGTCTTATTAAATCTCTGAACATCGTCTATATACTTTGTTCTTAAGTGGTTATTACACAGGCTGCAGGCAATTTTCTCGTCTTTGTCATTCATGACCGCACGGGGACTTTAATTAAGTTCCTCCAGAAATATGTTTGTACTCTTAAGAAAAACATCATTTCCTTTAGATAGAGCCTTTGTCTTTAAGAAGTATTTTTTCGATTCCTCCTTATCACCGCTTAAAAAATGTATCTTACCCAGGGTAAAGGCTGCATACAGGTCATCAGGGTCTCTCTCTAATATAGTCTTAAAATATCCTGCCGCTTGAGCATACTCCTTCATAGTCATATAAACCATTCCGATATTCCTCAGGGCATTTGCATCTCCCGGCTTTAGTTCGAGTGCCCTTTTAAATGATTTAATGGCTTTCTCATTTTCATACAGCCTCATGTATACCAGAGCTGAGTTATACCAAATATCCCAGCGTGAGGGGTTCAATCTTAATGAATTCATATAATACTCCTGAGATGCCTCATACATTCCGATATCGTATAAAAAAGTTGCCAATTTTAACTGCGCCTCGATGACGGAAGGCTGATTTAATGCCTCAAGACGTAACCCATTCAGTTCTGGTTCAAGTCTCTTTTTTAACCGTTCTATCCCCTCACTTGCCATGCCTTCATATTCACCAAGTGGGTCTTGGCTCTTTGTGTCAAAAACCCTCAGATAGTGCTTCATTGCAAGCATGTCAGAGCCTGTTTTTTCGTATGCCTGGGCGATAAATAAATGTGTTTCTTTGATAGCGCCTGCACCCTCAGCCAATGCCTTTTTGTAGTGCTTAACGGCATCATCATACTTGCCCAAATGAAATAAATATTTGCCTTTGTACAGGCTATATTCGTAGCTCCCCTTATCTTCACTCTCTTTTTTAAGATAGCCTAATGCCTCTTCATATCGCCCCTTATTCCAAAGGGCTATGGCATACTCTGCTTTCACATCTGGATTTATAGATAACTCTGACTCCCACAAGGTAATATCAGAAGCCCATATCTTATTTCTAAAAAAATCTATATAGCCCCATATCAATACCACGCCAATGACAGCATATATAACCACCTTCCTGCCCCCCGTGTTTCTTTTTATCAGGTAAGCAGTCAAAAGCCCCAGGCTTAATACCGCAAAATATGCGTACCTGTCAGCAACTACAGGGCTGGTCGGAAAGATATTGAGTACAGGTCCCAGCGAAAAGAAGTACCATGCTACTGACAGAAGAACCAGCAAATTTCTCTTCCTCCATACCCAGACCGTGAAGAAGACAATCATCATATAAACCAGACTCAAAACCGGAAATAGCAGAGCGCCCCCTGTTGTAAAAGGCTCAAGATACTTGATGCCCAGAGGATACGGCAGAATCAGCTTCTTCAGGTAAAAGAATGGGATCTGCAAGGCTCTGGACATGATGACAGTTAGATTATGAACTCCGTATCTTGGAAGGTTTTCACTTATGACAGATGTTGATGAAGCATTGCTTATATGAATCCAGACAGCAAATAAACCCATCAGGCTGAACAATAAGAATATCAGGAACTTTTTCCGTAGAGAGATGCCGATGTTAGGGGTAAAGAAAAGGACGACTGCAAGAAAGAGAGGATAAAATACCGCATTCGCCTTTGAAAAGAGAGAGATAATAAATGGAACTGCCGACAGGAGTATCAGAATATCATTCTTTCTCTGGATTCCTGCAAGGCAAAGGTTGAACGACAGGAAGAGAAACAGCCCGGCAAGGATATTATTCCGCGCAGCAATAAAATTGACCACCTCGACATGCAAAGGATGAAGGGCAAATATCAGGGTTGTCCAGAATGGAATGGAGTTGTCTTGCTTTTCATCTGTCAGTATGACCAGTTTTTCAATCACCTTATACAGAGCTATCAGACTTAGCAGATAGAAGAAGAGATTTGATAAGTGATAACCAAATGGATTCATGCCCCATATTTTGTAGTCAATTGCAAGGGTCAGGTCGCGGAAGGGCAGATATTCAAGAGAATTAGCCTTTGAGAAGAACATTTGCCCGATGTCAAATGTCCTGTAAACCTTATTTGGAACCATTAATATCCAGTCATCCCAGACAAAGCCGTTATAGAGGGTATTGAAGAATACCAGTGCTGTAGAGACAAGTATGATATACAGGCCTCTGTGCGATACGAAACTGTTAATGTCCAGCTTATTGGTATTTAGATAGCTCACTGACTAATACCATATTACAGATCCGTCCTGTCTCTTAACCGGCACTCTGCGCAAGGGTATCTGTTTTTCCCAAAGGGGCCTGTTATCTTTATACCACTGTATGGTTCTTTCTAAACCTTCTTCAAAGGATATAGATGCTTTAAAACCGAGCACCTTCTCTGCCTTTTCTGTTGAAGAAATATGCTGCTGAACCTGACCATATCTCTCAGGAATGAAATCAAAGTTTTCCTCAATCCCAAATTTAGATGAAATATTTTTTGCTATTTCTATTACACTGAATCGTTTGCCCGTCCCTATATTAAAACTCTCCCCCCCGACTTTATCTAATGAGCAGTGAATGGCAAGATCAACAGCCCTTGCTGTATCCTCTGCATGAACCCAGTCCCTGTAAGCAGAGCCGTCGCCGTGTATTGTAAGGGGTTCGCCAAGTATGCAGCTTGTGATAAAACGCGGGACAAGCTTTTCAAGATGCTGCCTTTGGCCATAATTATTAAAAGGCCTTATTATAACCGCGGGGATACCGTATGCCGCTATATAAGAATATACGAGCCTGTCCGCTCCAGCCTTTGCCGCGGCATAAGGGCTTGTGGGGGCCAGGGGATGCGCTTCATTCATAGGCTCATAGGCAGCAGTGCCGTAGACTTCTGAAGTGGATATATGTATGAACCTTTCTATCCTGTCAGAGTATTTCAGTACTGCATTTGTAACGGACTGAGTGCCCAATACGTCGGTTATAAAAAATGACCTGTGCGAGTAAAGAGAGCGGGCTACATGCGTCTCTGCGGCATAGTGCACTACTATATCCGATTTACTGACGAGGTCGCTGACAATATCGAGGTTGTTGACTTCGCCGTACCAGAACTCAAATCTGTCGGAATCTCTGATATATGCGGGAATATTCTCGATGCTGCCGGCATAAGTAAGCGCGTCAAGGACAAGAATTTTATAATCATGATATTTATTAAAGATAAACTCTACAAAATTGCTGCCGATAAAACCCGCTCCGCCTGTGACAAGAACTGTTTTCATTTTATAATACCTCTTTCAATATCTGCACAACATATCTGACTTCTTTTTCCTTTAAAGAAGGATATAGCGGCAATGATATAATGCTTTTCCCAATTTTTTCAGCCACGGGGTAGTCTCCACTCTTATAACCAAAAGTTTTTCTGTAGTATTTTAGCAGATGAATGGGGCGATAATTCACAGCTAACCCCACATTCCTGTCTTGAATTGCAAAAAGAAGAGAGTCTCTTTTGCCTGATGGTACTAGGATAGTAAAAAGATGCCTGGCGTGTTTAACGCCGGGAAGGGTCTTTAAAAGACTGAGACCTTTCAGATGAGATAACGCTTCTTCATATATCTTCCACAGGGTGTCCCGTTTCTGCCAGAGCCCTTCAATGCGCCCGAGTTGTCCGATTAAGAGCGCAGCCTGTATGTTATCCATATTATATTTCCAGCCGAAGACCGGCATGTCCCAGTGCCGGTAACGTTTAGTATATCTGTCCGAAGCCTCTGAATCAATTCCGTGAACTCTCAGCATCTTCAAATGCTTTGCTAATTTTTCTTTGTCTATACAGACCGCACCGCCTTCGCCGGAGGTTATATTCTTGGTAGGATAAAAACTGAAACATGCTGTGTCTGATAAATGCCCGACTTTTATACTATCACGCGACGCCTCGATAGCGTGAGCAGCGTCCTCTATGATTTTTAGATTATATTTTTTTGCAATCCTGGCAATCAAGGCCATATCACACATCTGTCCATAGAGATGTACAGGGATAATAGCTTTTGTTTTATTAGTTATACTTGATTCAATAAGTTCTGCGTTTAAATTGCCTGTTTCCTCTTCCACGTCCACAAAGACGGGTTTAGCCCCCGCTTGAATAATAGCATTTGCAGTTGCGCAGAAACTCATGGGGGTTGTGATGACCTCATCTCCCGGTCCTATGCCGAGCGCAATGAGACTTAGATGAAGGGCGGCGGTACAGCTATTAACTCCTACCGAATATTTCTTGCCTGTATACAGGGAAAAATTACGTTCAAACTCCTCAACCTCTTTCCCGGTAGTCAGAAATATTGACTTCAGGACAGCATTCACCCGTTCAATATCTTTGTCGTCAATGGAATGTTTAAAGAACTCTATCTTTTTCATACAGAATATTATAAAATCTTTTAAGAAATTTTATTTCTTTATTTTTATGAAACCTTGTTGTTGAAGGCAAAACTTAACTATTATGAATATGCAAAACCATTACCCTCTGCTTTCTGTGGTCATTCCTGTCTATAATGAGGAGGGAAACATCCCTGAACTCTACAGGCGGTTGACTGATGTGCTGGAAAAATTGTGCAGCGAGGAGCAGCGTGCCGGCAATGATTATGAAATCATTCTGGTAGATGATGGTAGTAACGACAATTCATGGCAGTTAATCAGTGAGCTTCACAAAAAAGACCCGAGAGTAAAGGGGATCAGCTTTTCAAGGAATTTCGGACATCATATAGCTCTCACAGCAGGACTTGACCATGCCGAGGGTGAGGCAGTCATTCTTATGGACAGTGATCTGCAGGATCCCCCGGAAGAGATACCAAAGTTTTATGCAAAGTTCAAAGAGGGATATGAGACCGTCTATGCTATCAGGGACAAGAAGGCTGAACCCGCTTTAAAAAAGATAGTTTCATGGATTTACATGAAAATGTTGAAGGGTGTATCTAACGTAGATGTAAATATCAACAGCGGAATATTCAGGATAATGAGTAAGAGATGTGTTCAGGATATAAGACGGATGAAAGAGAAATCAAGGTTCCTAACCGGGCTTATAAGCTGGCTTGGCTATTCTCATACAGGGGTTATGACAGCAAGACATGAAAGATATGCCGGTAAATCCAAGTATTCCCTTTTTAAACTAATAAATCTGGCATGGCATGGAATTACCGCTTTTTCCCGTGTCCCTTTGCAGACAGCTACTTATTTCGGTTTCTTAGCGGCATTTATAAGCTTTTTATATGGGGTGTATCTCATAGCAAGAAAAGTGCTTTATGGTATTCCTGTTATGGGTTATACCTCCATCATGGCATCACTTTTCTTCCTGGGGGGGATAATCCTTTTTGTGCTTGGCTCTATAGGTGAGTACATCGGCAGGATTTACGAACAGGTTCAGGACAGACCGTTGTATCTGGTAAGAGAAAGGTTGAAATAAAACCATAAAGCCTAATTGTATGATTAAAGAATTGGACTGGGACAGCGCATTTTTTAAAAGAAAGATCGGTGAACTAAATATAACTCATGGAAAACCGAAGCAGATAGAAGCTGCCGTTGAAAAGGCTAAAGCCGATGGATTTGCATACATTATATGTAAACTAAAATCAAAACAAACTAATTTTACAGCGCGTTTAGAATCGTTAGGTTTTTCACTAATAGATATTGGTGTAACATGGGCTATTGAGACAGACAGGCTCGTCTGTAAAAATATGAATAGCCATCCCCGCATAAGAAAATCTGTTAAAATCGCTGTTCAAAAAGACATCCCTTGCCTCAAGAAAATAACGACCTCTATTTTTGAAGGAAGTCGTTTTTACCGCGACCCCTTTTTTTCAGAAAAAGAGGCTGACAATCTCTATAATGCCTGGATAGAAAATTCAGTTAATGGAAGCGCCGCAGATGTAGTATTGTGTATTCAGGGGAGAGGCTTCGTTACCGGCAAAAAAATAAAAGGCCGGAAAGGCGAGATTGTACTTATCGGAGTTAAAAAAGGATTTCACAATAAAGGGATAGGGACTGTTCTTGCAGAGGAAGCCCTGAAGTGGTTTCTGAACGAGGGCGTTCGGATCGTGAGTGTGAGAACGCAGCTTGCAAATCTCAGCGCGATGAACTTTTATTTAAAATTAGGTTGTTATATCAAAGACTATGATATTGTGTTGAGTAAAAACTTACTTTAGCAAAATGGATGACAATCTTACGAAAGAGTATGAGACCTATGATCCTTCTTTTTTTAATAAGCTGAAGAAGGTGGAAGAAGAATACTTCTGGTTCTTAATACGAAGGAAATGGATTTTCAATAAGATAAGCAAATTTGCTAACCCCCCTGCAAAAGTCCTTGAAATCGGATGTGGGACTGGGAATGTGAGTAGTTTCTTATCGCAAAAGGGATATACAGTAACTGGATGTGAACTCTATCATGAGGCTATAGATATGGCATGGCCTGGTTTTCTGAGAGTTCGGGGTGATGCCAATAGCCTTCCATTTAAAGACAATAGTTTTGACATAGTCGGACTCTTTGATGTTATTGAACATGTTGAAAATGATATAACCCCAATCAAAGAGGCTTTTAGAGTTGTCCGGGAGGGCGGGATAATCGCAGTAACAGTCCCTGCGAATAAAAAATTATGGAGTTATATTGATGAAAGGTCATTACATAAAAGAAGATACTCGCGAGAAATGCTGCGGCAGGTTTTTTCTGAAGCAAAACTGCCCCCTTTGTTATTGGAATATATGTTTATGTCTCTTTATTGGCCGATAAAATATTCACGTGGGAAGAACAAAGATATTAACAGCCAATTTAAAATAAACAGATTCATCAATGCCCTGCTTAAATGGGTTTTTAATATAGAAAGGCTTGCCTCAAGCGTCTTATCAATCCCCATAGGGACATCGATAATTGCAGTTGCACGTAAAGATACTCTTTCTTAACTTACATTATCTGCCTTTTACTTTGTATTTTTTATATTTCTCAAGTTGTTGCGTCCAATACTTTAGTTCTGTATTGCCCGAATCCCTTTCGTAAGCCATTTTAAAAGCCTTTTCAGCATCATTGAGTCTGCCCATTTTGAGAAACACCTTGCCAAGAGATATAAGATAATACGGGTTTTTCGGGTTCTGCATCGCTTGGGCCGATGCCTGTACTATGATTGTCTTCAAGCCTTCATTCTTGTCCCTTGTAAATTGTCTAATAACGGACGTATTTTCAGAATTATTGCTCACATAAATCAGGGAGAGATGATCCGCGTATACTAAAATCCATTCCTTGCTGTCAAACAGATATTCAACCAAGGGATAAATATCACCCGTTAGCATAAGGGGGCTGGTTACTATGTGCGTAATATTATATTTTATTATGATATCCATCCACGACTGGGGTGGTCCTTCCCATAAATTAACTAGTGCCCGATACTCATTGAAGACATCAAGTTCCATTTTTCTCGTATCTATAAACACTTTCTTGCCCGGATACAACCTCCATATCAGATATCCTCCAAATCCATCCTCATTTAGCATGTTTCCATTGATTGCATGATCACTCAGGAAGTCGGCTGCGCCTTCAGGAACATAATGAGAAGTCTCTGCCTTGAATTCAAATCTTGCCAATGCAGGTATTGCCTGAAAAACCAGAAATACCCCGAATATTAGAGTGACGATATATACAATGCCTTCTTTGTCTTTCAGTCTTTCAACCAACCTGTTCAATATCTTTTCTTCTTTCAAATTAGCGATTATTCTGGCAATAACATAAGAAGAAATACACATATAGAATATTACATACCTTACTGCAAAAAAACTCATGGCAGTAAACGCAGCAATCAATAACATATGGATGAATTCCATTTTCTTCAAATATCTCAGACTCAACAGAGAAAATACAAGGGAAATAATGTATGCATAATCCATTGGGACGATCTTATTTTGATATAACACGAACGTTGGGATAAACTCGGAAATATCCTGAATCACCTCATCATGAAATGAAAATATACCGGTAAGCATAACTCCTCCGTTTGGATTGAACAAAGAAAGAATACCGGTGATGACGAAAATCGCCAAAAATCCCTTTAGAAGATCTTTCCGCTTTTCATTCCCCAAAAACAAACGAACCCCTTCACCTGCGAGGTAAAGAGCAGATAGCATTATGCAAATAACATAACCAAGATGCATATTTGACAGCACCATTACTGCCAAAGGAATAAGCAGAAAAGCTTTCCTGCCCCTATTCATGCGGAAGTCTTCCAATAAGTAAACGACAACCGAAAAGGTGAAAAATGTGAACAATACCGGACGTTCTCCAATATAGTTTTTTGCGGTAAGAAAACACATTGACGTTATTATTAATGCAGTCAAGTCAGACACGCGCTGCTTTCTTATCGTTAAAAAAATAAAGAAAAGGAACAACACGAGTAAAAGCGATCGCAGCAGGATTATCCCTTTTGCGCCCCAGATGTCAAAAAGTTTGTAAAATATGACTTGAGACAGCCAGTAGCCACTCAACAAATACATTTGCCTGTCCGAGGGCTTATTCTCTGTCGTATAGTTGAAAGGATCGCTTTCGGGGAGAGAATGGTTCTCGACGATATATTTACCCGATGCAAGGTGCCACCAGAAATCGCTATCTATTATCTGAATTGAGAGAAAAGAAATAAAGAAAAACAGGAAAAAAGATAATATCGCCAAATATCGCACTACACGAGTCTGGTTAATTGAAAATATATTCACTTCTCCGCATCTCCGGTTGCAAAGCCTGTCTCGTTTTTCAATTGTTTAAGTTTTTGCATCCAGGACTTCAGTTCCGGGTTGTCCTGAGCTCTTTGGTAGGCCATCAGGAACGCCTTTTCCGAATCAGCAAATCTGCCAAGTTTGAAGAATATCTTGCCGAGAGTTATGAAGTAGTTCGGATTAACCTGGTTAGGAGTCATAGCCCATGCTGATGCCTGGGCTATGATCGTATTCATCCCTATCTCCTTCTTCTTCTCGTAACGGTCTATAACAGAAGAGTTGCCGGAATCCCTTCTTACAAATATCATTGTCAGATGGTCTGTGTAGATAAGCGCCCACTCGTCGCTATCAAGTAGCTTCTCAACGATAGGCATGATTTTGCCGTTCTGCCACAATGGCCTCGTCACCACATATGAGATGTTGTATTTCTTTATGATGCCTTTCCATGAAATAGAAGGATTTTCAATGGCAGAAGCCACAACCCTGTATTCAAACGTGACAGGTGGCTCCAGTGACCTGGTGTCTATAAAAGCCTTTTTATCCTGGAAAAGTCTCCACGTGAGATACCCGCCGAACCCATATTCATTAAACATATTGCCCTTAATATCAACCTCACTTAGAAAGTCTGCAGCGCCTTTAGGGAAGGTAAAGAATTCATTCCCCGTAAACCTGAACCCTGCCAGAGAAACGGACGCATTGATCATGAGAAAAATCCCGGTTATGATAGCAATCACATAGATTACGCCTTCTCTCGCCCTCAGGAGACCGAATAGTCTTGCACATGCATTTTCATCTTTTACAAAGACGACTGTCCTGGCAACGATTGGCGCCGATATGCACAGGTAAAACATCAGGAACCTGTATGCGGAGAGGCTTATCAGGGTAAACGCGATGATCAACAGTATCTGGACAAGGCCTATCTTCCTGATAAAAAAAAGAGTGAGCAGTGAAAAGAATAGGAAAATAATGTACGAATAATCTACGGGTATCATCTTCATTGAGTAAAGCTGAAAGGGAGGAAGCATCTCTACAACATGCATGTTATCCTGCGTAAAGAAGCGGGTAGATACAAGATGTGCAAAGACATCCCACCGATTGGGGTTCAGATATGAGAAGAGAAAGGAAAGCGCCGATATGAGGAAGATCCCTTTCAACGCATTATCTTCCCTGCCCTTCCTGAAGAAGTATCGAATGGATTCTCCGGCAAGATAGACCGAGAGGAGGACAAAACAGATAATATAACCTCGATGCATATTTGAGAGCGCCATTATCAGTACAGGAACGAGATAGACCTTCTTGGATCTATTTTTCCTGTAGTCCTCCAGCAAATAGTATATTACGGAGAAGATAAAGAAGGAGAATAGCTGCGGTCTCTCCCCTTCGGCGATCAGGGTGTACCAGAAGACCCCGGAAACGGTTAAAAGTGAAACTATATCATGCGCACCCTGTTTTTTTGTGGTGAGAAAGACAAAATAAAGAAAGGCCAGAAGAAATACCGCCCTGAGAAAAATTATCCCTTTCAGGTCCCACAGACGGTAAACCTGGTAAAAGATCACCTGTGAGAGCCAGTAGCCCTTCAATACGAGTGATTTTCCCTCTGAAGGAACCTCACTGGATGTATATAAAAACGGATCGTTTTGAGGGAGGGACAGATTCTCCGCAATATATTTTCCGGTTGCGAGGTGCCACCAGAAATCTTCATTTGATACTTGCATCTGGAGGAGAGATATAAAAAAAAATGAAAAAAATGACAGTACCGCAATAAATCGTAGTATATAAAATGAGTGGATGAAATCTTTACGAAGACCTACTATCCCCATATCCTGCCATGCTCACTATTGAACTTTACCGGCTTCAATTTTATTATTCTTTCCTGTTTATTGAATCACTTCAACATCATTCTTTCTCTTATTTTTCACTTTTTGCATCCAGAACATTAATATTGCATTATCAGGATCCCTTTCATACGCCATCTTAAAAGCCTTTTCAGCATCATCAAATCTGCCCATTTTGAAAAACACCTTGCCAAGCGATATAAGATAATACGGGTTTCTCGGGTTCTGCATCGCCTGGGCCGATGCCTGTATAATAATTGTATTCAATCCTCTTCTCTTATCTATTCCCAATCTTTTGATAAGAGAGAAGTTATCTGAGTTGTTCCTTAAAAAAATCAATGATAGATGGTCCACATAGATTAACGCCCAGTCTTCACTATCAAATAATTGCTCCACTAAACCATAAATTTCCCCATGATAAAAAAGAGGCGGTATTATAATGTATGTAATATTATGTTTCTTTATGACATCATCCCATGATTGAGGTTGTGTTTTATTTACATTAATTACATTTTGATATTCCTTATAAACATCTGGTTCTAAACCCCTTCCGTCTATAAATACCTTCTTCTCAGGATAAAGTCTCCATATCAAGTAGCCCCCAAACCCATATTCATTAAACATATTTCCATTGATTTCAATATTACTGAGAAAATCAGCAGCGCCTTTTGGAGATGAATAAAAAGTTTCTTCTCTAAAATCAGATCTTGCAAAGGAGGGGATCGCATTGAAAACAAGAAAAACCCCTACAATCCAGGCAATTACGTTTAAAAAGCCTTCCCTGAGATGAAGTCTTTTAAAGAGGTTTTTTAAAACCTTTTCATCCCCCAATTTGATAATTATCCTCGCAAGGATAGGAGCAGCAACACACATATAAAATATCTGATACCTTAGCGCAAGAAAACTTATACTGGTAAAAACAACAAGCAGTAACATATGAATAATACCAATTTTCCTCAGGTACAGCAGGCTCAACAGAGAAAACAAAAGGAAAGTAATGTATGAATAATTTATCCGAGTAAAGTTATTTGCATACAAAATGAAAGTGGGCGTAAATTCTACAATACCTTGAATGTGATCACCACTGGCAATAGAAAACATATCTGTTAACATAATCGTACCGTTAGGATTTAACGTAGAAAAAATGACAGTCAGAATCCATATAATTAGCAGCCCTTTAAAAATACTCTCCTTATAATCCTTGCTAAAGAAATATCGGGCGCCCTCTCCGAGAAGATAAAGCGTTATCAGCAGAATGCAGATTATGTACCCTGGATGTATATTTGACAGCAACATTACCAAGATTGGAATTAGAAATGCTTTTTTTGACCTGTTAATCCTGTAATCCTCTAATAAATAATAGGCTAAAGAGAATGCAAAGAAGGTAAATAGCTGCGGTCGTTCACCAGGAAATGTCTTGGCAACTAAAAAAACTCCTCCTGCTAATATAAGTGCGACCAAAACCGATGTTTTTTGTTTTTTTATGTTCAAAAAGACAAAAAACAAAAATAACAGTAATAATAAAGATCGCAGTATGATTATTCCTTTTGATTCCCATAAAACATAAACCTTGTAAAAAATTACCTCAGCAAGCCAGTTGCCTTTTAAAATAATAGATTTTCTTTCTGCAGGAAGGGCTCCCGTTGTGTACGTAAAAGGGTCATTTTCAGGCAGGGATTGATTCTCTACAATATATTTCCCAGTCGCAAGGTGCCACCAGAAGTCTTCATTTTGTACAGGTATTCGAAGAAAAGTTAGCAGGAAGACCATAAAGAAGGAACACACGGTAAGAATTTTTATTATACGAAGCAGATTAATTGAATCTTTCTGGAAAGTTAATGGTCTTATACGATACATCTATGCTATACACCTATAAGAAGCCTCAGGGTCTCAAGATTTGAGTATGCCTCTGAGCGTTCAGCCTTTTTTAATGTCCCGACATATGAAGTTACAGCTACTCCGGCCAGAATCCTGTTAACAGCTATTGTTAAGATAAAGTAACCCCCGTTAGAAAACCTTCGCTCTTCTGACGGGAAGGCTAACACGGGACTTTCTAACGGAGTTTTTCA
>JBFMEC010000048.1:0-14752 GCA_040753575.1 Nitrospirota bacterium | reverse complement strand
ACAGGAGAAGCTCATCCTGGTCTGATCGTGACAGGGATGGCGGTGGCCACCACTTACGGACTGCCCAGAATGGGACCGACTTTCGGAGCGATGTTGCTTTCGGGTCGAAAAGGGGCTCAGGTCATTCTTGAAAAAATGATAAAGAAGTGAACGATTTCATTCATTCGATTCCTAAAGCTATCGACCTATATAAAGAAGGGGATTTGGATGGCTTAAATATTACCAAAATAGGGGAATACCTTGAGGAGAAAACTCACATTCCATTCCGTATTCGAGGGAATATTTATAAAAGATTTTCCCAAAAAAGAATAGAGGAGGTATCAAAAGAATTAGCCAGGATTAAAGTAAAAGATCCTGGAAAAAGATTAGTATTAGGAATTCCTCTTCAAGGCGAAGTCGATTACGAAAAACGGAGAATCAGCGAACCCAATTGGAAGATATTTGGCATTCTGTATGAGGGAGTTTTGTACCAGAAAATTATCTCAGACTTAGTTTTTAAAGGAAGACTGGGTTTTACATACTGCACTATCCTTCTTACCAATCAACTCTTTGGAACGTGGGATCGGGATGACAACAGATATCATGCCAGAGTCAGCCTTTATGGTTTTCCTAGCCTCATTTCCATTACAGGGCTTGTCGAAGCACCTGCCAAGCCTAAAGAGTTCTACTTAAAAAAGCAGATGGGAGTACCTGCAGAGCTATTAAAAGAAGAATATAAAGGTCGTTTTCTCGACTATGGCGATTTGAGGACGACCGAAGTCCTAAAAGGGTATGCCATGCAGGCTTTTTTATTCCATCTCACCGGAGACCCTTTCTGTGGTGATCGGGATTGTCGTCTCTTCAATAGCCATTGGCAGGAAGATGTTCTCCATTCCCAGATGAATGGTCGATACGAATTTTGTCCGAGACATGAGAAAATACTGAAAGGGCTAAGGCAACGAATAGCATAATCCCCCTTCCCCTCGAGACTATACCGCAATTTTAAGAGCTTGATTTATCAAGCCCACTAATATTTTTATCCCGTGTAGACCCTATATAAAGTATACCAAATGTAAACCTTCTAAATAATTTCTACCCTTTATCTTAAACAATTCACCTTTATAAATCAAAAAACATTTAATTTTCCATAAATTATGTAAAAGTCAGTAAATCCCTCTTGACAATTTAATTGCTCAGAACTAATATATAAGCTAATTTTTTTAAACTTATTTAATTTATCTCTATGGAAAAAACTTATGCTCCCTACCTGGCTTGAAAAGAGGTACAGAATTCTTTGGGACGTCTTCCATAAATCTCCTTTCCGTTTCGACGATGCCGCAAGGATCCTTAGAGAAAGGATGAAAGACGATGAGCGACAAATCAATGTCTTCCTCTCTGAATTGAGGAAAGAGAAGTGGATTGAGGTAAAATTTGATCCCGAGGATGCGAGAAAAAGAATATACAACTTAAAAAGTAGTGAAGACTACCTATCGGATACATTAACGGTCAGTAAGAACCAGCTAACAAGAGGTGGTCTTGAAAGCCTTCTGAAAGGTGCTGCGGACCTCATCAGGACAAGGGTGGATTATACGTTCATCCTCGTCCTTCTTTTTTATAAACGGATCAGCGACAAGTGGGAGTTGGAGTTTGAGAAGGCTTATAAAGAGGCTCTTGCAGATGGTTTAAAAGAGGAGGAGGCAAAGGAAGAAGCTAAAAACTCTATCTACCATGATTTTGATATTTCAGAGGATCTGCTTTGGGAAAATATTAGAAAGGACCCTGCAAGGCTCCCTGAAAATTTCTCAAAAGCCATGAAGATTCTGGCGGAGAGAAACCCAGAGTTAAGAGATGTCTTTGAAAATGTAGATTTCGTTCAATTTACTACAAACCGAGAAAACGTAGAGATATTGAGGCAGCTTGTAGAGCTATTCAGTGAGAAATCCCTTAATCACGTGTCACCGGATATTCTTGGAGACGCCTATGAATGGATTCTGAGATACTTTGCTCCTCAAAAAGCCAAAGAAGGTGAGGTCTATACTGCTCGTGAGGTAATCAAACTCATTGTTGAGATGCTTGATCCAAAGCCAGGAGAGAGTGTTTATGATCCTGCTTGTGGTTCCGGCGGAATGCTGATTATCTCTTTTAAGCATGTAGAAAATGAACAAGGCAAAAGTGAAGCTGAGAGATTATTTCTTTTCGGTCAGGAAGCTAATCATAAAACTCTCGCTTTATCTAAAATGAACCTCTACATCCACGACATCAGGAATGCTCAACTGACTCTCGGGGACACATTACTTTACCCCAAGTTTAAGGAGGCAGAAAGGGTAAAAGATTTTGATATGGTGATAGCTAATCCTCCGTGGAATCAGGACGGATACGATGAAGAGATATTAAAGAAAGGAGAGTTCTGGAGGGAACGCTTTAGATTTGGATTCACTCCAAGACAATCAGCAGACTGGGCGTGGATCGAGCACATGCTGGCATCAGCAAACGACAAAACAGGTAGAGTGGGTGTTGTCATTGATAATGGTTGCCTTTTTAGAGGAGGAAAGGAAAAGGCGATAAGGACATCAATCGTTAATGCTGGCCTAATCGAAGCGGTAATCCTTCTTCCCGAAAAACTCTTTTACAACACAGGTGCGCCAGGGGCTATTATCGTTCTAAATAAAAATAAGCCAATGGAAAGAAAAGGAAGGGTATTTTTTATCAATGCGAGTAAAGAATACCAACAACACCCAGAAGTTAGAAAGCTCAACCAATTAGGAGATGATCGTATAAAGAAGATAGTTGAAGCTTATAAGGAGTTCAGGAATGAAGATGGTTTCTCCAAAATTATAGAGATCGATAAGATAAAGGAGAACGATTACAACCTCAATGTAACCCTTTATGTATTTCCGGAGGAAGCGACTGAAGAGATAGACGTGGCAAAGGAGTGGGAGGAACTTAAGAAGCTTGAAAAAGAGATTATCACGGTTGAAAAGAAAATTGAAGGGTATCTTAAAGAGCTTCACGGAGAGGTTGATAATTAACCTATTGATTTTATAGGAGTATATTGAATCTTATTAATTCTGAAAAGAAATTGTGCTTAGGACTTTAAATCCTAACTTTAAGGTATTAAAATCCTAATATGAGACAGGTTGAACCACAGATTATTGATGAGATCTTTAAAGCCCTTGATCGCCAGATAAAAGTGTATGAGGGATCATCTTTGGGACTTGTTATCTGCGGTGGGACAGCATTGGCAGCCCTTGGCCTCGTTCTCCGTACAACTAAAGATGTGGATGTCTTGGGTAGAGTGTTGGAGACAGAGGACTGTTTGATCATTCAAAAGATTACAGAATTTCCAAGGTGGCTTATCGAGGCAGCGGAAAAGGTGAGAAGGGATTTTGATTTACCAGAAAATTGGCTCAATCTGGGGCCGGCATCACAAGTGGAATTAGGATTACCAGAAGGATTTGAGGAGAGGCTTGTTAGAAAACCGTATGGAGAAAGTCTAACTATCTATTTCATTAGCCGGATTGATCAGATCCACTTTAAACTCTACGCGGCAGTCGATCGGGGTGAATACCATGTGCAAGACCTTCACGCTCTTAAACCTACGCAAGAGGAGATTGAAAGGGCTGCAAAATGGGTAATTACACAGGATGTTTCCATTGCGTTCAAATTACTTTTGAAAGACTTTCTGGAGGTTAATGGCTATGGAGCTATCGCTGAAAGAATTTAGAGAGAGGTTTTACAATGATCTCATAGAAATCCATTGGAGGCATTGGTCTGCCTTAGGAGTTTCAACTCATGTTAAACCTGAAAGAAAATGGATCATAGACCTTGAGCCTCTCATTATCTCCACTCTCACAATAGGCCTCCATGATAAACGTCTCCTCTCTTCCTCCCTTGAATGGTTGATTAAGAATGGGCAGTGGATGAATCTTTCACGGCTAAGGAGAATTCTGAGAGTATTTATAGAGCCATTTCCAGGGCCAAAAGAGCCTCTTATTGTACCTGAGATATTTAAATTATTTATCGATACGTATAATAAAAATGTGAAAAATAGGATCAAGTATCAAGAAATCGATTCTTATTGGGCTCAGACAGATAAAATCAAAGACTATAAAGATTTTTTCAACAGTTTTAGGGTGAGAAATGTTGTGACTGAACCGAGACCTCGGCAATCTTCTTTGCTTCAAATTTTATTGCGTGGTTTCTTTGGTGTGGATGCTCATGTCGAAATTTTTATTTATCTTTTGGTTAACGATGGTGGAAATTCCAATTCAATTGCCAAGGAGACTTTTTATGATCAGAAAAATGTCTATAGGATTCTTGAAAAATGGGCAAATGCCCAAATGGTAACAAAAATCCCTGGAAATAAGGCATCATCATATTCTTTGAACAGGAAAAAAGAATGGCTTGCTGTTATTGGATTGAAAGCAGCCCCCAATTATATGAATTGGACCACAAAGTTTTTGTTCCTGAATCAACTTGCAATTGGCCTTTCTACTCCACCTTGGTCTGGGGATGAATATCTACTATCATCCTTTTTTCGTGATCTTTTTAATAGAGCTGAATCAATCGGTAGGTACTTAAACATAAAAGTACCTGAACCAGCTTCATATTCAGGAAAAGAATATTTTAATCCGTTTGCTTTATGTGTCCTTAAAATGCTTAAAAAACTTACTTTTTAACTTGTTGGCGATTAAGTTGACGATTAGGATGGCGATTCTTAAAAGTAGACGAAAGAAAGGCTGACGAAGTGGTCAAAATTTGTGACCACTTTCTAATGGGATTTCAAACCGGAGGATAAATTAAAGCACTGATTCCCATTGAGATAATCGAGAGAAAAATCTATCTGATTCGCAGTCAGAAGATCATGCTTGACAACGATCTCGCAGAACTTTATGGAGTAAAAACTTTTAACTTGAACAAAGCCGTTAAACGAAATATTGACCGCTTCCCGAAAGACTTTATGTTTCAGCTCACCAAGGAGGAGGCTGATTCTTTGAGATTCCAAATTGGAATGTCAAAGAGTGAAGGTCGTGGCGGGCGTCGCTATCTTCCCTACGCCTTCACCGAGCAAGGTGTAGCTATGCTTTCCAGTGTTTTGAGAAGTGAAAGAGCGATTCATGTGAATATTGCTATCATGAGGGTGTTTGTAAAACTTAGAGAGTTCTTATCAACACATAAAGAACTTGCTCACAAATTATCGGAGCTTGAGAGAAAGATAGAAAGACACGATGAAGAGATAAAGGCTATTTTTGACGCCATTCGTCAACTCATGACCCCGCCTCAAAAGGCGAAGAGGAAAATTGGGTTCATGAGAGAGGTTGACAATAAAGTTGATGAATAGGTTGATGATTAAGAAAGGTAATTATTCAGTGGATGTCATTCTGAGTCCTTCGCCATGTGTCACCCTGAGCGAAGCGAAGGGTCTCGCTTTTTTGGCTCAGGATAAACTCCGCGAAGAATCTCTCTCGAAAATAGGAATTAAGAGATGGAAAGAAAAGAATTAGAGGTAATCCTTAAAGAAGGCGAGGGCTATAAGATTGAGTTCAAAGAAGGTGTTAGTGGTCTGGAGAGGGAGCTTGCCTCTTTTGCCAATGCCTCTGGAGGGAAAGTATTTCTTGGGGTAACAGACGACGGCCGTATTAAAGGAATAAGGTCAACTCATGAATTGAAATCACAAATTCAAGATATAGCCAATAACTGCAGGCCAAGAATAAAAATCTTTATAGAAGATGTGGACAGCATACTCATCATTAACATCAGAGAGGGTGAGGATAAACCTTATGAATGTTCTTCTGGCTTTTATAAAAGAATTGGTCCCAATTCCCAAAAAATGACGAGGAATGAGATCATAGAGTTCTTCAAATCAGAGAGAAAGATAAGATTTGACGAATTAATTGAGCCAAAGTTTAGTTACGCCAAGGATTTTGATAAGAACGGATTGAAAAGATTCTTACAACTGGCAGAGATATCCAAAATTGGTGATACCGAAAGACTGCTTAATGGTTTGGGTGTGGCTGAAAAGCAGGAAGGAAGGCTTTATTTCAATAATGCAGGGATACTGTTCTTCGGCAAGAATCCTCAGAGATTCATTCCCTGGTCTGTCTTTACTGTTGCATTATTCAAGGACGATGCTGGCGTTGATATTATCGACAGGAAGGAGATGGAAGGCAGTTTGTTTGATATTGTCGAAGAAGTGATGAAATTTGTGAGGTTGTATTCAAAAGTTGCCTACCGTTTTACGGGTAGGCCTCGAAGAGAAAACGTATATGAGTATCCTTTTGATGCCATACGTGAAGCAGTCATAAATTCAGTAATGCACAAGTACTATTTTGAGCATGGCCATAACAACATTCTGAGGTTCTTGCCCGATAGGATTAAAATTGAAAATTTTTGGCAGAAACCGACTCATTTTGTTCTTGGCAAAACAGTGTTTAGAAGAAACCATATCATCGCCGATTTATTTGCCAAGATTCACTTTGGCGAAAAGATGGGAACCGGCTTTGAGAGGATAAAAGAAGTATGCAAGAAAGAGAACGCCCCATTTCCAGGGATAGAGTTTAGTGAGAATTATTTCTATGTGACTTTCAGACAAAGTAAGGAGTATTTGAAATTGGCAGAAAAAGAGAAAACAATAAAAACGGGACTCTCGCTGCTAAGTGATAGACAGCGAAAGGCTTTGGATCATATTAGAGAAAAAGGCAAAATAACAAACAAAGAATATGTCAAAATAAATAATGTTTCAAGAGAAACTGCCAAAAGAGACCTATCTGATTTAGTAGATAAGAGATTTTTGAAAGTAATGGGTAAAGGGAGAGGGCTGTATTATATTATTGGGTCATAATTGGGTCATTATTGGGTCATGCTTTGACTGGCAATGTCTTGCAAGAATTGGGTCACAAATGGGTCACGATTGGGTCGTGGCAAATAGGAAAAAACGCTTGCCGAAAAGAGTCGGTCCAGATAAGGGAGGATATTGGGAGATTTTGGCTAAATGAGGGAAGGAAGGTTGGCAATTATTGGCCTCCCATAGATCCCCTCTCCCCGTGGGGAGAGGGCGAGCCTGCCTGCGGTAGGCAGGGGTGAGGGGGATCAGAAAGATAGAAAAGTTAATGGTGTTTTATTACATTTTGGGGTAAGAAGGTTACTTGAGAGGTAACTATGATGACACAAAATATAAGAAAAAGTAAAAATTTACAGAAAATTTTAGGTCCTGTGAGCTCCCGTTTGATAACTGAGTTAACTCGCAGTAAAAAGATGGTTTTTTCTCTGCCGGAGGCTACAAAAATACTCGGGGCCAATAATAAGCAAGTAAAGAAACTTCTTCACGATCTTGTCAATCAAGGGTGGTTAAATCGAGTTGAAAAAGGGAAATATTTCCTAATCCCCCTTAGTGTGGACGCAACTAAACCTTATACCCAAAATCAATTTCTCATAGCTTCTAACCTGGTTTATCCTTATTATGTTGGCCTCTGGAGTATGCTTCACTACTACGGATACACTGAACAATTGATAAATACTATTTTTATTATATCTCCCAAAAGAAAGAAAGATTTCACTTTGTCGGGGGTAAATTACAAATTTGTTAAGACATCTGCAAGAAAAATGTTTGGCTTAACAAAGATTGAGATTGACGGTATGGCCGTTCAGGTTTCAGATAAAGAAAAAACAATCTTAGATTGCTTGGACCACCCTGAATACTGCGGAGGTATTACCGAAGTGGTAAAGGGAATCTGGATTGCACGGGAAGAATTGGATTTCGATAGAATTTTGAATTATGTGAGAAAATTGGGTAATTCAGCTGTTGCAAAAAGGTTGGGTTATCTACTTGAAACTTTAGGAATAGACAAGAAAATATCGACAGAAAATCTAAAAAAGATAATAAAGAAAGGGTTTTCTCCTTTAGATCCCTTATTACCAAAGAAGGGACGATATAATACACCATGGAACCTACTTGTGAACATAACAAAGGAAGAACTCCTTTCATTTAGGGTGGTGTAGCCCATGTTAGATTACGAGAAGATAAAGGCAATCTCAGCGGAGAAGGGCGTGTTAGAAATTGTTGTTGAGAAAGACTACATCCTCGATTGGATCCTTTGGGGAATTTCGCAAAGTGAATTCCTAAAGAATGCACTGGTTTTTAAAGGTGGAACAGCATTGCACAAAATGTTTTTCCCGAATTGGCGTTTCTCCGAAGATTTAGATTTTACGACCATTAGACAAATAACAAAAGAAGAGTTGGGAGGGGCGATTAATGAATTATTTGAGAAGGTTAGAAAACAATCGGGGATAGAACTTAGACAAAAGGAATTGATAGCTTCAGGTGAAAAGGATTCGGAATGGTTCTTTGAAGTAAAAATTGAATATATCGGACCTCGTAGGCAAGGAGAGCCTCTTCCCACGATACTGCTTCACATAACTCACGATGAGTTGTTAGAAGATATGCCTTTAGTAAAAATGATAATCGCCCCGTATGAAGATCTCTCAAGGGATTTCACCTTATTAACTTATTCGTTAGAGGAAATCATTTCCGAAAAGATAAGAACAGTTTTTCATCAACGCTGCTGGCCAAGAGACATTTATGATACATGGAGATTACTATGTGAAGTGGGGGACCTTATTGATGCTCAAAAAGTTACAGATATCTACCAAAGCAAAACAGTATATAAAGGATTCACCCCTGGAATTCCTTCTGATATTGATGAAAGGATATTGAGAGTCAAAGCGCAATGGAAGGAGGGGCTACAAAGGCAAATTAGTGCACTTCCTGATTTTGATCAAGTTTATCCAGAGATGAAGGGATTATTAAAAAAGGTATTTGAAGACTTCTCAACAATAAGGAAAGGAGGTATCTCAATGTTAGAAACTCGATATTCTATCAAGTATAGAAACGGTAACTTGGAGATTGAAGTACAAGGGGATAAGACTTTTGTTGAAGAAAAGTTCAAAGAACTTCTTGATCTTAAGCCTGGTGCGGCTCAAAAAGAACCAGTCGTTCCATCATCAATTCAAGTCCTAAGGGAAACTGATAAGAAGATTTCCCTGGTTGATTTTCTGAAATCAAAGAACCCAAAAAGTCATGGGGATAAGATTCTTGTATTTGGATATTATCTTGAAAAATTTATGGGTGAAGCATCTTTCAATTTGAGTGACATTGAAAAATGTTACGCTCAGGCCAGGATTCCTAAGACTAAAAACTTTGCACCATACATTACTCAATTAATAAGAGATGGTTATCTAACAGATGCAGAAGAGAAAAAAGATAATAAAAAGGCTTGGGGATTGTATGATAAAGGCTTGAAGTATGTAGAAGAACTTAGATCTGAACAATCCAAACAATGAAGATACTGTAATAAAATACAAGGTATGTCGAAATTTGGTATGGGCCTTTTGAAGGACTTGAAATGAATAATAAACTAGAATTTAAGCGAACAGAGATAGGAAGGATACCGAAAGAGTGGGAAATGGTAAGGCTGAGAGAAGTTGGTGAACTACAATATGGTTACACATGCTCAGCAGTAAAAGAGGATACAGGAATTAAATTGCTTCGTATTACTGATATAAATGATGATGGAAAAGTTAATTGGAAAAGTGTTCCTTACTGTGATGTCAACAAAAGTAATTATGAGAAGTATAAATTAGCTTTAGGAGATATTCTGTTTGCGAGGATAGGAGCAACAACTGGGAAAACCGCCTTTGTAGGAAGAGAAGTAAAAGGCGTTTTTGCCTCATATTTAATAAAATTTAAGCCTCTACTGAAAGAATTAGAAACGAAATTCCTGTACTATTTTACCCAATCAAATCCTTATTGGATTCAAGTCCATAAAAATAAGGAGGGACAATTAAAGAAGGGTCTTAATGCCAAGGTACTGGGAACCATAAAACTTCCCCTCCCCCCCATCACTGAACAGAAAAAAATTGCGGAGATTCTTTCGACGGTGGATCAGGCGATTGAGAAGGTTGACGAGGCGATAAAAAAGACCCAGAGGTTGAAGAATGGATTGATGCAGGAGTTATTAACCAAAGGCATAGGTCATAAGGAGTTTAAGGAAACAGAAATTGGAAGGATACCCAAGAAGTGGGAGGTTAACAGTGTAGCAGAAGTCGGAACCTTGCAGTATGGCATTACAAAGACAGCTATAAAAGTTGGCACAGGAGTAAAATTCTTAAGAATAACAGACATAACAGATGAAGGTGTTAAATGGGATGACGTTCCTTATTGTGAGTTAACAAAAAATGAGTTGGAAAAATACGAGCTGAAAGATGGAAATATTTTGTTTGCTCGTATTGGCGCGACGACTGGAAAGACCTGCTTTATTGAGAAGGCTCCCAAGGGTGTTTTTGGTTCGTATTTACTGAGAATGCAGCCTTCAAAAGACATAGATACAAAACTCCTATATTTTTTCACGCAATCGGCTTCTTACTGGAATCAAGTTAATGCTGTAAAAGGGGGACAATTAAAAGGGGGCTTAAATACGAAATTGCTTGGTAGCATAAAATTGCCCATCCCTCCTCTTTTCGAGCAACAGAAAATTGCTGAAATTTTGAGTACGGTGGACGGGAGATTGGAATTGTTAAGGAAGAGAAAAGAAAGACTCGAACGAACAAAGAAGGGTTTGATGAATGATTTGCTGACGGGAAGAGTAAGAGTAAAAGGATAAATCAAAGGATGATCCAATAGAAGGAGGTGCCCATATGGAATTACAAGTTAAAGAGATTGAGGCTCTTGCAGAGAAATTGAATCTTTCAAAGGATGAGATGCTCAGAGATAGTTTAAAGGTTTTTGTCGAAAGAAAGTTGAGGGAGATAAAGACGGAAATATTTAAGATACGAATGAAGTATGGGGTTTCAAGTGTCGAAGAGTTTGAGGATAGATATAAGAAAGGGGAGATTGAAGAAAAAGATACATGGCAGGATTTACAGAGACTTGATCACCTTGAGTTTAAAAAAGACGAACTAGAGAAGGCGCTGGGAGAACTTTGATGATAATTGATGTGAGAAGACTCAAAGAAATAGTCGAGATTGAGTTCAGCGACATCGTGGAAGATGCTATTATCACTGACATTAATGAACTTAGAATAATCCTGATAGATGGTAGCTTTGTGGATGTCTGGCACTCCCTAAAACTTGAGGGACGATACAGTTACCACTGGGAGAGAAAACATTTAGACGGATTGATTTACAGACATAACAATGCTCCTCATAATAAATGGCAAGATATTAAAACCTTTCCGAAGCATTTTCATAATGGAGATGAAGAGACAGTTGTTGAGAGTTATTTAAGTGAAGAATCGGAGAAAGCATTGAGAGACTTTCTTCTTTTTATTAGAAAGAGATTGATTGGTGTATAGGGTTCTCAAAGATTGAAGCCTTTGAGAGCCGAATGGTTATCTCGATGGACAGAGATTTTGGAAAATTAGTTTATCACCCTGAATTCAGAAAGGACTGATGAATGATCTGCTAACATGAAAAAAGAGAATGACCAGTTTGATTTTGGGAGGAGAATCCTATGAGCAAGCTTGAGGAGATTAAGAATAAAATCAAGGAAAACATGCCAACACTGAGGGATAATTACAAGGTCAAAACGTTAAGTGTATTTGGGTCTTATATAAGAGGTGAACAGGGCGAGGGAAGTGATATAGATATTCTGGTTGAGTTTTACGAAACCATAGACCTTTTTAAATTTATAGAACTTGAAAACTTTTTGAGTGAAACCCTTAGTATTAAAGTTGACTTGGTGATGAAGGATACTTTGAAGCCACGCATAAGGGATAATATATTGAGAGAGGCGGTGACAGTATGAAACGGGATTATAGGCTTTATATTGACGATATTCTCGAAGCCATCAACAAAATAGAAAAGTATACAGAAGGAATGACAATGGAAGATTTCCTAAGAGACCGTAAATCAATTGACGCCGTTACATGGAATTTCCAAATCATTGGCGAAGCCGTAAAACATATACCCCCAGAAGTAAGAGAAAAATATCCACATGTTCCATGGAAACTAATGGCAGGGATGCGAGATAAATTAGCGCATGAATACTTCGGAATCCGATATGATGTGATCTGGGATACTATAAAAAAACGGCTTCCTGAAGTTAAGCTATTAATAGAAGAAGTATTAAAAAAAATGAGCGAAGAGATGGAAAAGAGTTGAAATTATCAGCAAACAGTATTCAGTAAACGGTAAACAGGGAGAGCAGACATATGAACAAACAGCGGACAGTAAGCAGTAGACAAAAGGCGATGAGGTTTGAAGATCTGGAGGTTTGGAAAAAGGCTCACGAGCTTGTACTGAAAATTTACAAGATTACAAAGGATTATCCAACCGAGGAAAAATTTGGATTAGTTTCTCAGATGAGGCGTGCTGCTATTTCTATACCTGCAAATATCTCAGAGGGATTTAAAAAACGTACTCTCAAGGACAAGGCAAATTTTTATAACATAGCTCAGGGTTCGCTTGAAGAATTAAGGTACTATTTAATCCTGTCAAAGGATCTGGAGTATTATAAGGATACGGATGAACTACACGAATTAATAGAAATAATTGGGAAAATGCTTTACGGACTCATTAGAAGCATCCAGTAAATAGCAAATAGTAGACCGCACACGGGAAACAGTACACAGAGAGGGAAAATGTTATGTCCCCCAATATGCTGTCTACCAGCTACTGTCTACGTGGCGATAAAATAATATGGCGACCCAAATCGAAAAAATAGCTGTCGAAGACTACTTAGCTGAAAAACTCCAGGAAAGGGGGTGGAGATTCGTTCCTGCGGATGACCTTGAAAGGAATACCTATGAGGAGCCTCTACTTATTCCAAATCTTATAAGAGGGCTTAAGCGGATAAATAAAAAATTAGAGATTGGTGATGATGAGATAAATCGGGTTATTAATGAGTTGAAGTTGACTGGCACAGGGATTGAGGGGGCCAAAAGGATTTTAAATTTTTATAAGTTCGGTGTTCCCGTAAAGTTTGAGAAGGAGAAGGTTGTTAAGTATGTCCAGCTTTTTGATTTTGAAGATATTGAGAATAATGAGTTCATAGTTTCAAGGCAGGTCTATTACCAAGGCAGAGATAGAATTAGAACGGACATCATCCTCTATGTCAATGGTGTCCCTCTGGTAGATATCGAGTGCAAGAATCCCACCAATATTTCCGAAAGCTGGTTTAACGCCTATAAACAGATCAAAGACTATGAAAAGACGGTTCCCGAACTTTACAAGTACATTCAGATTGGGGTAGCCGCTGAAAGCCAGGCAAGATATTTCCCCATCGTTCCCTGGCAAGAAGAAGTAAAAACCTATGAATGGAAGATAGGGGCAATTCATGAGTTGCCCCTACAAAATTCGATCGATTCCACTATTGAAATGCTCTCAAGAGATACCCTCCTCGATCTCATCAAGAACTTCCTTTTCTTCAGGGTGGAATTTGGAAATGCGACTAAGGTTGTCACCCGACATATGCAATATCGAGCTGCCAATAAGATAATCAACAGAGTTAAAGAGTCTTTGGACTCACGCCTCACGCCTTACACCTCACGAACGAAAGGTCTAATTTGGCACTGGCAGGGGAGCGGAAAGACTCTGACCATGATATTTGCAGCAAATAAGCTTTATTACATGAGGGAGCTTGGGAATCCAACGATATTCTTCATTGTGGACAGGATTGAACTCGAGGATCAGCTTTATAGCGAAATCTATGCCTTAGATATTGTAGAACCCGAAATTATCGGTACTGTATGGGAGCTTAAGGAACTCCTCAAATTTGATGATTACAGGGGTAAGAGAGGAATATTTATCATTCTCATTCATAAGTTCAGACCCGAGGAGCTTAAGGAAGTCTATGGAGAAATTGAGAAGATTTCGAAACGCAAAGAAACAATAATGAATCGAAAGAATGTTGTGGCCTTTGTTGACGAAGGCCACAGGACTCAATATGGCCTTCTTGCAGCTCAAATGAAGGCAATACTTAAAAATGCCTTCTTCTTTGCTCTTACAGGGACGCCCATCTCAAAGAGAGGGAGAGATACTTACCTTGAGTTCAGCTATCTACCGGAAGAAGCCTACCTCGATAGGTATTTCATTACAGACTCTATTGAAGATGGATTTACAGTAAAAATTGTTTATCAACCGAGGCTCGAAAAAGAAGTCCATTTAAACAAGGATTTGCTGGAGGCATTTTTAGAAACAGAGTTTGAGGAGTTACCAGAGGACATAAGAGAGGATGTCGAGGAGAGAGTAAAGAAGAGGCTGAATGCCATCAAAGTTGTTCTCGAGAATCCATTCAGGATTAAGACGATTGCTGAGGATATAGCAAAGCATTTCAAAGAAAATATTGATGGAAAGTTTAAGGCAATGGTGGTCGCCGGCAGTAGGAATGCCTGTGAGATTTATAAGAGGGAATTGGATAAACATCTTCCCAAAGAATATTCTGAGATTGTGATGACCTTTACCGAGCATGACAAACCGAAATTCTTGCAATATGTTGCAGAAGCCAAGGTACGATACGGCGGCAAGGACATAGGAGATATTAGGAAAGATGTCATAGAAAAGTTTAAGGAGGAAGAATTTCCAAAAATATTGATTGTTACGGATATGCTTCTCACCGGGTTCGATGCTCCAAACCTTCAAGTGATGTACCTTGATAAACTTCTAAAAGAACACAGACTTCTTCAAGCTGTAGCAAGGACCAACAGACCTTTTAAGGATTTGAAGGAGGCTGGGGTTATTATTGATTATGTCGGGATTCTGAAAGAATTTAAGAAAGCCT
>JBFMEC010000047.1:0-14836 GCA_040753575.1 Nitrospirota bacterium | reverse complement strand
GGGTTAAGGAGAATGGGTGTTTCTAAATTTCAAGAAAGGGACTTCTTTTGGTCACCCTGGAATCCTTTCCATTGTAAAGGACGTCTACCATCCTTTCGAGAGATATCTCACGAAGTCTCTTTATCTCCGAGGGCCACTTAATATTGCCTGAGAGCGCATGCATTTTATTCCTAAACCTTTGACCCTTTCTAATATAGTGCATAGGTAATAATGTCTTGTTCAAAATTGACAGAAAGACAAAACCCTTAAAGAGCCTCTTGTTTGTCTTAAAGGAAAAGATCGCACTTTCCAGGGAGCCTTTAAGAAAAATATCATTCCTCACCTGTATTTCTCTGTCTATCATGACAGCCTGAAACCAGTATCTTGAATTAATAAGTCTATCGACCTTTAATTCCATAATGGTATGATTAAGGTTGCCCGATCTTACGAGGTCACCGTGGGCAACTGTATCGGCTGCAAGATGGCAGAGATAGCCATAGACAAAGGCCCTTTGGGAAGCATTATTCGCCTTTTCAAGCATGTCAAAGGCTACATCCCAGTTATGCGGGTTTTTATCTAAGGGCAGGAGTCCCTTTGCAAATATGGTATCAGCCATGATATTTCCATAAAGAAAATCTTTTTTGTATCTCTTCACTATGGAGTAAATACCTGCCGGCAATAGGGGGGCAAGATAGAATATTTCATTCGCCAGATAAATGTGAGTAAGAGTTCCCCAGGCGTATACATTACTGGGAATAAAAACCATACCTATGATTAAAAGGAGCAACACGATTTCTTAAATATAACAAGTAAGATACAAATTTTTTAATATTATACTAATTTTATATAAAAAAGTGAAAAGCACTAAATTGTCTCCGGCAAAGAGGCATAGAATTCCTTGAGGCCTTCAGCTAATTCCCTGAGTCTTCTGTCTACAAGGTAATTGACGGTTCCCTCAGGATAGGTACCGTCAGCCTCTTTTTCTCCGACTGGTATACCTGTCAGGATCTCAATTCCTTCATCAATCGTCTTTACCTCATAAATATGGAATCTGCCCTCCTGCACGGCCTTTACGACATCCTCTCGCAGCATCAGGTTCCTCACATTCTGATGGGGAATCAACACTCCCTGATCACCTGTTAATCCCTTTGCCTTGCACACATCAAAGAATCCCTCAATCTTCTGATTAACACCCCCAATTGGTTGAACCTCACCTTTCTGGTTTACGGAACCTGTGACAGCTATTCCCTGCTTGATTGGCAAGCCCGATAGACTGGACAGAATGGCATAAAGTTCTGTCGAGGATGCGCTGTCTCCTTCTACGCCGGTATAGGATTGCTCGAAACAGATACTCGCCGAAAGGGATAGAGGCTTATCCTGGGCATATTTCCAGCCCAGATATCCCGACAGAATGAGGACTCCTTTATCATGGATTCGCCCACTGAGTTGCGATTCCCTTTCAATATTAATGACACCTCTTTTTCCAAGGAAGGTTTTAGCTGTGATACGGGAGGGACGACCAAAGCTAAATGTTCCCAGGTCATAGACTGATAAACCATTAACCTGTCCGCCAACAGATCCCTTTACATCAACCATGAGGGTTCCTTCACTGATAAGCTGTCGGATACGCTCTGCTACTAAGTCGAGCCGGTGGATCTTCTCTCTCACTGCCTTTTCTACATGTTCTCCCTTTATCATCTGGCTCTGGGATACCTTTGCCCAATAATCAGCTTCAATGAGTAAATCTTTTAACTGTCCAAATCTGGTAGAGAGCTTCTCCTGATCACTCACTGCCCTCGCTGCAAATTCTATGACCTTCGCAACTCCTGAACGGTCAAAGGGTAGAAGCCTTTCATCGTCACAACAAGAACGAATGAAACAGGCATATGCCTTTATGTTTTCTTCTGTTTGCTCAACCTGGAAATCAAAATCAGCCTTCACCTTAAACATCTCCCAGAAATCTTCATCATAGGCAGAGAGCTGCTGATAGAGGTAGTCATCACCCATCACCACTATTTTTAGCTCTACCGGCATAGGCTGGGGCCTCATACCAAGGGGTGTGAAAAAACTTAATTGCTCCAAGGGGTCTTCCACCCTAACCTCCTTCGTTCTTATCACCCTTTTGAGTACTTCCCAGACACCGGGATTGAGCAAGACATCCCTGATATTAAGGATCAGGTAGCCCCCATTTGCTAATTGAACAGCACCGGCCTTTATCAAGGTGTGATCGCTCATATAAGTTCCCATCAATGCTTTTCTTTCAATTTTTCCAAACATATTAAACCAGTTAGGATTGGGTTCAATAATGATAGGAGGACCATCCAGGGAGCTGTTGTCCACAAAAACATTGATCTTATAAGCGATAAAAGAGTCTACGGGAAGCACAGGAGGGAAACCAGGAAGCTGTGGAGGCATGGGAGGCTGAGTAAATACATCCAGTTTTGTGAGGGTATATTCCTTTGCCTCCTTGAGAAAACTAACCACCTCAGGATACTCGCTGTAAACCTTGAGGAGCTCTTCAAAAGGGCGAGAGATAGTAAATTCTCCAGTCTTAAGATCGATCTCCTTCATTTTTTCTGCTACCTCATTTTCCATCTCCCGAAGTCGGGTATATGTATCATCAACCTTCCTCATCATTTCAAGTCGCCTGGACTCGATCTTCTCTTTTTCTTTTTCGGGGAGTGCGAGGAATTCCTCTCTTGACATGGGTTTTCCATCAACCATAGGTACAACAGCAGCTCCCATGGGGGAAAGCTGTACCATAAGATTTTTCCCCTTGGCTTCATATTCAAGGGCATCCATAACTTCCTGGTATTTCCTCTGGTGCTCTTCCATTACCTCCTGTTTTCGTTTGGAGTATTCCTCACTGCTAAAGGCCTTTGGTATCTCTTCTTTCAGGGTTTTGAGCAGGCCTTCCATATGATCCCTGAAAGACTTACCGAGGCTCTGTGGCAATTTCAGGATTCTTGGACGGTCAGGATCAGAAAAGTTATACACGTAGCACCAATCATACAGTTCATACTTAATTCCCTTTGCCTTCTTCTCTGCGATGGATCTTTCCAGGCAGGCCTTGATGGTCGCAGCCTTGCCAGTTCCGGTAAGCCCTGTCAGAAAGAGGTTATATCCAGGTCTTTCTACAGCCAATCCAAAATTGATGGAATCGAGAGCCCTGTCCTGTCCAATAAACTCTTTAAGAGGTTCTATATCTGACGTGCACTCGAATTTAAAGAGTTCTTCTGGACATATCCAGCGAAGCCTTTCTACGGGTACCACATACTTTTTTATATCTACTGTCCTTTCCATACTTCTTCTCCTTTAAAAAATGAATACCCTTCTAACAATCTTCAGTCGATTAAAAATTTTAATCAATCAAAGACCCTTTTGAATATATAGTCTACATGTTTCAGATAATACTGAAGATCAAAAATCTTACTAATTTCTTTAGCTCTCAAATATTTTTTTACTTCCTTATCCTTTAATAATAGTTTCTTAAATTCAACGCCTGTCTTCCAGCTTTTCATTGCATTCCTCTGGACCATATTATAGGCATCTTCACGGCTGAGGCCTTTTTCTATAAGTGCAAGCAAGACCCTCTGAGAATTGTAGAGGCCATGGCTTTCTGCCATGTTCTCTTTCATCCTCTTCGGATATACATGCAATCCATCGAGGATTCCTCTGACTCTATCAAGCATATAATCAATAAGTATCGAACTGTCAGGGATTATCACCCTCTCAACGGAAGAATGAGAAATGTCTCTCTCGTGCCATAAGGCTATATTTTCAAGGGCTGCCATTGCATTTGCCCTCACCACTCTGGCAAGGCCGGAAAGGTTTTCGCAACCGACAGGGTTACGTTTATGAGGCATTGCTGAGGAACCCTTCTGCCCGGCCATGAATGGTTCTTCCACTTCAAGGACTTCGGTTCTCTGGAGATGCCTTATCTCAACGGCTATCTTCTCGACAGATGCTGCGATCAGCGATAGAGCTAAAAGATATTCCGCATGTCTATCTCTCTGGACAACCTGTGTTGCAACAGGTTCAGGCCTCAGACCGAGTTTCCTGCAGACCCATTCTTCAATTACAGGTGGAAGATTTGAGAATGTTCCGACTGCACCCGAGAGTTTTCCCACACTTATAATATCTCTTGCTTTATTCATCCTCCCGGCGTTTCTTTTCATATCTTCATACCAGAGAGCAAATTTCAAGCCGAATGTTATCGGTTCGGCATGAACTCCATGGCTCCTGCCTACCATTGGTGTATCTTTATATTTATAGGCCTGGTGCTTCAGAACAACCATGAGTTCTTGAACACCTCTGATGATGATATCTGAAGCCTGACGCATAAGAAGGGCAAGGGAGGTGTCAAGGATATCCGACGAGGTCAAACCTTTATGGATAAACCTCGATTCAGGGCCAACACTGTGAGCCATTGAAGTCAGGAATGCTATAACGTCATGTTTTACTACCTTTTCTATCTCATCAATCTCCCTGACATCAAAGGACGCCTTTTTCTTGATTTGATTCAGGCCATCCATTGGTATCTCGCCAAGTTCTGCCCAGGCTTCACAGACGGCAATCTCTACTTCAAGCCATTTCTGATACCGTGTTTCGATATTCCAGAGCTTCCCCATTTCAGGACGTGTGTAACGTGCGATCATCTTTCCTTCTCCATCAAATTTTAGGAAAATACGAAGATCTTGGTCGAGCTATGAAACTGACCTAGCATAGCAGAATTTACCAATCTTTACCAAAGTTCTCAATTTCTAAATCAGAATGACTTTTTCAACTACAACTTTTCAAAAAATTGATTACCACCCTCTGGCAATTCTCAGAGGCAAGCTTCAAATCCCACTTTTTTATGTCTCTGTCTTGAACAATATTACTTATCCCTCGAATCTCAAGCATCGGTATTCCATAAATGGCACATATGTGTGCCACCGCCGCACCTTCCATGTTCTCACAGATAGCATCAAATCTCCTTTTCAATTCTATCGCTCTTTTCTTTGTGCCCGAACATGTCGAGACTGTAACAAAGTTCCCGGACCTTATATCTTTTTTTTGATAAGAAGAAGATTTAACGGCCCTTTCCACGAGCTTCTTACCCAGGGAGAATTCATTGAAATATTCTTTCCTGGTTCTCTTTAATAAGGGAATGCCCATAATCTCCAGGGTATGGAACCCATCCTGAAGAAACAGGCCTTCGTCACCATAAGTCTCCTTTTCGGCCACCGCTATCCCCCCTATTCTTAGACCACTCAAAGGATAGGCTCCGGCAACACCGAAATTAATGATCAATTCTGGCAGGAACTTTTCAATTAAAATAGTTGTGCCGCGGGAGGCATTCGTCTTACCAATTCCAGAGGCAAGATAGACAACATCTTTATTCTCTATCTTTCCTCTATAAAAGATCAAATGGTCGGGGAAATTATTGTTAATTTTGCAGAGCCCTCTGCGGATTAATCGGCTCTCGAAATCTAAAGAAGAAATTAATCCGATAAGATTTCCTTTTTTCGTTTTTGGCTCCTTGTTATATTTATTGAGATTATATCAGATTTCAACATCCCTCTCATGCCGGGTGTTTGAAGACCAATATATGTTAAAATTGATTGTGATATTCGATATCCACGAAGAGTGCGGCATATGCGGGATCTATGGTCACCCTGAGGCAGCAAACCTCACTTATCTGGGATTATATGCACTTCAACATAGAGGGCAAGAGGGTGCCGGTATATGTTCCTCCGATGGAAGACAATTATTTCTTGAAAAATCCATGGGACTTGTTGCCGACATCTTCAGCGAAAAGCGGCTGAGAAGGCTTCCCGGCCATGTAGCGATAGGTCATACCCGTTATTCCACTGCCGGTAGCAGTGTTCTGAAAAACGTCCAGCCTATAGTCGCAAACTTTGCCCTCGGCTCTCTTGCGATAGCCCACAATGGAAACCTTGTTAATGCTGTGGAACTCAGAACATCTCTTGAGGAAGAAGGTGCGATATTCCAATCCTCCTCAGATAGCGAGGTCATCGTACATCTCATAGCTCACTCAAAGGGAGCCGACTTTTATGAAAGGGTTATCCAGGCTGTAAAACAAATAAACGGCGCCTTCAGTCTGCTCATTATGAGAGAAAAAGAACTCATCGTTGTAAGGGACCTCTGTGGTGTCAGGCCCCTTTCTCTTGGGACAAAGGACGGTGCCTATATCCTTGCTTCCGAGACCTGCGCCTTTGATCTAATCGGAGCAAACTATCTGCGTGACATTGAGCCGGGTGAGATCCTCATAATAAATGAAGAGGGTCTTAAATCCTTGCGGGTTTTAAATAGCCGGAGAAAAGCCTTCTGCGTCTTTGAATTCATATATTTTTCAAGACCTGACAGCAATATCTTTGGCGGACTAAATGTTAATGAGATGAGAAAGGAATTTGGAAGACAGCTTGCATCGGAATCACACACTGAGGCTGACCTTATAATTCCGGTACCTGATTCGGGCGTGCCGGCGGCACTGGGCTTCTCAGAGACAAGCGGCATACCTTTTGACTTTGGTCTCATAAGAAACCACTATGTGGGAAGGACATTTATAGAGCCGAAACATAGCATAAGACATTTTGGAGTCAAGGTAAAGCTTAATCCCGTGAGAAGGCTCCTTGAGGGTAAAAGATTAATCGTAATAGATGATTCGATAGTGAGGGGTACGACAAGCAAAAAGATAGTCAAGATGTTGAGGGAAGGAGGAGGTGCAAAGGAGGTACATCTTAAGATAAGTTCTCCTCCAACCATTGGCCCCTGTTTCTATGGAATAGATACTCCTACCAGGCAGGAGCTTATCGCATCCACACATCTTCTGGAAGAGATAAGGAAATACATAACCGCCAATTCCCTCGCCTATTTGAGCCTCGAAGGACTTAAGAAGATCATTCCCGATCCTCAAAATTACTGTACTGCCTGTTTTGATAATGATTATCCCATCAGCTTTCCCGGTGAGCATCTCGAACAGATGGATTTCCTATATTGGTGATTAACTCTTAGGGTGAGAATTTGGGAAACTCCTTAACCGGTACGTTAAGAGATATCTTCAGGATAAACCTCGCTGTCAAAAAGCACGAGAGGGTTCTCTTATTTGCCGATAGACCTACGGAGAAGGAAAGGTTGGATGAATCAGACAGAAATAGAAGGTCTACCCTGAGATGTCTTTCTCTACTTGCAGCGGAGGTGGGCAAAAATTTCTGCAAGAAATTATTATTTTATGAATATCCGGCCACGGGCAGTCACGGTGCCGAGCCGCCCGGAGAGCTCTGGGAAATGGCCTTCGGGAAAAGGGCCGTGGAAGACTTGAAAAAGGAAAGACTCCTTCATTATATCCTGAACAAGACCGCGAAGGATGAGGACATCGAAAGAGCAGAAGTTATTATCAGAAGACATAAAAGAAATGCTGTTAATTGTACGGTCGCCCTTTCAAATTATTCCACCAGTCACACCAGGTTCAGGGATTTCTTAACAAGTATCTGCGCCTGCCGATATGCCAGTATGCCCCTTTTCGATATATCCATGCTCGAGGGCTCTATGAATGTTGATTGGAAAACCCTTGAGAAAAGGACAAGGAGAATAGAAAAGATAATTAACAGGGCCGAGTCTATAAATGTGAGAACCCCTAATGGGACATTCTTTTTCCTCTCAAAAAAAGGAAGGACGGCTAAGTCAGATACAGGAGTTCTCACAAGGCCCGGTTCATTTGGCAATCTTCCCGCTGGCGAGGTCTTTCTTGCCCCCCTGGAAGGGACTTCCAGGGGAAGACTTCTGCTCGAATGGGCCCCTACGAGACAACTTAGATCTCCAATCACCCTTATTGTGAAGGATGGTCATGTCGAGAATGTTGAAGGCGAAGAGGAGTATGCCGAATATCTCAGGACAAAGCTTTCTGAGAGGCCCGAAAACAGAAATATCGCTGAATTTGGTATCGGTACAAACGATGCTGCCAAAAGACCTGATAATATCCTTGAATCAGAAAAGATACTCGGCACAATTCATATGGCCCTCGGTGACAATAGTTCCTTCGGGGGGATGGTGAAAACCCCTTTTCATCAGGATTTTGTTTTCTTTAAACCGACTGTAACCCTGATTCATAAAGATGGTAGCAGAAGGATTATCCTTAAGGCTGGTAACCTTCTGAATATATGAGAGACATTTCTCTCGGCTATTCGCCATGTCCCAATGATACATTTATATTTTACGCACTTTCCCATGGCAAGATTGATACGGGAGATCTGAATTTTAAAGAGAGGCTTCTTGACGTGGAGACCCTGAATCAAAAGGCGAAACTCACAGAACTCGATATAACAAAGGTCTCCTATCATGCTATTGGTCACCTCCGTGAAAAATATTGTCTGCTTCGATCGGGAAGCGCTATGGGAAGGGGATGCGGTCCTTTGATTGTTGCAAAAGAAGAGCTTGCTTCTGAAGACCTGCAGAGAAAAAAGATTGCAATCCCCGGCAGGCTTACGACAGCATATCTTCTCTTACAGCTATATTTTTCATCCTTCCCACTTCATCCTGCATTCCTTATTGAAATGTCCTTTGATAAGATCATAAATTCTGTGAAGAACAGAGATGTTGATGCCGGATTGATTATTCATGAGGGCAGGTTCACATATGCATTTCATGGATTAAAGAAAATAGCAGATCTTGGTGAATGGTGGGAAAAAGAGACAGGTTTGCCGATACCGCTCGGCGGTATAATTGCAAAGAGAGGATTGGGTGAAGAAATCATAGGAAAGATTGACTATATTATAAGGTCCAGTGTTGAGTATGCCTTAAAAAATAGACACGAACCGAGGGCATACGTAAAAGAACATTCCCAGGAAATCGGAGATGATGTGATAGAGCAGCACATAAATCTCTACGTTAACGATTATTCTCTGGATATAGGCGAAGAAGGAATATCGGCAGTTAAGGAAGTTTTCAGGAGAGCGGAGAAGGCAGGGATCATCGAAAAATCGAGGTATAATTTTCTATGCGCCACGTAATACTTGGTACAGCAGGTCATATCGATCATGGTAAGAGCGCCCTTGTAAAGGCGCTCACGGGGATTGACCCCGACAGGTTGAAAGAGGAGAAAGAAAGGGGTATTACAATCGACCTCGGTTTTGCAGACCTCAGATATCCCGATGGATTAACTGTCGGGATCGTCGATGTTCCCGGCCATGAAAGACTCGTCAGAAATATGCTCGCCGGTGCAGGGGGAATAGATCTGGTGCTTCTTGTCATTGCCGCTGATGAAGGGATAATGCCCCAGAGCCGCGAACATCTATACATATGTAATCTTTTGAAGATCAAGTCGGGCCTCATAGCAGTGACAAAGGCTGATCTTGTCGAAAATGACTGGCTTGAGCTTGTTATCGATGACGTGAAGAATTTTGTAAAAGGTACCTTTCTTGAGGGGACTGAAATCGTTCCCGTATCATCGAGAACGATGTTTAATATCGATCTTCTTAAAGAAAAGATAAGGGAAGTAGCCTTAAGGGTTGAGCCGAAACCAACCGAGGGGCTTTTCAGGCTTCCCATCGACAGAGTTTTTACATTAAAGGGATTTGGCACTGTTGTGACCGGAACTGCTATCTCCGGTAGCCTGTCTCTTGGCGACACCGTCGAGATACTCCCAAGCAATATAAAGAGCAAAGTTCGCGGTCTTCACAGTCATGGCAAGCCCATTCAGACAGCCTACGCCGGCCAAAGAGTGGCAATAAATCTCCAGGGTGTTGAAAAGGAAGAATTAAAAAGGGGAGATTCTGTCGTCACTCCCGAAAGATTTATTCCCACAAGGATAATCGATGCTGAGGTGGAATTACTTTCAGGTGTGCCACTCTTGAAGAATAAGAGCCTCGTCCATCTCCATCTGGGTACATCAGAAAATATAGCGAGGGTGATTCTATACGGCAGAGACGAACTAAAGGCCGGGGAAAGCTGTTACTGCCAGTTCAGGCTTCGGGAGCCGGTTATCTCCATGTCCGGAGATAGGTATATCATAAGGAAATTCTCGCCTGTCGAGACGATTGGCGGAGGAGAAGTACTTGATCCGTCTTCCTACAGGAGAAAAAGTAAAGAGGGGATAGATGATTTAAGGATATTCGAAACAGGCACTTCATCCGAAAAGATAGAGATGAAGGTGAAAAAGACAGGCTTGCATGGTATCTCTCTTTCTTCAATTGAAGGCTGGATAAATGCAGAGATCCCGTCTATTAAGGATTCGATAAAGACTTTAAAAGAAAAGGGCATCCTTATGCAGTTTGAGGATATACTTCTCCACGCCAGTGCCTTCAATGCCTTTAGAGAAGCTGTGATGAATATTATGAGTGACTTTCACAAGAAGAATCCCTTGAAACCAGGGATGCTGAAGGAAGAACTGAGGATCAGTCTGAATATAGAACCGAGACTATTTAGTAACCTTATCGGGTCACTTAAAGATATTGTCGTGGAGAAAGAGATGGTCAGGCTTGCAGCATTCAGTGCTGCCCTATCTCAGGCCGATGAGACTCTCAAGATACGGATACTTGAGATTCTCGAAAAGGGAAAATTTCAACCTTCCTTCAAGGAAGAATTATCTATCTCTCTCAAACTGGACATGAAACAGCTATCGGATATCCTGAAACTTATGGCAAAGGAAGGAAGTCTTGTGAGGATTAATGATTCGATGTATCTAACATCTGCCGTTTATAGAGAGATGATCGGGAAACTTAAGGAATTCTTTAGCAGAAAATCTGAAATGACCGTGGCAGAGTTCAGGGATATCCTGAATACTACGAGAAAATATGCCCTTCCCCTTCTTGAATATCTTGATTCAAACAGGATTACTTTAAGAGTAGAAGATGTGAGAAAGCTGTTGCTCAAATAGGTTAAGGTTGAGGTTAGGTTAACTATTTGCAACTTTAGCGACCTGCGAAATTACTAATTAACTTTTATGATGAAAGTCTTACTATCATCTATCTGTTTCATCGCCCTGTTTTTAATCTCCCTGACCAGTGCCTTCTCAGATGTAATCGTACAGGATATGATTGCTCCCGCAGGTGGGAAAGTTATGCTCAAAGCCGAGACAAAGGGGAAACTTTTAAGCAAAGGCGGGAAGATTGTGGAATTCTTCGTGAATGGAAAATCTATCGGAACGAGTCTATCCGGTGGAGATGGAATAGCCTACAGGCAATTCACGCCATTAAAGACCGGTATTTATAAGATTAGAGCGAGGTCGGATAAAGAGGAAGGCAGTGGATTACTCCTTTCTCTGAAGAGAGGCTCAAAAATTATTTTTGTTGATGTGGAGGGCAGCCTTATAGAAGGACTGTTTTCTATGAAACCGAGAAAAGGCGGTAAAGAAGCGATAAAGAGAATAAACAGGAAATTTCCTGTCATTCTTTTACAGACAGGCTTTATGAGTACAAAGTTAATTAAAGAATGGCTGAAAAAATATGAATTCCCGGAGTTACCTGTAATCCCATGGAGAGAGGGTTCGGTGTTCAATGAAATAGAGGAGGAAGGTTTCAAAATCAAGGCCCTTATTGGAGGTCCCGAGGTTATCGATTCGGCAAGGGAATACAAGCTCCTTGCTTTCAGTTTTCAGGAAGCAGAAGATGTTATAGAAGTGAAGGACTGGGAGGAGATTGTTAAGAAGCTGGGATTGTAAGCTCGATTGACAAACCATCAGTAAAATTAAATAATTAAATTAAACCGAATAATGCAGATATTGTTCAAAAATTTATTAAACTCGATGAATTTATTTAAAATATTTTTAAGTGTTATATTCATTAAAACATTCTGGAAATCATTAGTTAAAGGTACACCAAGGTATCGAAAAATAAATTTTCTCACAACATCTGCATTTCTTAAACTGTATTATTTGGGTTAATCATGTCCAGGAGATATAATTCCTTTGGCACCTATATAAAGAAACTTTTCCGTACTACCGTCTATAAGGTGAATGTTGATGCAGGCTTTACCTGCCCGAACAGGGATGGAACAATCGGCACCACTGGCTGCATTTATTGCAATAATGACAGTTTCAGGCCGAACTCGTGTAAACCTACCCTTTCTCTCAGTGAACAGATAAGAAACGGAATCACTCATATCAGAAAGAGATATAAAGCCGAGAAGTTTCTCGTCTATTTTCAGCCCTATACAAATACCTACGCCCGTGTTAATGAACTGGAGCGTCTTTATAAAGAGGCCCTTTCTGAACCTTCAGTTATTGGACTTGCTATCGGTACCAGACCTGACACTGTGGATGTGGAAAAGATCGCCCTTCTTAGAATCCTTGCTGAAAGATATTTCATCTTGATCGAGTACGGACTTCAGTCAATCTATGATAAAACACTAAAGTTTATAAACAGAGGCCACGAATACAGGACTTTCCTCAAGGCTCTTGACATGACAAAAGATAGGGGTATATTCATTGGTGCCCACGTAATAGTCGGTTTTCCCACAGAGACGAGAGAAGAGATGCTATCCATGGCTGATGAAATCTCGTACTTGGCAGTTGATTTTCTGAAGATCCATCAGCTCCAGGTGATAAAGAATACCCCCCTTGAGATTATATACAGAGAAAATCCCTTTCATATTTTTGATTATGAGGAATATCTTGATTTTGTTGCGGAATTCATAGAAAGACTTTCTCCACGGATAGTGTTGCAGAGGCTTTTTGCCACTGCACCTGACAACATCCTCATCGCTCCTCAATGGGGAAAGAGCAGGCAGGAGATTTTAAGAGATGTAGAAAAAAGGCTTGAGTTCAAAGATACCTATCAGGGCAGAAATATGAAGGTTTATGCCAAAATATGATGGTTTTATCTTTAGGCTTCACACTATTCACTATTTTTATAAACGTAAGCTCTTTACTTTTAAAAACTCCAAAAGGAGCATATTATAAAACCGAGAGAATTTCTATTTATCCTTTTAATAATATTATGTTGCTGTAATGTTGTTTATGGAGCTTGTCCTGAGGGTGAAAATTGGACAGCATCATGGACAGATGTCTTTGGTAACACAACTTATACCTTAGAAGCACCGTGTAAAGTATATATTGGTATACCTTTTAATATAACTGCCACTGTTACAGAAGGGAATCCTTACTGTCAAGATAATTGGGTAGGATCCTTTTGGGCAATTATAGACAATGGTGAAGTCATTGACGGTTGTACTGATTGTCAAAATTCGATCTGGGTAGAAAATGGACAATGGCAGAGAGTGATAGAAAGGACCTATTCTGGCACGCCTGTTGATCATGAGATTAGATTTCAATTTAAAGATCATGGAGAATGTTCTGGTTTCCATCACGCAGAAGGCTCTGTGATTGGAAATACCACGGTAGACCCTTTTCCAGATACAACTCCTCCATCAACGACGGCAACACCAACAGGCGGAATATATACCTCTGCACAGAGTGTTACTTTAACCTGTAACGATGATGGAACAGTCTCCCTTTTTTCTTGACAAATAAAGCATCTTGTCTTATTTTTTACAAGGGAGGGATTCATTTACTCCAAAACAATTTCTACATCAAAAACTATCTTCGTCAGAATGAGGGGTGATAAGGGTAAGTATTTTTCTCTTAAAAAATAATCTACTTCTGAATAACAAAAAAAGCAGATAATGGAAAATTTTAAGTAAGACTCGGCTTTTCTTATTCCAACTTCGCCTATGGTTAACTTCTTTACTTCAGAAATGTTATCTGCTTACTGTAAGACAGAAAGGAGAAAATATGGGTATATTTAAACCGAACATCAATAAAATGGAAGCAAAAAAAGATATTGTAAGTTTAATTAAATGCTTGCGAAATAAAAGCTGGAATATCCGAGTGGATGCAGCATATGCACTGGGAAGAATCAAAGATCCTCTCGGGGCAGGACCTTTGATAGCAGCTCTGAGGGATGAGAATATTGATGTTCGAGCTTCTGTCGCATATGCCTTAGGAGAAATAGGAGATAGTCGTGCCGTAGAACCGCTATTTGAGTCACTAAATACCGAGAATGTTTTTGCCGTGTATGAGTATCAAGTTGAGGCATTGGGAAAGATAAAGGATTCCCGAGTAATAGAGTTAATGATAGATAAGTTAAAAAGTTTACAGAAAATAATAGATAGATATGAGAGTTCAAAGAAAAATGTCGAAGACCATTTTAATAGTATGGGAATATCAAATCCATTAGCGTATCAAGGAGTTGACGCTGCGATGAAAACTGAATATGACGCTGCATGTCTTTTTGAAAATATAGCAAGAAAGCAATTGGAGAAATTATTAATCATTTTACAAGAAATAACGGGAAAAGATTTTCGTGAAGATACTTTGAAATGGAAAATGTGGCATGAAGAAAACAAGATTGAACGAAGCAAAATATCGGTAACCTTCAAGGTTAATTTGCCCCTTTATACACCAATAAATGAACCTATATATATCGCTGGTGGTTTCAACAATTGGGAACCCATTGGACTGCCTTTAGAGAGAGTAAACGATAAATGTGCAACTATCACCAAAGAGTTTTTCGAGGGTGAAGAAATCGAGTATAAGTATCTTCGTGGTGCGTGGGAAAGGGTAGAGAAAAAATCTGATGGTGGCGAAAGATGCAATCGTACTTTGAATATTGGGGTTGGAGAGGAGTCCTTGTTAGTTGAAGATGTGGTCGAGAGATGGGCCGATAGTTCCTAAATCTCAACATGATAGGTATAACAAAGGAACCAGAAAATTTCTCCTCAAGACTATCTTAGCTCGCTTATCGCACTTTTTGAACGTCAACTGACGTCAAATGTTATAATTTATTGCAAACCCTTGTGCCCCCTTAGCTCAGAAGGATAGAGCACAGGTTTCCTAAACCTGGTGTCGCAGGTTCGA
>JBFMEC010000046.1:0-14899 GCA_040753575.1 Nitrospirota bacterium | reverse complement strand
AGCCCGTGATAGAGACATATACCTTGTTTATCTCAACACCTATTGAGGATTCAGCTTCTTTTACAGCCTCTTCAAGGGACCTCAGGACTGAGTCAATGTTTATAACCATGCCTTTTCTGATGCCTGTTGATGAAGATATACTTATCCCGATCACCTCCAACTTGCCTCCCACAATTTTCCCAGCTGTAACGCCTATCTTACTGGTGCCAATATCAAGACCCGCAATTATATTTTCATGGTGTGCCTGACCCGGCATCACTTGATCACCTCTGTTACAGGTTTTACAATCGCCCTGTTAGAAAACCTCAGATCTATATAATCCACAGGTATCTTTCTTCTATTTATTTCATCCTCCAATTGAACCAACCTCTCGAGCTTTTCTTCATATCTGCCTGATCCTATCTTGACGATGGTTCCATCAATGATCACGGTCAGTTCCTGGGGTTTATGTGCAACTATCTCGATATTGTTTTTTTCGGATGAAAATCCCTTTGTGGCCATTAATCTTGCGATCTTGACAGCTTCTGAAAAGGCCTCACCTTCATTAAAGGGGTCACTCGTAATTATTGGAAGAAAGGGTACTGAATCACCTTTAAGCTCTTCGAGAAGTTTACCTCTCTCATCAACAAGGAAAAGATGGCCGTTTAAATCCAGAAGGGCAAAGGGAACTGCCTCATCTACCCTTATCGATAAAGTTCCGGGAAATTCTTTTCTCACATTCACGGTCTTTATCCACGGAGATTTAAGTAAACTTTGGCCCACTTCTCCATTTGAAGTGATAATGAGACTTCTATTTCTATAGGTACTGACAAAGGCCTCAAGTTCATCGTCGGTTAAATGTTTATTTCCCGTGAATCTGATTTCTTTAACGGGACATATCGATAGCGGCGCCGAAGAAAGGTAGACGTATAAAACAGTAACAATCAATGAGAGGGGCAGAAAGAGAATTATGATATTCCCTAATGTTCGATGCTTATTTCTTTTCTTGTCCTTCTTCATAAAGAACACCTTTCAGTATCTCTTCAATCAAGTCAGCGAAGGCAAGCCCTGCATGCCTCGCTATCTTTGGTAACAGGCTCGTTTCCGTCATGCCAGGGATGGTGTTGACTTCCAACACACAGGGATTGCCTCCTAAATCAACCCTGAGGTCAACCCTTGTTGCGCCTTTGCATCCGAGAGCCCTATGGGCGGAAAGGGCTACCTCCTTTGCCCTTTCATAGACATTATTTTCTATCTCCGGGGGAAGTATATATTCTGTGAGACCCTCAGTATATTTGGCTTTGTAATTGTAGAATTCAAGGGACGGCCTGACCTCGACTCCACCGAGCACTCTGTCATTTAGTATTCCTATATGTATTTCTTTGCCCTCAATATATTTTTCTATGATTACCCTATCGCTTAATAATCCTGCCTCCTCGAGAGCTGAACTTATCTGACCTTTCTCTCTCACTATGCTCACCCCGATACTTGAACCCTCTGTAGCAGGCTTGACAACCCAGGGCAAATCAAAATCAACTAAGGACGCATTAAGTTCCGAGTTATGGACTACGATAGAGGATGGTACAGGTATACCCTGATAGAGAAATATCTTTTTGGATGCTTCCTTATCCATGGCCAGGGCAGAGGCAAGCACCCCTGAACCTGTATAGGCGATGCCGAGCACATCGAGCATTCCCTGGATAGCACCATTTTCTCCCTGTCCTCCATGAAGTGCAAGAAAGGCAATCTCTATTTCCTCTCTCTTTATGGATGTGCAAGGGTCGCGGTCCACGTCTATGGCAACCACTTTATATCCCAGGCCCTTCAAGGCATTATAAATAGCCACTCCACTTCGGAGAGAAACCTCTCTTTCCGCTGATCTCCCTCCCATTAACACACCAACCTTCTTATCAGTTAACTTCATCTCTTCCGATTATCTTAATCTCTGGTTCAAGGATTATTCCGAAGCTAGCCTTTACACCCTTGACAACTTCTTCCATAAGCTTGAGGAAATCGGATGCGCTGGCCTTTCCTTTATTCACAAAGAAATTGCCATGTCTCTTGCTTATCTCAATATCACCAATTCTCATACCCTTAAAACCTATATCTTCTATCAGTCTTCCTGCGGAGAGACCCTGTGGATTTTTAAAGACACAGCCGGCAGTCAGTTCCGAGACAGGTTGTCTCTCCAGTTTCATCTTCAAGAATTCTGCCACCTTCGCAGAAACGTATTCTCTTCTTTCTTCCTTCAGTCTTATCTCGGCGCTGAGAATCAATTCACCTGGCAAAAAACCGGACTCTCTGTAACCAAAGTCAATCTCCTCTGCCAGAAATTTCCTCTCTTTACCTTCAGAATTCATTATCATCGCAGAAACAAATACATCCTTCATCTCATATCCGAAGGAACCTGCGTTACCACAGATTGCTCCCCCGACAGTACCCGGTATGCCTGCAAGACCCTCTATGCCTGAATAGCCCCTTTCCTTCGAAAAGTTCAGAAGCCTCTGGAGTGGCACGCCGGCCTCAACGGATAAATACACGTATCCATCTTCTTCTCTCAAGACCTCAATCTTCCTGAAAGATTTTAAAGAAATAACAACTCCCTCTATACCCCCGTCCTTTACCAATACATTTGTTCCACCACCAAAAGGAAAAAGGGGAATTTCCCGCTCTCTCGTAAAAACAATAATTTTTTCAAGAGATTGAAGATCCTCGGGCATCACAAAGATGTCAGCATGTCCCCCAATCCTAAGTGAGGTGTGGTTTCTCATGGGTTCAACAAAGCTGACCTCTCCTTTAATGACCTCAGTCCATTCCATCTCGTTAATCTTCACTTTATTTCTCATCCACCCTGAGCCTTTTTAAAATCTCTTCACCCACTTTCCATACATCGCCCGCACCAATGGTAAGAAGAATGTCACCGCTCTCCATCTTTGAGATAAGATGATCCACCGCATCCTCCCTCCTCATATAAACAACTCCATTGTGACCGGAATTCTTAATCCCCTGGAATAATTTTTCCGAACTTACCCCATCCAGGGGCCTTTCTCCGGCAGGATAGATATCAAGGAGGACTAAAGAGTCTGAAGCACCGAAAGAAGAAGAAAATTCTTCCAGCAGGTCTTTTGTCCTGGTATATCTATGAGGTTGAAAAAGGACAAACAATCTTCCCAGATTCTGCCTCATCGAAAGCCCTTCCTTAGCCGCCTTCAGAGTTGCCTTAATCTCCGATGGATGATGACCGTAATCGTCAAAGACCTTTATTCCCTTTGCCTCTCCCTTGAATTCAAACCTCCTCTGGATGCCAGCAAACTCCTTCAGCGCATTCTTTATACTCGACAAATCCATCTTGAGTTCCAAGCCAACTCCGATAGCTACCAGACAATTAAGTACATTGTGGGCCCCTGGCAGAGGAAGGTAGAAATTTCCCAGATTTCTGTCTTTATAAATGACCTCAAAGCTCACAGAGAGAAATTCCTTCGAGATTTTTACTGCGCGGAGTTCTGCCTCGGGGGCAAATCCATAGGTGATATATCTTCTATGGATAGATGGTAAAAGCTGGCGGAGATGATCGTTCTCAAGGCACACTATTGAGAAGCCGTAAAAGGGAACTTTATTGATAAAAGATAGGAAGGCTTCCCTCAATGAATCTATTGTCTTAAAAAAATCCATATGCTCCCTGTCTATATTCGTGACAACAGCAACAGTTGGAGAGAGTTTCAGGAAGGAACCGTCACTCTCATCAGCCTCGGCAACAAGGAATTCTCCCTGTCCAAGTCTCGCGTTACTTCCCGTTGCCTTAAGTCTTCCACCTATGACAACAGTTGGATCAAAACCACCATGGGCAAGGATAGCGGAGATTAGTGATGTAGTAGTCGTTTTTCCATGGGCTCCTGCAACGAGGATTCCATATTTCAACCTCGCAAGTTCAGCAAGCATCTCTGCACGGGGAATTACAGGTATGGATCTTCTTCTTGCTTCAATCACTTCTGGGTTGTCATCGGAAATTGCTGATGATATGACTACGACATGGGCGTCATCTATGTTTTCTGCTCTATGCCCTATATAGACCTTTATGCCCAATTCTTTCAGTCTCTTTGTAGTGACTGAATCTCTAATATCAGAACCGGTCACCTCATAAGTTAGGTTATGAAGAACCTCGGCAATCCCGGACATACCAATACCACCTATACCGACAAAATGTATTACCCTATATCTCTCAAACACAATCGCACCCACTAAATTTAAAACTAAAAATTAAGAATGCAAAATAAAGGAATCCCCTATTTTTAAGTTTTTCTTTTTGCATTTCTATTTTCCTTTATTAGATTCATTGCAATATCCACAACCTTTGAGCAGGCCTCTGGTTTCCCCAGTGCCCTGCTATTCAGTTCCATCTCTGCCCTCATTTTCTCATTCATGTATAGCTCTCTTATGTTCTGTGCAAGGGTTCTCCCCTTTAGTTCATTGTCCAATATCATCCTCGCGGCACCCATCTCCGAAAGTTTTCTTGCATTCATTTCCTGGTGTTGCCGTGCCGCATAAGGATAGGGGATTAAAATAACCGGTTTTCCAAGAGCGGTAAGCTCCGCCAGGGTTGTAGCACCAGCTCTTGAAATGACTATATCGGCGATGGCATAGGCTTCACTCATCTGATATATAAAAGGAGTAACGGTACCTTTAAAGCCCTGTTCTCTGTAAGCCTCTCTTACGCCTTCGTAATCTCTCGTCCCTGTCTGATGAAGAAACTGAATTTTATCCTTAAGGTCCGAAAGATAGTTGAGGGAATCTATGACCGCCACGTTGATCCTTCTTGCACCCAGGCTCCCTCCGAATACAAAAATGGTAAATAAATCTCGATCCAGTGAAAAAAGTCTATACCCTGATTCTTTATTTCCCCTGAGCAGGTTCATTCTTAGAGGATTGCCGGTAAGGAAGGTTTTTACCTTTGGAAAGAAGGAAATGCTCTCCTGATAGGTTACACATATCGCACGAACGAATCTCCCGAGTATCCTGTTGGTAAGTCCTGGAATGGAATTCTGTTCCAGTATCATCGTCGGGATTGATAAGAGACACGCAGTAAACACAGCTGCTCCCGAGGCATATCCGCCAACACCTATCACTATATCGGGTTTCACCGCTGTGATAATTCTGTAAGAGTCCTTTATCGAAGAAATTATCTTAATTATCGCTTTAATTTTTCTGAAAGCCGAGACACCCACAATTCCCTCTGCCCTCAAAAACCTTATTGGATATCCCTCCCTCGGAATGACCTTCGACTCTATTCCATAGTCAGTTCCAACAAATATCACCTCTGTCATGCTGTCTCTTCCTTTAAACTCTTCAGCTACTGCCAGCCCCGGGAAAATATGTCCTCCCGTTCCTCCTCCAGCTATTAAGACCCTCATTTGAAAAGAACTCCCTATATCTCCTGAATTTTCTTGGTGAAAAATATATTTCCTTAAATTCTCCTGTAATTGTCTCAACGGAAAGTCTCTCCTCTTCTCCCTTTATAAGTGCTCCACCTTTTTTATCTCTCGATAGATTAAGGAGGATTCCAATAGCAGCCATATTAACAAGCAGAGAAGATCCGCCGTAACTGATAAAAGGCAAGGGTAATCCCTTTGTCGGAACCATTCCCACGTCGACGGCAAAATTGATAAGGGCTTGAAGAGAGATCATCAATGAAAGCCCCGCTGCGAGGTAATATACGAACCTGTCCTTTGCTCTGCTCGCAATAGATATACCCCGTATGAACAAGAAGAGAAAAAGTGTTATGACGACAAGGACACCTATCAAACCGAACTCTTCCCCAACAATAGAAAAGATGAAATCTGTATGGGCATCTGGAAGATAGGATAATTTCTGTTTTGAACCACCAAGGCCTACACCTGTCAAGCCCCCCCTGCCAAGTGCTATAAAAGATTGGATCAGTTGAAAACCGCTTCCCTTTGGATCTTTCCACGGATTAAGAAATGAAATAACCCTTTCAAAACGGTAGGGCTCCATGATAAGTTTTAATATAATAGGTATCGCACATACCAAAAGTGATACAAGAAATTTAAGCCTCGTGCCGGAAAGAAAAAGCATCGCTAGGGTCAGGAAGGCCAGGCTCATAACAGCTCCAAAGTCAGGCTGCTTGATTATAACAAGCTGAAATACGGCCATGACAGCGATAGGTACTATGAAAGACATAAAGCCTTCTGTCTTATAGCCCGGCCTTGACATAAACCAGGCGAGAAATGTGACCATGGATAGCTTTACAAGCTCCGATGGCTGGAATGTTGAGGGCCATAGTTTTATCCATCGCCTCGCGCCTCCTGCAGAAACACCTATGTCGGGCACAAAGACCAGCATTAGAAGGAGAAAAGAGCAAATCAGAAGAGGGATAGCCATTCCCTTGACGAATGAAGGGCTCAGCTTATAGGTAAGAAACATGAACCCTAATCCTATGAGGATAGTGAAGAGGTGTCTCTTAAAATAATAAAATTCTGTAACCCCCTTCTTTGCAAACACCGGGGTAACGACAGCGGTGGTACCGTATATCATAAGTGCTCCAAAAACCACGAGAAGAAGAGTGGTAAAGAGGATCCATTTGTCATATTGACCGTAATCTCCGTTATGCCTGGAAATTAATGCCGTGTAATGACCTCTCTTAATCGCTCTTTGGAAAAACATCAAATCTCCCTTACTATCTTCTTAAACTGTCTTCCCCTATCCTCAAAATCAATGAACATATCGAAACTTGCACAGGCAGGAGAAAGCAGAACAACATCACCTTCGACCGCTAAGCTACTGGCCATATTTACAGCATCTCTTAAGTCTGCGGCCTTAAATGTTGTTGTTAAGTATCCAAGGGCCTTCTGAATCTTTTCAGTAGCCTCGCCAATAAGAACAAGGGCCTTTATTCTCTCCTTCACGAGCTGTCTTAATTGAGAGAAGTCTCCTGCCTTATCCCTGCCTCCTGCAATCAGGATAATCGGTTCAGTAAAGCTCCCGAGCGACTTGATTACCGCGCCTACATTAGTCCCCTTTGAATCATTAAAATACCTGACACCGTCTATTTCTCTGACGAACTCAAGCCTGTGTTCAAGACCAGGGAATTCTCTGAGGGAATCTTTCACCGACTCCGGTGGACAATCTGCAAGGAGAGCCATGGCCGATGCGGCCATGGCATTCTCCAGGTTATGGACCCCTTTTATCTTTATCTCATTGACCTTTAGAAGGGAGAAATGACCTGAAGGCACTGGAATATTGCAATAGATCTCCCCGGCTTTTAGATATAGACCTTTGACCATACTCCGCCGGCTAAAATAAAGAATTTGTGGCTTTTCACTTTTCACTTTAAATTTTTCGCCCGTAACTTTTATTAGCACAGGATCATCGGCATTAAGTATTAAAAAATCTTCTTTCCTCTGGTTTTCGAATATCCGAGCCTTTGCATCACAATATTCTTCAAGCGAGTGGTATCTATCGAGGTGATCCGGTGTAATGTTCAGAATCGCCGCTACCCTTGGTCTGAAATCTTCCATTAAATCGAGCTGAAAACTCGATACTTCGGCAACGATATAGTCAAGTGACGAGTCATGAGTTGGGAGTTCCAGATTTTTATTACCAGTTACTAGCAACTCGTTACCCTTTATTACTTTATAGATCTCCTCTGTCAGTGCTTTACCTATGTTTCCTCCGAGAATTGTCCTGAAACCAGCCTTTCTCATCATAAAGTCAAGAAGCGCTGTCGTCGTTGATTTTCCGTTTGTTCCCGTTATTGCCAGAAATTTTGGACCTTGGATTTTGGAATTGGAGTTTATTATCTGATAGGCCAGTTCAAATTCGCCGATTATGGGTATGCCCTTGTCGTTCGCCTGAGCTATAGGCAAAATATCAATAGGAACACCCGGGCTAATGATTACCATATCGGAAGAGAGAAATATCTCCTCTGGATGACCTCCTAAGTGAAGTCCCACAGAGGGATTAAGCTTCACTATGGAATCTTTTAACTCATCCTCTGACTTTCTATCTGTTACTGTAACATTCGCCCCGAGTTCTATCAGGAGGTTTGCCGCACCAATACCACTCCTTCCAAGGCCGACGACAGTAATTTTCTTATCCTTTATTTCTATCATCCTTCTTCACAAACTTATAATCCTTCCCCCTGTTCAGATCCTTCACGAATGTTTTAGATTTTGCCCTTTTCTTCACAAAGACCTTTGCCTTTCCTTTTTTCTTGGCAAATACCCTGGTCCTCTTATGTTTCATTTTTTTTGCAATTCTCTTGTCAGTTTTTAACTTTGAACTTTTAACCTTGAACTTTGAACTTTTTCTATAGGAAACCTTTTTCAGATTTGCGGTTTCATAATCTGCCTTTGCGAAATAAACAACAGGCTCTTCCCTATTGGCCATTACAGAAAATCCTTTGTTAATAAGCACCCCTGACTCTTTCCAGAGATCTTCCCTGCTCGGACTTCCGAGGAGGGCGATTATGACCGTGTTCTTTCCACGTTCAGCGGCGCAGACAAAACAATGTCCTGCCTTCCTGGTGTACCCTGTCTTTCCTCCCAGGAGATCTTCATCAGACCAGAGAAGCTTATTTGTATTCTTAAGAAAGATATCACTGCCACCCTCTGTTGAAACTCCTGTCACCCGCGTCCCGATAATCTCTCTGATCTTGGGATATCTAATGGCGTATCTCATAATCTTCGACAAATCGTAGGCAGTAATATATTGACTGGAACCGGGAAGGCCATTTGGATTTATGAATTTAGTATCCATCGCTCCTATGGCAATTGCCTTCATATTCATGAGACTCACAAACCGCTCTTCCGAACCGGCTACCGCTTCTGCCAGGGCAACGGCTGCATCATTTGCGGACTTAAGGAGTGCAGCGTATAGCAATGTTTCAATAGTAACCTTGTCCCCCTCTTTAAAACCTGCCTTCAAGGGAGAAACATTGGCTGCATTCTTACTGATCCTAGCGACACCTTTAAGATCTGCATTCTCCATAACCACTATTGCCGTCATCAGTTTTGCAGTACTTGCCGGAAGAAGTCTTAGATTCGGATTTTTTGCATACAGAATTCTTCCTGTCTCTGCATCCATCACGACAGCAGCCCTGGAATTAATCTCCCCAGCAAAGGAAGTTGAAAGTGAAAAGTGAAAAGTAAAAAGTAAAAGAAATAAAAAATATAAACCCTTTGCATTAACTTTCAACTTTGAACTTTCAACTTTGAACCTTTCTTGCATGATCACCTCACTTTTAAAGTAGCCAAACTTAATAAGGCAAGCATTATCCCGACTATCCAGAATCTTGTAATAACCTTTGGTTCAGGCCACCCCTTTAATTCAAAGTGGTGATGTATAGGAGCCATCTTGAATATCCTCTTGCCGGTGAGTTTAAAGGATGCTACCTGAAGTACAACTGAGACTGTCTCTATAACAAAGATTCCGCCCACAACGGCAAGTACTATCTCATGTTTTGTTATTACAGCAAGGGTACCCAGGGAGCCTCCAAGGCCAAGAGAACCCGCGTCACCCATAAAGACATCGGCAGGATAGGAGTTATACCAAAGAAATCCGAGGGAGGCTCCAAACATGGCACCGCAAAAGACAGTGATCTCTCCTGTTCCTGGCAGAAAAAGGACTTGAAGGTATTGGGCTAATCCCTTATGTCCCGATATATAAACGAGTATTCCATTAGCCAGTACTGCTATTGCTACGAGCCCTATTGCCAATCCGTCTATACCATCTGTAAGGTTTACCGCATTTGATGAGCCTACAATTACGATTATCGAGAATGGTATATAAAGCCACCCTAGATCGATAAGCCATTTCTTGAAAAAGGGTATGCTCAATACATCAGCATAAGGATCTTTTGGATTCATATAAAGAAAGCCTCCGATTAAAAGGGCAAGAACAATCTGGCTCCCAAACTTATAGCGCGCCTTCAGACCCTTCGGGCTCTTTCTAACAACCTTCAAATAGTCATCAATAAGACCAATCGTCCCGAAACCTATGAGCGAGAGGATCAAAGCCCAGACATATATGTTTCTGAGATCTGCCCACATAAAAACCGAAAGGAGTATACAGAGGATAATGAGTATTCCTCCCATTGTGGGAATGCCTGTCTTGCCCATATGGGTTTTTGGCCCATCATCTCTTATCTGCTGTGTGATACTTAATCTTCTCAGCTTATTTATGATCCATGGGCCAAAAATCAATGTTAGAAAAACTGCCGAAAGTACGGCCAGGGAAGTTCTGAAGGTGATATACCTGAAGACATTCAACGGTGAGAACCAGTCATGAAGTCCATATAAGAGATTATAGAGCATTCCAGGCCTCCAGAATCCTTTCCATCCTCATTCCTCTGGAACCTTTTATCAAAACCGTATCTCCCTTTGTGCAGATTTCCCTCAAGAGACCTCCAGCCTCGATAGAGTTCTGAAACTTATAAACAATCCCTGAAAACTCCGATGCAGCAAGAGACATCAGCGGACCTACCGCAATGAAAATATCAATCGGCAGTTCCGACATCCACCTGCCAAGTCTTTTATGGGCTTGCTCCGCATAAGAACCGAGCTCTAACATGTCACCCAGAACAACAATCACCCTTCCCTTCCCGAGCCTGATAAGTTCCTTAACAGCCTCTTCTATCGAGCCAGGGTTTGCATTGTAAACATCATTTATAATCCGGACACCCCTAAATTCTTTCAACTCGAACCTCATAGGTATTCCAGTGAAGGAATCAACGACATTCTTTATATCTGTTAGATCAAGATTAAAGAGATAGCCAACGGAGGCAGCAGCAAGTATATTGTAGATATTAAAAGCTCCAGATATCTTCGGATGAACTTCCACATAATTGTCTTCAGTATGTAAAAGAAATTTAGAACCACTTTCAGAAAGTTTTATGTCGCTTGCATAGATTTCCCCATAGTTTTTTATTCCATATCTGATTAACCTTCCTTTAAACCCTGAGTCACGAATACCTTCCATCAGGAGAGGATCATCGGAATTAACAACAATCGAGCCGCAATAGTCAAGCAGTTCAAGCTTTGCCTTTGTTACTGTCTGTATGTCTCTGAATCCCTCCAGATGGGCCTGACTTATATTGGTTAAAACTCCGTAATCGGGCAAGGCAATCCTGCACAGCTGCCTTATATCTCCCGGAGCACTCGCACCCATCTCAAGAACAACGACTTCATCTGTCTCACTCAGTTTCACAAGACTCAAAGGAAGGCCAATATGATTATTCAGGTTGCCCGTATTTTTAAGTACTCTGTATCGTTCATTCAGGACTGAAGCTATTAGTTCTTTTGTAGTTGTCTTTCCATTTGAGCCTGTTACGCCAATAACGGGAATGTTCCTCCTTGAACGAATATAACGAGCAATATCCTGAAGAGCCTTTAGTGTATCCTTCACACAGACTATCGTCTTGTTATTTACAGGTTCTACTCCGGGAAAATTAACCAGAGCTCCCCCTCCTGTCCTCAAAGCCTCCTTGAGAAAATCATGTCCGTCAAATCTCTCACCCTTGAGTGGAATAAATAACTCGCCTTCCTTTATAGTCCTTGAATCAATAGATACTCCGGTAAAGGAAGTAATATTGCCATGTATGACCTTTCCCTTCGTTGCTGCGATTATATCTTCAATTTCCAACATCCCCATAATATTTTCTTCACAGGCAGATAAATTCTTCATTTCATATCTGAACTTTTAGTTTATTCTTTATGGCCTCTTCAAGAATTTCCCTGTCGCTAAATCCGTACCTTATACCTTTGATCTCCTGATAATCCTCATGTCCTTTGCCCGCTATGAGGAGGACATCACCGTCACCTGCGATATCAACAGCCCTCCTTATTGCCTCTTTCCTGTCGGGTTCTACAAGATAGTTTCTTCTGGCCGTCCCGCTCTCAATCTCTTTTATTATATCAAGCGGCTCTTCAGACCTTGGATTATCGGAGGTTATTATCACAAGGTCACTAAATCTTGTAGCCACGGCACCCATCCCGGGCCTTTTGCCGCGATCCCTGTCACCCCCGCACCCGAAAACGGTAATGATGCGTGGCGAAGAATCACCCCCCCTGTACCCCCCCTTAGTAAGGGGGGGATGGGGGGGTAAGGTAAGTTCTCTTGCCGTATATATAAGTCTTTCAAGGGCATCTTCAGTATGGGCATAGTCAATAACGCAAAGGAAATCCTGACCGATGTCAACCTTTTCGAACCTGCCTGCAATATTTGCTGCCCTCTCTATGCCTTCAAGAATCGCCTTCCAGGGTACTCCTATTGCGATCGAGACACCAACGGCAGACATAACGTTGTAAATATTTGATATTCCTATCAGGGGAGATGAAACGTCATAACTCCTTCCATCAAAGAGTATCTTAAATCTGAAACCTATGGATGTGTTATTAATATCATTTGCCATGATATCTGCCTGTGTTCTACAGCCATATGTCAACATCCTCTGGCCTGGAGAGTCTTGCCACCTTTTTGAAAAATCCCCAAGAGATGTGATCAATCTTTTCCCGTAGGGATCATCGACGTTTATTACCGATGTCCCATCCCTATCAAGAAGTTTTATAAAGAGCCTCTCCTTTGCTCTGAAGTAACCTTCCATAGTTTTATGGAAGTCAAGGTGATCCCTGGTAAGATTTGTGAAAACCACAGCCTTAAATTTGGTTCCGTCCACCCTATATTGTGCGAGGCCATGGGAAGAAACTTCCGAGATAACATGGGTGCATCCTGACAGGAGCATATCCTTTAATAACCTCTGAAATTCCAGGGATTCAGGTGTCGTGTGTGGTGCAGGGTGGGATCTATTTTTTATCATATATTGTATTGTACCTATCAGGCCAACCTCTTTTCCCCAGGCCTCTAATATAGATTTTAGGATATAGGTCGTTGTGGTCTTTCCATTCGTACCTGTCACTCCTATCATTGTCAGGTTCTCCGAAGGCCTTGCATAAAAATTATTAGCGATACAGGCTAGCGCCTTTCTGCTGTCTTTGACAAGAATGTACAATGGGAAAGCACGCTGGGACACCTCCCTTTTTTTAAAGTCTCTCTCCACAATTACCGCCTTTGCACCTCTCTCGACAGCATCATCTATAAAATCGTGGCCATCATGTCTTTCACCCTTTATAGCTACAAAGAGATAGTCTTCTCTTACTTTCCGTGAATCGTAGGCCAGCCCCGCAATATCCATATCTCCCATCTTTTCCCCGTTCATAAAGTCACAATCCTGAAGAAGTTCTCTGAGTTTCATCTCGATACCAGTAAAGGGTTTGTATAAAAAATTTCTTCCCTTGGAATATTAAGGTATGACAATGCCTGATTGGCAATATCCTTAAAAACTGGAGCAGCCACTACGCCTCCATAGATCTGGCCCTTCGGTTCATAGACAACTACAATTATTGCAAGCCTTGGATTATTAACGGGTACAAAGCCCACAAAGGAACTGACATATCTTTCTTTTGAGTATCTCTTTGTTTTCGGATCAATAAGTTGTGCTGTTCCTGTTTTCCCTGCCACCTCGTTCCCTTCAACAGATGCACTTTTGCCAGTTCCTCCCTCATCTACAACACTCTTTAATATGTCCTTAAATGTCCCCGCCGTTCCGGGAGAGATTATTCGTCTTCTTTCCCTCATAAAAGTAAATAGAACCTTGCCATCGGGAGAGATCACCTCGGAAACAACATGGGGTCTTACGAGAAATCCCCCATTTGCTACGGCCGAATAAGCTCTGAGTACCTGAAGAGGTGTTGCTGCAACTTCCTGACCAATCGGTATAGCACCGAGGGATGTACCAGACCACCTTTCAGGTGGCCTTATCCACCCTGAAATCTCTCCAGGTAAGTCTATTCCTGTCTTTTCACCAAATCCCAGAAGCTTTGCATATTTATAAAGCCTATCGGGTCCGAGTTTCATGCCCGTCATGATAGAACCAACATTTGAAGACTTCTGGATAATTTCTTTAAAAGAGAGGATTCCATACTTATGGACGTCACGAATAGTCTTGCCTCCTGCTTCTATACATCCCTTACTAACATCAAATAATGTATCAGGTTTTACCACCTTCTCTTCAAGTGCACCCAGACCAACAACTATTTTAAATGTAGAACCGGGTTCATAACAGTCAGTTATAGCCCTGTTTCTCTTTTCAAACCCTGTGGCCTGGCCAGGATGATTTGGATCATGGGCAGGTCTATTAGCGAGGGCCATAATCTCTCCGGTAAAAGGATCCATTATAATTGCTGACGCTGCTGCGGCCTTCCATTTCAACATTGCTTCATCAAGCTCTCTCTCAGTAATGTACTGGAGCCCTTCATCTATTGTTAATATGATATTATTCCCTTTCGCTTCCAAATCAACTCCCGATGAAAGTATCTTCCTGCTGGCATCCCTTCCAAGAAATACCTTCCCACCTTTCCTCTTCAGATATTTGTCATACTGACGTTCTATACCCTCAAGGGCATTGTTATCTATATCAACAAAGCCGAGGATATGAGAGGCAAGTTCACCTTTAGGATAGAACCTTTTAGCTTCAATCCGGAAATCCAGTCCACTGATATTAAGCTTTCTTATCCTATCGGCAACATCTGGTGTAAGTTTTCTTTCGAACCAGACAAATCTTCCTTCTGCAGGTATTTTCGCACGGATAACTCCTGGCTCCTTTCCAATAACTGCAGAGAGTTTTCTGATGCTTTCACTTTCGAAATTAAAGCCTTTTGGATCGCAGAAAAGGGATTCGTATTCCAGGTTCAAGGCGAGCTCCCTTCCTAACCTGTCAAATATGATTCCCCTTCTTACCTGAATTTCCTTAGCCTCTTTGTATTGTCCTTCACCTTTTTCGGACAACTCCTTATGGTCGACAATCATAAGGTATCCAAAGCGCAGAGATACCGCAAAGAAAACGAAGATC
>JBFMEC010000045.1:0-15074 GCA_040753575.1 Nitrospirota bacterium | reverse complement strand
AAATGATGGAGTGCGCTGCCCACCAAACTCTATAAACATATCCTCTTTTCTTATCCTTTCGCCTTCAAATGCCGGGCCATATGAAACGGGTATCGGAGGTTTTTCGACGATAATCTTGAGTCCCCTAACCTCTATCGCCTTCTGGACAATCTTTGCATAGTCGAGTTCCTTATCTACCTCCTCATATGTACAAACACCTGTAGGATGAATAACTGGTATATCTGTATCGCCCACAGCAGGGAATCCCATATTAATTGCGCCTGCTCCGGTTGACCATTTTATGTCGTCCAGTTCACCGAGGACGATGGCAAAGGCAAAAACTCTGTCTTTCTGGTATTTAAGATGTTCTTTGTAATCGCCCGCTTTCTTTCCTCCAAAGATAAGCGACGCCCTTATTGCCCAGTCGAGGGCGTAGAGGGTATGCTCTGTTTCAGGCCCAAGGGGCACGATTCTTGTATCCCATCCCAGTTCAATTCCCTTCTTAAGAAGCTGTTTGGTCACGCAGTTTCCATTGGAATGCCCTGAAAGAAAGGTGAGAATGTTTTTCTCCTGAAGTTCCCTTACAATACTGACCGCAATGTCGTCAGTCGGAGCCGCTCCGATAATTGCAGCAAATCCGTGCATCGTACCGTCAACAAGCTGGATGCCAAGATTTCTCTGGATGGTATCTGTTATGAATCCATTGTACACATAGCCAGTTGCCGGATCCACGGAAGGCTCAAGTCCATTAACATAGCGTAATGCCATTATTACCTCTTCGGCAAAGAGTGTGGCCATTCCAGAATCAAGGGCTTCGCCAAGATAGGGCTTCCATAAATGCCCCTCCGGTTCTGGATGTAGCAATTCCCTGGCCATACCCAGGGCGACCTTCATGTCCGACAGGGTCTTCACTGAAAAACCTGTCATGGCGTATACCATGGGAAGATAATAGGCAGTATCCGGAAATTCAAAGGTGAAACCCTCACCCTTTTCAGCAATAGCCTTTTCGAGCATATCATCGGCCTTCTCAACGAGCGCATGAGCACCCCTAATTGCAGCAGAGGCTATAAGCTTGGACATCTCTACCTCCTTAGATGAAAAAAGAGAGAATTATCAGGTATTAAAATAATTTATATATCTATTACTATAGAAAATTACTGACTGCAAGTCAACATAAATTAAGGAAGTTTTTTATTTGTCCTGTCTAATCTCCTAAAATTTATGCTGCCCTTGATTTTAAGAAAGCCGGTATTCCATTTGCTTCCCGAGGACCGACGGTAATCTTCCAGCCTTCGAGTTTATCCTCAATAGCTCCACTGAGAATCGCCACATACCCTGGAATTATAAGTTCCCTGTGTCTTATATAATCTTCAACGCCGCTTTCCTTTATAAATTGTGCGATCTTCGCTGCTGTGAACTTTCCGGCTGCCCAGGCTGTAAGAACTGATAGACCTTCACAATCCATGACGGCAAGATGACTTGGAACCTTGCTATTTTCTATCTCACCGGAGACGATGAAATAGGTGAGGGAAAAGTTTGTAGTAATAAGCAAGGGTGACTCAGGAAGAGGTTCACCAATTTTGTAAATCTTCTGTTCTACCTGCATGGGTACCTGAGGATCTGTATAGAGATTCTGCCTCAAAGTGAAAAGTGCAAGGTTCTTCCATTTCTCGATGCTGCCAAGGACAATTATAGAGGCGTACTTCGCAGTCCCAAGAGCTCCAATAATTGCTTCTAAAAAACTGTCCTCCCGCTGTGCAAGGGTTATTATAGGATAGCCAAGAGGTTTAAAGCTCTTCTTAATGGCAGCCCTTCTTATCAATGTATTGTCTATTAATATATCTTTTGCCTTTCTGGCACCGGAATCAATTACTATGTCTTCAACAGCGAGGGACTTGGCCTTTTCGGTCAGGTTTGATAATTCTTCAAGCCCCGAAGCACTTACAGCAAGAATCGCCTTATAGGTCTTTGCTAAATTTGCAAAGGAATCTACATTTGCTGAATTGGCTCCATAAATGATCGGCCTTTTATCTGCAAATATTTTTACCGCAGCCTCTGCAGCCTGAGGATTGGCAGTAGAGATAACCACAGGAATATCGGGGGCCTTTTTTGAAATCATCCTGGCCACGGCCTCAAACCTACCGGGATCATTGGAGTCATCGGAAAGAACTATCGCATCAATCCTCAGTTTCTGGCCTACCCTCTCTATCTCTGAATTAAAAACGTCCCCAACCTTATTATTAATCTCGGCTTCTGGCAAGGTATCTTTTATCTCAAGGGCGAAGGCACAGGGATTGACAAACTTTTTATCATGCCTGAAGAGTACGGTCTCCTCTCCCATTTTTACAGCCCTGTCGCCAACGCCAAAAGTAATAGGCCTCACTGGAGGCGCAGAGGCTTCACCGAGTTTCTGCTTTGCCTCTTCAGATATATCGGGACAAAGATCCACAGAGGCCTGCCTCTGAGCAAGTTTCATGGCAAAGGCAAGGCAGGTAGGATATCCACACTTCTTACAATTTGTCTTGGGCAAAAGTTTAAATATCTCAACTCCGGTTAAAGCCATTTTCTAACCTCCAAGATGATTCTCAAAATCCTAACAATAATTTCAAATACCAAAGCTCAAATATCAAATAAAATCCAAAGTCCAAATTTCAAAAATTAAGGCATTTAGTCATTAGACATTGATTTGTCATTTGGATTTTTACATTTGGATTTAATACCATTTGTTTAGAATTTAGGATTTTGAGCTTAGGATTTATCATTTTATATCAGTTCCTCAATCAGCTTTTCTACCGCCTCAATAGCCCTTGGATGTCTCATGATAAGAAGTTCAGCCCCTGCCATAAGTAAGGAGGCAGCTGTGACAGCTTCCCAGGCTATCCCTCTTTCCTCGGCTGCTCCCCATTGCGGCATGTAAGCTTCGGGGGCCTGCGTTTCCTTCACCTTCCAGACATAGACACCTATGTCACCTAACATTGGTGGCTGCATGGTGGCATCATTCTGTGTAAGGGCAGCAAGTCTTATTCTTTCCATAACCGAATAGGTATACTCCAGACCATATCCCAGGGCCGAACACATCGGATCTGTAATTAACCTCTCTTTGTCAAAACCCATCTGGGTAATTAGGATATTCAACTGTTTTGAAAGATTAATATCGAGCTCTGACATAGCGACTAATTTGTGATTGTTCGCCATTGCTGCTGCGACGATCGTCTTATAATTGGCTTCCTGAGCCTTGCCTATAATACAGTTCCTGTCTTTCGCCGCTTCTGCAGCAGCAACGAGGACGGAGGCATCTTTTTCAGCATGATTACTGCCGAGTATTATCAAAGGTATATTGATTGCTGAAAGAACATCTCTAATAGTCTTCGCAGCATCCTCAGGCGAGCGGTTCTCCCTGTCCGGGTGTGTACCCACCAGCCTGAGTGCTATGGACTTTGCCTTCAAAGTATCCTGGCAGAATTTTGCCCATGTGACAGGATCATTGGAAATTCCCTTGTAGGGCTTCTGTACATTTTCTGGCCAGTCCGCCGGAGAGACATCCTGTATTTCATGGGCAATGACAGGTCTGTTTGGCACTATTCCTTCAAAGGCATGAAAGGGAAGGACATTCTCCCCTCCAAAGGTAACCGCCTTATCACCGACACCAATCGTTACAGAATAAACCTTTCCAGAATAAGTTTCTTTGGGTGGTACAAATGCCATCTGAACCTCCGTTTCAAAGGCTAACTCTTACATTTCCAAATATGAGTGGGCATAGAGTGTTTTACCCAACACCACATTTATGGTCTTCACAACAGGAGCTACTTCCTGAGGATCGGCGATAGCTGCAGTAAGCCCTTCATACATCAGTAAGGCAAGAAAGTAACTATTCAAAATCGGCCTTACGTGTTTTGGACAGCCGTTCGACACATTACTAAGACCTACTACTGTCTTCATTGGTGGGTCATTAAGTTCCTGGAACATCCCTATTGCCTTAATAACCTTCAGGGCATGATCCTGGGAGGTTGATATCTGGAGTACAAGGGGATCAAGATATAAATCCTCAAGAGGAACTCCATATTCCATAGCCCTTGCCATTATTTCCGCTGCGATTGCTGCTCTTTCCTCTGCATCAGCGGGCAATCCGCCCTTGCCAACAGTCAGACCAATTATCTGGGCATTATATTTTGCCGCGAGTTCCAGCATCGGAAACCTTTCGGGATCATTGGAGGTTGAGTTTATAAGGGGCCTCCCCCATTGATTATTATGAACCCTGAGACCTGCCTCGATGGCCCTATAATTTGTTGTGTCAAGACATACTGGAAGATGGACAGTCTCCTGTATGGTAGTAACCATCCATTCCATCAAAGACTCCCCCTCGTCTTCAGCAGGTCCGATATTTGCATCAATTATGCCTGCACCTGCCTTCCCTTGGACGGTAGCAATATCCTGTATAGGTCCCTTATCTCTCTTCACCATGGCCTCTCGAACCCTCTTCGCTATAATGCTCAACTTCTCACCAATTATAAGCATCCTTGAAGACTCCTTTCATTCTTAATTAAAAGCAGCAATCCAGCAATTTAAACAGGAAGATAGAAAAAATAACATAAATTTCTTTTCCAGTAAAGGGTTTTTTAGGGCCTATGAGAAAGTTTGGAATTTTAAGGTATGTTTAGCGAATCGAGTATTTCGAAGAGGGCCTCCACCGCCAGCGAATCTTCTGGAAGTCGAAAGATAGGCTTTCCGATCAGGTCATAATTAAATATCAGGGCGTCCAAGGGTATAAGTCCCGCCACAGAAAGCCCAAAATTCTCTGCAAGGCTCGTCAATCCTTTTCCATCATTGTCAGAAACTCTGTTTATAATCAAAACTTTCCTGCCAATTTCAACCTCAAGTTCATTGACCAATTCGTCAATCCTCTTTGCAGTATGAATCCCTCTAACAGTTGGATCGCTCACAATTAAAAGTAAGTCAACCTTCTGTGTTGTTCTTCTGCTGAGATGCTCCATACCAGCTTCATTATCTATAACAACATAATGATATGTTCCAGAAAGCCTGTCTGTATATTTTCTTATAATGTTATTCGCAGCACAGTAGCATCCCGGCCCCTCTGGTCTTCCCATAACAATCAAGTCAAATCCCTTTGACTCTACGATCGATTGCTGAACCTTATAATCGAAGAGTTGCTCCATTGACATTCCGCCAGGTCTTTCACCATTCCTTACTGCCTGGAGGGATTCTTCTCTCAGCCTGCCCAGAGTAGTATGGACTTCAACCCCAACTGCCTCATTGAGGCAGCTATTGGAATCTGCATCCACTGCAAGAACAGGTCCTTTTTCCCTCTCAATAATGTAACGTATGGTGAGCCCGGCGATACTCGTCTTCCCAGTACCACCTTTACCTGCCAGAGCTATTACAAATGCCATATTTAATTATATCAATATTAATTGAATTTTTTTACATAATAAAGGAAAATATAGATAAAGCTGCTTGAACTGGAGGTTACCAATAGTCGAATTCTTTAGATTTCCATTTAAATCTTTGCTGTTGATTTTCATTGCGCTCATATCCTTTACAATTGTATCTTCAAGTCTTGCTGAAACCAAGAATACGCCTAAATACGTTGGTTCAGATGCCTGCAAAGATTGCCATCACGAGGAATATAAGAACTTCACAACCTATGCAAAAAAGAGCAGATCTTTCGAGAGCATTGAAAGAGTTAAAAAAGGGTTGACTGAAGAGGAGATTAAAGAATGTTATTACTGCCACACTACAGGCTATGGCAAACCAGGCGGTTTTATAAGCCCGGGAAAAACACCCCATTTAAAAAATGCAGGATGTGAGGTATGTCATGGCCCCGGTGAGTTTCACGTTAAGACAGGGAGTGGGCGGGATATAAAACGATATTTGACTTTGAAAGACTGCGAAATCTGTCATACCTCGGAAAGGGTCAGGGCCTTCAGATATAAACCCCTGATTCATGGTGGCGCACACTAAAGTATAAGTGAAAACAGGAGATAGAATGTTTGGTTTTTTAAAAAAGCATCTGGCGAACAAGATAATGTTCGCCATAGTGATAACCATAATTTTAATTATGGGAACTGAGATTATTGTCCGAATATACGGCGGTGTAAGAGACAGGTTGGAGCTTGTGATAGCAGCTAATAAGGAGCTGGCTGCCTCTACCTATGCAGGCATAAGATATCCCATGTCTGTGGGAGATAGTGTAGCAATTAGAAGGGAGTTAGAAGATATAAAAGAAAAAATGAAAGATATAGAGGTTTTTATCTGTGATTTCGATCAGGAAATAATCTATTCCACCCATGAAAATAAAATAAAGACACGTGTCAACGAATCTATCCACAACAAAGGAGCAATAAAGACTTTAACGGAGATGTTAAAGACAGGAATAGAACCACAGCAAACATTTGAAGACGAAGTTGCAGGAAAAAGGACCCTCGTTTCCTTCTTTCCTATCTTGAATAAGAGCGAGTGTTACCATTGCCATGGCTCTTCGAGCAAGGTTCTTGGAAGCATGATAATAAGGACAAACGTCGAGCATACCTACGCTACTGTTGCGGCCCAGCGGAACAGAACTATTATAGTGACTGCTTTCGGATTGATGCTGGCAATATCCATAATCTATCTCATGGTAAATAAACTTGTAAGACGTCCGGTGGAGAGTTTAGCTGAAAAGGCAAAAAAGTTTGCCGGGGGAGACATGTCTGTTTCGGTGGACCTCAGGACGGAAGATGAGATCGGGGTCCTCGGCAAAACCTTTAATAATATGGTAGAAAGTGTTTCCTCCTCCAGCAGAAGATTAAAAGAAGAGATAGAGCGAAAGACGTCCCTCCTCGATGAAAGGACTCGCCTCCTGACGCTCCTGGAAAGAGCAAATAGGGACCTCAGGGAACTCGACAAACTTAAATCCACCTTCCTGGCCAACATGTCTCATGAACTACGCACCCCGATGAACTCTATTATAGGGTATACAGAATTATTGTTAGACAGGGTAGACGGTCCTGTTAATGAAGAGCAGGAGAAAAGCCTTAGAAAAGTAGTATCCAATGCCAGACATCTCCTTCAACTCATAAATGACATCCTCGATATATCCAAGATAGAGTCGGGAAAAATGGAAACGGAAGTGAAGGAGATCGATCTCAAATGGTTAGTTGATTCCGTTATCCCCACCTTTGAGCCCATGTTAAGACAAAAGGGACTTTCACTTACCATAAATGTAGATGAAAATTTACCCTTGATATATGGCGATGAGGATAAGGTCAAACAGGTCTTTATAAATCTATTATCGAATGCAATTAAGTTTACTAATGAGGGCGGGATAACAGTGAGCGCCATACCCTCCGAAAGGGGCATTAAACCGGGAGAGCCCCCTCTTTTTGCAGAGGTCTGTGTAGAGGATACAGGCATAGGTATAAAGGAACAGGATCTCGGAAAGATCTTTAATAAGTTTGTCCAGGTTGACCTTTCTACAATTCGGGAATACGAAGGCACGGGTCTGGGGCTCAGCATTGCCAGAGGATTGGTGTCATTACACAAAGGTATGATGTGGGTAACGAGCATATATGGAGAAGGCAGCAAATTCTGTTTTACCCTTCCCCTGAAAAAGGAAATCTTCGAAAAACTTGCTGAACCGGTGATTGAACCAAAAATGGCTGAAGCCCTGGCCGAGTATTTTGGAAGACCCGTTGAAACCTTCATGAAGGAACCTGAGTATGCAGGCAGACCGATACCGTGTTGGGAGTATACCCATTGCGGGCAGATAAGCTGTCCCGCTTATGGAAGTAAAGAAAAACGCTGCTGGTTGATCCTCGGGACCCATTGTGAGGGTATGAAGATAGCTGCTTATCCTGAAAAAGTTGATTTCTGCAAGGGCTGTCCCGTTATAAAAAGTCTTGTACTGAAGCCAGAAGAGGAATACAAGTCTGTAGAAGCTGAACTGCCCGTTGGGGAGAAGGACATCAGGAAAACGGTATTAGCTATAGACGATAATCCGGAGGCCATTGATATTATAAGGAAATACTTGGGTGAAGACTACAGGGTAGTTGGGCTTCTCAGTGCTGAAGAAGTTGTAGAGAAAGCAAAGGAAATAAAACCGCTGGCCATTACCCTGGACATCATGATGCCTAAAAAGGATGGCTGGCAGGTGCTGCGGGAATTAAAAAATACGCCCGAAACACAGGATATCCCTGTAATAATACTTTCCATCGTGGACAAAAAGAATCTCGGCTTCAGTCTTGGTGCGGCAGAATATATTGTAAAACCGGTTGAAAAACAGATTCTTCTGAGAAAATTAAGAAATTTAGAAAGGACAACTCCAATAATGAGGGTCTTAATAGTAGACAATGATCGGGATACAGTAAGATTGATTGGTAACGTCCTCCAAGAAGCAGGATATCACGTGACAACGGCTTACAACAGCGAAGATGCCATCAAATCCATACAGGATGTCAGACCTGATCTGATCGTACTGAATCTCACGATGCCCGAGGTCAGTGGTTTTGATGTGATCGAATATCTGAAGACAGGGGAAGGAGTCAGGGATATTCCTCTTATTGTGCTTACCCATAAGGATTTGACCGAAAAAGAGGTGGACGAGCTGAATGGGAGGATACACGGAATCCTGAATAAAGGCGTACTTACAAAGGAAGATCTTTTGAAGGAACTTAAGAGTACTATCGGAAATATCAGTAAGGTATAATGAAACACCCGGCATAGGGAATCAAAAATTAAGTATTTTTGATGAAAAAAAATGGAGGAAAAACGAGACCCTAAAAAGATACTTGTCGTTGACGATAACCAGGACAGCCGTGAACTGGTGGTAAAGATACTCAGAAACAAGGGTTATGAGATAGTTGAAGCTGCTGATGGAGAGGAGGCTTTAGAAAAGGCTGTAAAGGAACTACCCCATCTAATCTTGATGGATATCTCAATACCAAAGTTAGACGGCTTTGAGGTAACGAGAAGATTAAAGAGCCTGGAAGAATTTAAAGACACACCGATAGTGGCTTTAACTGCCCATGCAATGAAGGGGGATAGAGAAAAGGCGCTCGAAGCAGGCTGTGAAGGCTATATTTCCAAACCTATTGATATCCATAAATTGCCTGACCAGGTAAAGTCCTTCTTGAGGGGAAAGTGGGAAAGCATTTCAGGTGAATGACAAAAACAAGATATTAATTATAGATGACAACGTTGATACAGTAGAGCTTTTAAAAAAAAGGCTTCGCTCCGAAGGATATGACACATCAGAGGCATACGACGGCGAAGAAGGTCTTAAGAAGGTTCCTGAATATAATCCAGATCTAATTGTCCTCGATGTCATGATGCCTAAGTTAGATGGCTTCGAGGTATGCCAGAGGCTAAAATCTGACGAAAATACCAAATATATTCCTGTCCTTATGCTTACTGCAAAGGTTGAGGTGGAGGACAAGGTGAAAGGTCTGGATATCGGAGCAGACGATTATATAGCAAAGCCCTTCGATTACAAAGAACTCTCCGCAAGGGTCAGGTCATTGCTTGCTATCAAGGCAGCACGTGAAAGGTTGGTGGAGGAAGAGAAAACAGAGGCCCTCGAAAAAATGATGGACCAGGTCGCCCATGAGACAAGGAACCCCCTTACCGCTATTGGTGGTTTTGCCAGTAGGGTATGTGAAAGTCTGCCCGAGGGTGATCCCAATAAGAAGTATATGGAGATGATCATCGAAGATGTAGCCAGATTGGAAAACATGATAAAGCAGCTCATCAAGCTGAAGACTATGGCCATAAGTTATTTGGAGCTGACGAATGTTAACGATATAATCCTTGATGCCCTTGATATGTTCAAAGAAGAATTCAAAAACGAAGGTATTGAAGTCAAGACCGATCTGATGGACAATCTTCCTCTTGTCACGGCAGATAAAGAACAGATAAAGCTTGTACTTTCGAAGTTGATCAAGAACTCCATCGAAGCTATGCGGAATAAAGTTAGAATATTGAAAGTTACAGGCAGGACCAGTAATGGCTATGTCGAAATACTGGTATCAGACACGGGTAAAGGTATCTCAAGGGAAAATATTAAAAACATTTTTGATCCCTTTTTTACTTCGAAGATGTATGGACCAGGTCTTGGTCTCACCTTTGCCCTAAAGATAATACAGGCCCATAAAGGAACTATTACTGTAGAGAGCGAACCCGGAAAAGGCGCTACTTTTACCATTAAATTACCTGTTAATAAGCCGGCATAAAAAATCCAAATTTCAAAATCAGAATCTCAGCCTTTAACCAACCTCAATGTTCTCAGCCGTGCTATCTCTTCCTGATAGCCGTAAATGTGGGCACCTGCACTATAGGCGTAAAGAGAACCATTCTTGAGAGAAGTTTCAGTGGCAATATATTGTTTCAGATACTCTATACCACCGAGATTAGTAGGTAATCCTGCCCATAAATCCCAGGATCGAAAATAGGCACTTACAGTCAACACCAGCTCTTTCTCGACGGGTATGACCTTAAAATCCAGCAATCTCAGACAGGGCGGGTCGAGACTTCCATCCTTGCCATAGCATATATCAAGGTCCTCAGGAGTCGCTATCTCTATCACGGCCTGATTCGTGAGGGGAGTCTTCTTAAGCATCTCCATAACCCGATCCATCTGTGTTCCACCCTTTGGCATCCTGTAGTGAATCCTGCTTGCATAACGATAGGTTTCATTCTCCGAGAGTTCTGGATTCATGAGATAATTCACGAAATAATCTTCCACATACTCTCTGGTAGTAGGCGCCGGTATCCCTGATCCGGGCGGCATGGTCGGTATCATATCGTAATAGGGATGCTCGATGAAGACAGCTATACCAGCATATTGAAGTCGATACTGCTCATTTTCAAAGGAGCCTTTCTGTATTTTTTGAGCATAGGCATGATCAAAAAGATTGTAAATAAGCTGAAACCAGGCATCTGATATAGTCTTGGCCTTCACAAAAAATGGAAACATATAATCTATCCCCCTTCCTGTTTATGCATTAGTTTATCATCTAAGACAATGTATTTAAAGAGTTAGATTAGAAACCGCGAATGACTATTTCATACAAAAATTCGTAATAATCGCTATAATCGCTCAAGGCTATTTCTCCTGCTTGAAACAATTTGTCATCACGGAATCGGAGATGCTTACTCACCTAAAAAAAGCTCGATTTCATTCTAAAAAGGTGATAAAATATGTCGCCTTATATTTTTAAATTAGGAGGGAAAGCCATGAAGATCGGCGAAATTATGACCAAAAAGGTACATACAATCGGACCGGATAGCGCTTTGAAGGAATGTGCAGAAGTTCTTAAAAAACATGGTGTCAATGGACTTGTCGTCACAGAAGGAAATAAAGTTGTAGGAGTGATCACCAAGGCAGACATTTTTAAAGCAATCCTGCCCCGTTATCCCGATATAATTGAGGAAGAGCGCTATATGACTGACCTTGAGTATATCGAGGACAGGATTCATAAGCTCTATGAAATGAAAGTAAAAGATATAATGGGAACGCCCCCTATTACGGTCAGTAGCGACATGCCTGTAGTGAAAGCCGGATCAACCATGATTCTTCGCGGAGTCAAACAGGTTCCTGTAGTGGACAAAGATAAGCTGGCAGGCATTGTTACGCTGACAGATATTATCAATGCGCTTACCGCAAAGATTAAATAAAAGAGAGTAATATTTTGAGGAACAGAGCGATTTTCGCTCTGTTCCTCAAAAAGGCTAATCTACTTAAAGCTTTCTCTTTCCGATGGGAATATACCCTTTTCTACCTCTTCTCTATATGTCCTAATAGCCTTCAATACTTCGTCCTTCAAATTTATATATCTCTTGGCGAACTTTGGAAGAAATCTCTCAAAAAGACCGATCACGTCATGAAGGACAAGTACCTGGCCATCACAAAAGGGACCGGCACCTATGCCGATGGTGGGAATAGAGATCTCCTCTGTGATTCTCCCTGCAAGATCCGCCGGGATGGCCTCAAGTAATAAAGAAAAGGCTCCCGCATCCTCCACAATATGGGCTTCTTCGATTAACCTCTTCGCAGTCTCTTCAGTCCTTCCCTGAACTTTGTATCCACCCATCCTGTGAATTGACTGCGGCGTGAGACCGATATGGGCCATAGCGGGGATATCAGCCTTTGCCATTGCTTTGACATGTGCTGCTACCTCGGCACCACCTTCAATCTTTACCGCAGAAGCACCACCCTCCTTTAGAAATCTACCCGCATTCCTTACTGAGTCCTCAATGCTAACTTGATAGGACATAAAAGGCATATCACCAATAACCATGGCATTTTTAACAGCTCTCGAAACGATCTTTGTGTGGTAAATCATTTCATCCATGGTAACTGAAAGAGTATTTTCAAGACCCTGGACAACCATTCCAAGAGAATCGCCAACGAGAATGGCGTCGATGCCCGCTTCATCAATTATCCTGGCGAAGGGATAGTCATAGGCTGTGAGCATGGTAATCTTCATCTGTTCCGCCTTTTTCCTGAGAAAATCCTGGACTGTCACTTTCGGCATTTTACCCTCTAATATTGGATGCCTGATTTTAACATATGTTACAGGATGCCTTAATAAGGATCAAGGAGAAATCTTATCCTGAAGGTAGTACCTTTTTCACCGCTCTCAACCAGGATACCCCCGCCATGAGATACAACTATCTTATGCACAATTGCAAGTCCAAGGCCAGTTCCGCGCTCTTTTGTAGTAAAGAAAGGTAAAAAGATCTTATCTATCATATCCTCAGCTATGCCATGGCCTGTATCGGAAATCGAGATCTCCAGATAATCTTCCCCTGAACTTTTTGAAATAGAAGATCCTATTGAAAGTTTTCCTCCGCCGGGCATTGCTTCAAAGGCATTCTGTATCAGGTTTGTGAAGGCCTGTCTCAGAAGCACCTCGTCACCTTTGATTACAGGAAGCCCATCGATATGAAGGTATATGTTGATATCATCTCTATCTGCCTTGACGGCTGAAAGGCAATTTTGAATAACAGTCTTTAGATCAACATCAGAAATATTGAGCTCTGCAGGTTTTGCAAAGGAAAGGAAGTCAGATATAATCCTGTTCATAACAACGATCTCTTTCGAGATAGCATCGACAGTAGGCTTTAAAGAATCACCCACCTTTTTAGAAAGGAGCTTTGTATAACCTGCAATGACACCCATGGGATTTCTCAGCTCGTGGGCGATTCCCGCTGATATTTCACCCAAACTTGAAAGCCTTGCCCTCAACTCCATCTGGGACTCAAAGGCTTTAAGATGAGTAAGATCTGTAAAAATTAGTATCTGACCTATCGTCCTGCCTTCTCTGTTATTCAAAGGAGAGAGGGTAAGTCCCAGCCAGATTCTTCTCCCGGAAGGTGTCATATAACTAATTTCACCCCTTTCTATTACCCTTCTGTTGTCAAGAAGATCAGTTATAGGCTTGCTCAAAACTTCTGAATGGTTTCTTCCGACTATGTTCTCACCTTTAATCTCAAGTATCTTCTCGGCAGCCTGATTTACCTTGGTAATCCTCATCTCTTCATCAAAGCTCATTACGCCGCTGGGAACACTCTGCAATATATTTTCGTTGTAACCTTCAATGGCCAAAGCTCTATCTTCAGCCTTTTGCCTCAGAATTTCAAGCTCTCTTTCTTTTTCCTTTAGCTTTGACACGAGCTCATGAAATGTGTCTACCACAAAACTTACCTGAGATACATCCTTTCTCTGTAACCTTTTATTTTCAGAATAGAATCTTGAGATTGTTCTCAGGAGATATAAGAAAAGCAACAATATAGTGAGGAAGATCAAAGAATATAAGAGAATTATCTCTGCACTCATGGAATTATCTGCCAAGATACCAGTTAAGTATCTCCTGTCCAAAAAAAAGTGTTATCAATGATCCAAAGGCAAGGTATGGTCCAAAGGGAATCCTCGAGCCACCTTCTTTACCCTTAAGTAATATTAACAGCAAACCAATTATCGCCCCCGAAAGGCTCCCGAGAAAAGTGGTGAGTATGACTCCCTTCCATCCAAGAAATCCTCCGACCATCGACATCAGTTTTATGTCTCCGCCTCCCATCGCCTCCTTTTTTAAGATCCAGAATCCCGCCTTTGCCACCAGATAATAAAATCCGAAACCTACAAAGGCCCCTATGAGGGAGGATTCAATTCCCAGTGGTAAATCTCGCATAAAGGGATTAACCAGAAGGAGTCCCCCAAAGATTATTCCCATTGGGATACCCGGCAGTGTAATGACATCCGGAATTATTTGAGAATCTAAATCCACAAAAGTTATGACAATAAGAGCAGAACAAAAAATGAAATAAATCAGGGTATGCCATCCAAAACCAAATCTCCACAGGATCAAAACATAAAAAAGGGCATTCAGTATTTCCACAAGGGGATATCTGAAGGATATCTTTGCCTTGCAGGCCCTGCATCTTCCGGCCAATAAAATATAACTTAATACAGGTATGTTATCAAAGGGCTTTATAGGGGTGTCACAGGAGGGACATCTTGAAGAAGGGATGAGAATAGATATCCTCCTCGGTATTCTGTATATACAGACATTTAGAAATGAACCCACAATAGAACCAAATATAAAAATAACCGTATAGGAAGTCACATTAGGCATAACTCAAAATTCTAAATCCTAATGTCTGAATCCTGAACAAATCCCAAATTCTAATGACCAGATTGTTTCGAATTTTGGATTTTGAACATTTGTGCTTGTTTAGAATTTGGTGCTTTGAATTTAGGATGTTCGTCATATCTGGTATTGTAATTGGTTATTTGGTTATTTTTTATTGTTATTGGTTATTTCATAAGGTGCTGCTTATCTCTGAGGCCTTCTTTTTTGTCTCCTCGATCTTAATATTTATCTGCTCAAGCTCATTGACGGCTTCAGCAATAATTCTGTCCCTCAGGATCGGTCTGTCAGAATATCCTTTTAACTCATAAACTCGCTTGCCAATGGTCTTCATCAGTTCCTCTTTTTTTCTTTCCATCTCCTCGGACTGATAAAGGAGTTTCACCACCGAATATTCTGTCTTGAGTCTCGTCGAAAGTAATGCCGAAACCCATTTTATCTTCTCAATCCCCC
>JBFMEC010000044.1:0-15395 GCA_040753575.1 Nitrospirota bacterium | reverse complement strand
GATTAAATGATAAATACAGTTTATTTAATAATAGCTCTTTCGGCCGGCTTGATAGCAGGTTTGGTTTTGAGCCTGATATACAGGACAAATCTTAAAAGTCAACGAGAGGCAATAGAAAAAGAGAAGGTCAAGATAATAGAAGATGCCCGCAAAGAGGCAGAAACTACCAAAAAAGAAGCAGCTGTGGAGGCAAAGGATGTTGTCTACCAGGCGAAATCAGAGGCCGAAAGAGAAATAAGAGAGAGGCGTTCTGAATTAAATCACCTCGATAGAAGATTGAGGCAGAAGGAAGAAACCCTCGAAAGGAAGTTTGACCATCTCGAAAAGAGGGAGAATGAATTAAGCAGGAAGGAAAAGGATTATAACTCAAGGGAACGTGTTATCCAGGAAAGGGAGGCTCATTACAGTCAGCTCATAAAAGAACAAACAAAGCTTCTGGAAAAGATATCAGGATTGAGTCAGGAAGAGGCAAGACAGGAGATTTTAAAGAGAGCTGAAGAGGAAGCAAGGTTCGAGTCAGCAAAACTTGCAAAAAGGGTAGAAGATGAGGCAAGGGAAAATGCAGAGAAAAAGGCAAAGGATATAATAGGTCTTGCCGTGCAGAGATACTCAAGTGACTATGTTGTGGATGCAACTGTGACTGCCGTTACTCTTCCCAATGATGAGATGAAGGGAAGGATAATCGGCAGGGAGGGTAGGAATATAAGAGCCCTCGAAGCTGCCACAGGTGTCGACCTGATTGTTGACGATACACCAGAGATAGTAACTCTCTCAGCCTTCGACCCCCTGAGGCGTGAAATCGCAAGACTTTCACTTGAACGGTTGATAACAGACGGAAGGATCCATCCTACCAGAATTGAGGAGATCGTCGATAAGGTAAGAAAGGAAGTGGAGACAAATATTCGGGAAGAAGGAGAAAAGGCAGTCTTTGATTTCGGCCTCTCGGGCATCCATCCAGAATTGATAAAACTACTTGGCAGGCTCAGATACAGAACATCCTATGGTCAGAATGTTCTTCAACATTCAAGGGAAGTGGCCTATCTTGCGGGTCTTATGGCCGGAGAATTTGGAGTGGATGTAAAACTTGCAAAGAGAGCAGGCATATTGCACGATATCGGAAAGGCCGTTGACTACGAAGTGGAAGGATCCCACCAGGAGATTGGTGCAAACATAGCTAAGAAATATGGTGAAAATCAAAGGGTAGTAAATGCCATATTGGTTCATCACGGAGAAGGAGATCCCGCAACTGTCGAAGCTGCTCTTGTAGCTGCGGCAGATGCACTCTCAGCAGCAAGGCCTGGTGTCAGAAAAGAGAGCATAGAGAGCTATCTCAAACGTCTTGAGAAACTCGAGCAGATGGCCCTCTCGTATAAAGGCGTTGAAAAGTGTTACGCCATCCAGGCAGGCAGAGAATTAAGAATAATTGTAAAACCCGAAGATGTGAGTGATGAAATGTCCTCGGTAATATCAAGGGACCTGGCAAAAAAAATAGAAGCCGAAATGACATATCCGGGCCAGATAAAGGTCACTGTTATAAGGGAATCAAGATATGTGGAATATGCAAAGTAACAGATGAAGGTCCTCTTTATCGGTGACATAGTAGGTAAGGTTGGCAGGATCACCACAAGGGCATTGCTTCCCACCGTTGTTGACAGATATAAAATAGATCTTACAATCGCCAATGGTGAAAACGCTGCGGGAGGCTTTGGTCTGACCGACAAGGTCGTTTCAGAGATACTGAGTTACGGAGTCCACATAATTACGACAGGAAACCATATCTGGGACAAGAAGGAGTTTGTTGCCCAGATCTCAAAGGAAGACAGGGTACTCAGGCCCTTAAACTATCCTCCCGGCGTGCCCGGTTTTGGAAATATACTGTATACTCTCCCTAATGGCGAGAAGGTGGGAGTGATTAACCTCTCGGGACGGGTTTTCATGACTAATATGGATTGTCCCTTCAGGGTAGGCAAACAAGAGATAGAAAGACTCAGCAAGATTACAAAGACCATTATCATAGATTTCCATGCAGAAGCGACCTCCGAGAAGATCGCCTTTGGCTACTTTGTTGATGGCAAGGTCAGTGCCGTTGTCGGAACACACACCCATGTCCAGACTGCCGATGAGAAGATACTCCCTGGCGGAACAGCCTTTATAACAGATGTAGGAATGACAGGACCCTCTGATTCCATAATAGGCATAGAAAAAGAACAGGTCATGCATCGATTTTTAACCAGCATGCCGGTGAAATTCGAGACAGCAAAAGGTGAGGGTATATTTTCGGCCATTGTTATCGAGATTGATGAAAGAACGGGAAAATCCATCGCCCTGCAGAGACTACAACTAAAATATCCGTAAAATCTTTCTCTTAAATTACTTACTCCAGAACCAAACAAAGATACTCCTGTGTTAAAATGTCACAAAATGAACAGGAGGTCATGATGTTACAGGCAAAAGTAACATATGTAAAGGGGCTTCAATTTGTAGGGGAGGCATCCTCCGGACATGCAATAATTATGGATGGGGACCCCGAAGTTGGGGGGAATAATACCGGTTTAAGGCCGATGGAATTACTCCTTACGAGTCTTGGAGGATGTACAGGAATGGATGTTATCTCGATCCTTAAAAAGAAAAAACAGGACATCACAGGTCTTGAGATAAATGTGAGGGGTCAAAAGGCAGAGAAATATCCCAAAAAATTTACTGATATAGCTATAGAATTTATCGTGAAGGGTAGAAATGTTTCAGAGGATGCCCTGAAAAAGGCGATTGACCTGTCGAGGAATAAATATTGTTCTGTCAAGGCCACACTCGAAGGTTCTGCAAGAATAAGTTTCTCCTACAAGATAATTAAGGAATACGAGTAAGAACCCGATCAAATGGCTCCCCAGGGGAGACAGCCGAAAGATGTCTTATTTAAAAATATCGCCACCCTTGGTCTCATTGGTTATCTTCCCTTTGCACCCGGAACATTCGGCTCTTTGATCTCCTTTGCCTTTTTCACTCTTTTAAAACCATCCCCCCTATTTCATCTCATTCTATTATTTCTTCTCATACCCCTTGGCGCAGTAAGCTCTCATCATGCTGAAAGGCTTTTAAATGAAAAGGACAGCAAACATATAGTCATAGATGAATTTTGCGGCTATCTCCTTTCCGTAATTTTCATTCCCTTTAGCATTGCCTATGCATTGACAGCCTTTTTTTTATTCAGGTTTTTCGATATACTAAAACCGTTTCCCGTGAGAAAGGTTGGTTCTATTTTGAGCGGTGGAAAGGGTATAATGGCAGATGACATTATGGCAGCCCTATACACAAATTTAATACTCCAGATATGGAAGTCCCTTTATTAAAACCTGAAGAGATTTTTAAATTCCTTCACCCTGCTTTCCAGGTATGTACCTGAGGTGCTTCATAGCAATAGAGATTTCCGAACCGATAAAAAAGAAGATCGGGGAACTCATGGGCATTTTAAAAAGATATAACGGAGACGTTAAGTGGGCAGAACCTCAGAATATTCATATCACACTCAAATTTCTAGGCAAAACACCCGATTCCCTGGTACCCAGGATAAGTGACTCCCTGTCCAATATTGTATTATCTTATGAACCATTTTATATTAAAATATCAGATGTGGGAGTATTTCCGAGCAGAAGACATCCAAGGGTGATATGGGTTGGAGTAAAGGACTCGGAGATACTGGGAAAACTTAAAATGGACATTGAAGATTCCATGGAGCCTCTGGGTTTCGAAAAAGAAGACAGAGATTTCAAGCCTCATCTAACACTTGGAAGAGCCCGTTCTCAGTCAGGAATGGCAAATATCATCAATGAACTTGATAACTTCAAAGAAAATGACTTTGGGAGTCTAAGAGTCACCTCTATAAGATTAATGCAGAGTGAACTTAAACCCACAGGGGCTTTCTATCACTGTCTATATGAGGCTTCTTTTGGAGGAAAATTTTAAGCGAAAGGTTAATCGTCTGTATTTATAAAAAAGGGAGGAAGAATGACTAACAAAGACAAGGTCAAGGCGCTTGAGATGGCCATTTCGCAGATAGAAAAGAGTTTCGGAAAAGGCGCGATCATGCGGCTTGGAGAAGAAGGGATTACAGAAGGCCTTCAGGTAATATCAACAGGCTCTTTAGCCCTTGATATCGCTACTGGAGTCGGAGGTTTTCCAAGGGGAAGGGTTATTGAGATATTTGGCCCTGAAGCCTCAGGGAAAACAACACTTGCCCTGACAGCTGTTGCCCAAGCCCAGTTAAAGGGAGGTTTTGCGGCCTTCATAGATGCGGAGCACGCCCTGGATATAAATTATGCACAAAAACTCGGTGTTAAAGTAGAGGACCTCCTCATATCCCAACCTGACACGGGAGAACAGGCCCTTGAAGTTGCAGAAGCCCTTGTAAGAAGCGGGGCCGTTGATATCATCGTAATAGATTCAGTGGCAGCACTGGTGCCAAGGGCTGAAATAGAAGGAGAGATGGGTGATTCCCTTCCGGGACTTCAGGCGAGGCTTATGAGTCAGGCCTTGAGAAAACTAACTGCAGCAATATCAAAATCTCAGGCAGTTCTCATTTTCATAAACCAGATGCGCATGAAGATCGGCGTCCTCTTTGGCAGCCCGGAGACGACAACGGGCGGAACGGCGCTCAAATTTTACTCTTCCATGAGGCTGGATATAAGAAGGATAGACAGTATCAAAATTAATCAGGAAACCGTGGGCGGCAGGGTAAGAGTGAAGGTCGTCAAAAATAAGGTCGCCCCACCCTTTAAACAATCCGAGTTTGACGTATATTTCAATGAAGGGATTTCCAGGGTGGGGGAGCTGGTGGACCTCGGCGTTGATAAAAGTATTATCGAAAAATCAGGCGCCTGGTATAGTTACAATGGCAATAGAATTGGTCAGGGCAGAGAAAATGCGAAGGAGTTTCTGAAAAACAACATGGAGGTTGCAAAGGAGATTGAAAACAAGATCCTTGAATCCTCCAACGTAAGGAGATAAGAATGGATATAAATGAACTTTTAAAACAGGCACATTCCTTAGATGCCTCAGACCTACATATAAAAGTTGGTTCCCATCCAATTCTGAGAATCTATGGGGAACTTACCCCGATTACTTCAGAGAGCAGGGTGGGTCAGGAAGATGCCTTGAAAACCGCCTTTTCTGTCATGAACCCTGTACAACGTGAGATCTTCAAAAAGAAAAACGATATTGACCTTGCTTACAGCGTTCCGGGCCTGGGAAGATTTAGATGTAACATTTATCTGCAGAGGGGAACAATAGGACTTGTCTTCAGAGTTATACCAACAAAGGTTCCGCCCTTTGAAGATCTCCACCTCCCTGAGGTAATTAAGAAGATCTGCATGGAAGAAAGGGGCCTAATCCTCGTTACCGGAACAACAGGCAGCGGCAAAACGACTACCCTCGCTGCAATGATAGATCACATCAATACATATAGAACAGAACACATTATGACTATCGAAGATCCGATAGAATATCTTCACAGGGATAAAAGAAGCATAGTGAATCAGAGGGAGGTAGGAGCCGATACAGAATCCTTTAGCAAGGCATTAAGACAGGCCCTAAGACAGGATCCCGATGTAATACTCGTTGGAGAGATGCGTGACTTTGAAACTATCCAGACATGTCTGGTTGCTGCCGAAACAGGCCACCTCGTTTTAAGCACTCTCCACACGATAGATGCTACCGAGACAGTCAACAGAATTATTGCCGTGTTTCCTCCGTATCAGCATAAGCAGATAAGGGTGCAATTGGCATCAGTATTAAAGGCTATTATATCTATGAGGCTTATGCCCAGGGCAGATGCTAAAGGCAGGGTCCCTGCTATTGAGGTCCTCCTGGCCACGACAATGATAAAGGACTGTATCCTCGATCCGGACAAAACGAAATTAATCTCCGATGCGATCGCTCAGGGAGCGATACATTACGGTATGCAGACCTTTGACCAATCTCTTTTCAGCCTTTATAAGTATGAGCTCATAACCTATGAAGAGGCACTCAGGATGGCTACAAATCCCGATGACTTTGTATTAAAGGTAAAGGGCGTCCAGTCCGCCAGCGACCTTTCATTCGAAAAACCTGATACAGATAAGATGAAAATTGAGAGGTTTTCAAAATAAGGCAAGACAATATGCCCTGAAGCTGCTGAGCTACAGAGGAAGAAGTGAGAAGGAACTGGAAGGTAGGCTCAGAAAAAAAGGATTCCCCGAGGGAGTGATCTCTTCCACCTTAGAACATCTAAGGCATATTGGACTTATTAACGACGGGGCATTAGCTGAATCACTGAGAAGAGAGGCCCTAACAAGCAAACTACTCGGACAAAATGGAGTAAGGAGATTCATGCTCAGCCGCGGCATACCAGGGGATATTGTTAGTTCATTTTTAAATCCCGATGAAAAGGAGGATATTGAGAACGCCAGAAAACTGGTTAATAAAAAACTCAGGACTATGGGAAATTATTCATCGGAGGCCATAAAGAGAAGGTTGCATAATCTGCTTTTGAGAAAGGGTTATTCCCATGAGACAATAAGGGCTGTGTTGAGAGATAAAAACTTTGATGAGGAGGATTAGAATGAAAAATGCCGTCCTTATAGTAGTACTATTGTTCCTTTTGCAGGCAGGATGTACAAAATCAGTAAAATACTCTGAGGCAGAAATCAAAGGCTTTTCACCTTCTGTCCAGGAGCACATAAGAAAGGGAGAAGTTGTCCTGGGGATGACGCCACAACATGTAAGGTATGCATGGGGGTCTCCTGATACTGAAAAAATCCTTGAGCCTTTTGAAGGAAAGACAAGAACAGAATGGATTTATGCCGAAAAGGGAGTGATTGGAACAATCCTCGTCTTCTTCGATGGAAAGTTAATATATATCAGCAAGGAACCAATAAAGACAAAAAATTAATAAACTTAAGATATAGGAAATGGAAAGCAGGGAGATTAGAAGAGCCTTTCTGGAATACTTTAAATCAAAGCACCACAGGATAGTACCAAGCTCTCCTCTTATACCGAGATATGACCCTACCCTGCTCTTTGTTGCTGCCGGCATGGTTCAGTTTAAAAGATATTTTCTTGGTGAGGAAAGAAGCCCTTATAGCCGGGCTGCCTCGTGCCAGAAATGCTTGAGGGCAGGTGGAAAGCAAAGCGATCTTGAGAATGTAGGGCATACCGCAAGGCACCATACATTCTTCGAAATGTTGGGTAACTTTTCTTTTGGCGACTATTTCAAGAGAGAGGCCATAACCTTTGCCTGGGAATTGCTCACAGGGCATTTCAATCTTCCAAGGGAAAGATTATGGGCATCAGTCTTTGAAGAAGATGAAGAAGCAACGATTCTCTGGAGGGAGGTAACAGATATCGAACCAACAAGGATTGTTCGCTTTGCCGCGAAGGACAATTTCTGGCAGATGGGCGATACCGGCCCCTGCGGTCCTTGTTCCGAAATCATAATTGATCAGGGGGAATCAGTGGGCTGCAGAAGAAAAGAGTGTTCGGTTCATTGTGACTGTGATAGATTTTTAGAGCTCTGGAATCTCGTCTTCATGCAGTACAACAGAGACGAAAAGGGAAGACTGATACCCTTGCCAAGACCAAGTATAGATACGGGAATGGGTCTGGAGCGAATCAGCGCAGTCCTTCAGAATAAAACGAGCAATTTCGATTCAGATCTTTTCCAGCCAATCATTAACAATATCTCCTCTCTTACAGGTGCAAGCTATGGCCCGTCAAAGGAGACAGATATTTCCATAAGAGTTGTTGCCGACCACATTCGGGCAATAACCTTCCTTCTCTCGGAGGGCATTATCCCTTCAAATGAGGGGAGGGGTTACGTGCTCCGGAGAATAATCCGTCGAGCCCTGAGACATGCACTGGCACTTAATATGCACGAGGCCTGTCTTTACAAATTAATTGATTCGGTCATTACTGTAATGGGTGATATCTATCCGGAAATAGTGAGTGAACGCGAGAGATCCAAAATTCTCCTTAAGATGGAGGAGGAACAATCTCTGAAAATCGTCCAGGAGGGAATGAATCTGACCGCCGAGGAGATCTCAAAGGCAAAGAAGAGAGGCGATAATGTCCTGTCAGGCGAAGTAGTCTTCAGACTTTATGATACCTTCGGAATCCATCCTGACTTAACAAGGGATCTCGCAATGGATGAGGGCTTGGGCATCGATGAAGAAGGTTTTCAGAGAGAAATGGAATTGCAGCGTCAGAGGTCAAGAGTTGCACCTTCGCAGATACCGAAAATGGATATATACATGATAGCGGGTGAGACAGAATTTGTTGGATATGACACTCTTAAGACCCGGGCTACAGTAAAAAATATAATTAAAGAGGGCAAGCCTGTTGATGAATTGAAAGAGGGTGAAGAAGGAGAAATAATATTAGATAGAACCCCCTTTTACGGCGAATCGGGAGGTCAGGTCGGCGATACAGGAACGATAGATTCTGAGGGCTCTCACGCAAGAGTGCTTGATACCAAAAAACCTGTTCCGGGTCTTCACGTTCATCATGTAAAAATTGAAAAGGGGAAAATCACCGAAGGTGAGAGAGTCATCTGTTCAGTCAATGAAGCCATGAGAAAGGCTACTATGAGAAACCATACTGCCACTCATCTTCTCCACAGGGCACTGAGGACAGTTCTGGGCGAACATGTGAAACAATCGGGGTCACTTGTGACTCCCGAAAGATTAAGATTTGACTTTACCCATTTTCAGGCAATGCAAAATGAAGAGATGAGTAAGGTTGAAGAACTTGTGAATGAAAAGACACTCGATAACTTACCTGTTCACTCGGATGTCATGCCCCTTGATGAGGCTATAAAAACTGGTGCCCTTGCATTATTCGATGAAAAATATGGCGAAACCGCAAGGGTTGTCACAATAGGAGATTTCAGCAAAGAACTCTGTGGAGGTACTCATTGCAAGGCTACCGGCGAAATAGGATCATTTATAATCCTTTCGGAGGGAAGCGTTGCGTCAGGTATCAGGAGGATCGAAGCAGTAACAGGATATAATTCTCTTGTTTATCTTAAGCAAATGGAATCTGAAGTTAACGCTATAAAAACACTTTTGAAGACAGATAAACCAGTGGAGAGGATAGAGAAACTTCTCAATGAATTAAAATTACTTGAAAAGGAAATTCAGAAACTCAAAACAGCTCCTCCCAGAGACATAATATCAGAAGCTATAAGAGAAGCAAAAGAATTAGACGAAGTGAGGGTTGTGAAGATCAGGCAGGATGGTCTTAATCACAAGGAACTCCGCCTTTTGGCCGACAATGTAAAAGAGCATCTGAAGTCTGGTATTATTGTTGTTTCCTCCGTATTTGACGGTCAGGCTGCCATTGTTTGCATGGTCACAAAGGATCTAAAAAACACCTATAACGCCGGTGAGATCGTAAGGGAAATTTCCAAGATTGCGGGTGGAAGTGGTGGAGGCAGACCCGAAATGGCCCAGGGAGGCACAAAGGAAATAGAAAAATTGGACAGGGCACTTGAAGCCGTATACGATATAATTAAGAAAAGTTGAAACTTTTTTGGGGAGGTGTTTATGACTCTTTTTGATGTTTTCAGGAATGTGCTCTTGGCAGGTTTCGGCGTTCAAGAAAAGATCAAGGAATTTATTGATGAGCTTGTAAAAAAGGGAGAACTCAGCGAATCGCAGGGGGCAAAACTTGTAAAGGAATGGGCAGAGAAGGCGGATAAAAGTTCTGAACAGTTCAGAAAAAGCCTCTCCGACTTGGTAGCATCAACTCTCGATAAGATGAACCTGCCTACAAAGGACGATATTGAAAAATTGAACAAAAAGATCGATTCCCTTTCTAAGAGACTGAAGAAACTCGAAGGAGAAGCGTCAGAGGAGGAGTAAACCCCTCAGATTAAAGGGCTAACTCAAGCATAACACTTGCTACAGCCTTTGTAACGTTGACGATAAAGGCAAAGTCAAGGGTTTCATGTTTGTCGTTATGAGTATGATAGTAAGGGTTTCTGAACATAGCCGTATCAGTCAGCATAAGAGCAGGATACTTATGATCCCAGAATGAGGCATGATCGCTAAAGCGCGTCTCCGGAATCAAATAACCTGAAAATGGTACCTTGTAAGTTACTACAGCGAGTTCAGGTACATATTTTTTTGCCACATTGTGAAACCGCTCCGTGAGTTTTTTTGATCTTCTGTTCGCAATGACTCCCAGAAAATCGCCTCTTCTGGGTACAGGGATCCTCACAAAGAAAGGGACTGCCTGACTCCCCTCTGCTTTGTCCGTATAGCCAACAGATTCAAGTATGAGGACAGCCCCATATTTCCTCTCCTTTTTCTTTGCATCTTTAGCAAAGTGGCTGGAACCTATAAGGAACCTTAAGGTTTGTGGCTGCGGCTCCTCCAGGGTGAAGGCGACAAACTGGATAGTTCTGTCAATTTTCTCTTTGCTCAGTATTCTCGCCACCTCAAGAAGTACTGCAACTCCGCTGGCATTATCATCAGAACCCGGACTTCCCATTGCGGCATCATAGTGGGCACCTAAGAGAATCCACTCTTTCTCTTCATTATTCTTCATGGTAGCGATAATATTCCGAAAGGTTCTTCTGTAGAAGGGAACATCCTGACTCTCAACGTAAAGGTTAAAGGAATGGAAGGTCTCTTCTATGAATTTAGCCCTTTTCTCAAGGGCTTCATAATTCTCCCAGCCGTGTCGCAATCCCTCTATGACACATAAATAATTCCTGAGGCTTTCCTCATTGATTTCCGAAAGGATTTTATAAATGCAAGATAACATCAGAAAAGCTTACTCTCACATTTTTCACAGAACTTGGGGCCTTTTCTATCGGTGTCCAATATAGTATTGGAAAAAAACATAACACATCCTGAATTTCTACAATGGCCTAACCCATAAGTATGACCCAACTCGTGGACAGCTTCCGTCAGAAGTCTTCTATAGAAAAGGTCTTTGCCTTCTGACAGGCCATAAAACTCCTGCCTCAGGCGGGTAAGGGAAATCAGTGCCACTTTTCCACCGGCTTCTCCAAAGACAAAATTCAATTCGGGGACAAACAGATCTCTGTCGACGATCCCCAGAATCCTTTCATAATTCGCATATTCCTTTTGTTTCATTATCTCATTCAATATAGCCGTTGAAAAATATTGATTCCTTTTTTTATTAAAGGCATAATCTGGCTCGGCCATTGCCCTGCCAATAAAGACCTGCCTTTTGAAGACTTTGCCTAAATCATTTTTTAATTCCTCTAAAATTCCCTTCTCTATCTCACCCACCGACAATAAAAGTATGGTCATAATAATTTCTTCCTTTTTCGAAGATATTCGCCTAAAAATATTCAGCAAATTTTATCAACAGAACGTTGTTACTTGACTAAGTTTAAAAGCAACCTCTATAAAATAATGTCCCCAGAATCAATAATAAAGTAATTATCCAGATATAGACAATCCAGGTACTGGCAAAACCCAAACTTTTCTCGAAGTCCGAAAGCAAGTTAATCTTCACTTTGAAGAAAAGTATTCCACCTATAACCGCATAAATTACAAGCAGTTTATAAATTATGAATTTTACGGGCATAAAAACAAAAATAGCGAGTATCGAAATTATCGCCAAAATATTCAGTATCAAACTTTTCCTTATCGTCATCGCCGATTTTTTCTTTCAGAAATACAAATCCTGTTTAGCTCAAGGACAGTTAACTTCACAAATATTATAAACAATAGAGAATCCTTTTATTAGGTTAATGCTTATTGACTTAACTCACCACAGTTTGTCATTCCCGCTTGACGGGAATCAGACCAATAACCTCTATCTCTCTGACAACCTCATAATGGAGAAGCGTATAAAAAAGTGATAGCATAGCGTTAACAGGGTCTTCAGGAGGTCTCTTGTTCCTTCTTTTAAAATTGAGAGATTATGGAGCTTGATAAATCCGTTTTTTTCATATAGCTCTATCAGTTCACGTGTATCTGTTAATCTAAAGTCGTTTTCATCAATTTGCATTCTATAAGGATAATTTTTTGAATTTCTTGCCTTTGAAGCATAACCGTTAAGGACGCTGATAGCATTCTGATAACTATCTATTTTTTAAAGCGTTCACTTTGCACTTGCATATCACGGCTAACAAACAAGAGTACCTTTCGTGGGTTTGACTTCCATCAGCTGTACTGGAATTAAATTGGGAATGGGTTCTTTTGACACAAGACATACATGAACTTGGCTCATAATTTCATCACCTTTTTTGCCTTATCAATGAATTTCCTAATATCAGGGAGACTATTTTTTATGGTCACAATATTCTGCCAATTTATCTTTAAATATTGATGAATTGCCTCATTGCGATGTTTGACGAGGGGCGCAACCTTGAACACAATATCTCCAACAAATTCATGGCAGGCAAGAATAGTATCCTTATATGTATCGGGGATACTTCTTCCTTGTTTCTTTAGAACTTCTTCTGATATATCAACCACGCAAAGGATTATGTCGTTAATAGTCTTATCAAGGATATTTCTTATGTCCCTGTTTGCAAAATAACGATCTCTGTCTACACCTTCTATCTTTGTAAGAAAATAATTGATGGCATCTTCCATGAAGCCAAAAAGCTTATCGAACCTGTCCAACCTTTATCTCCTTTCTGAATCGCATCCCCTCACATTCATGGAGAACCCTGTGGCTTATTTTGTAAAGGGTTTCTGTATCAGGATCTATCAGATGTATTCCTTTGAGGGCCTCCTGCACCACAAATGGCGATTCTTCTTCGTCATCCAGTCTCAGTATTGAGATATTTCTTTCAACAGACACAAGGATTTTATCCACTATTTCCAATTCATCTTTTTCGTCTTTTGCCTTTAGGTATAAAGCAAGGTCAATATCAGACCTCTTGTGCGGAGTACCCTTGGAATAAGAGCCATAAAGAATGGCAATAAGGATTCTATTCTCTTTTCTAAGTGTTTTGAGAATTTCCTTTAGCGGGATGATTTCTTCAAATCTTACTTCTTCTTCCATAATTTTAAAAACTCATCAGGGCTCAATATCTTCAAGTCTTTTATTGACTTAATCTTGAAATGCCGTTTGTTACCGGTAACCAGTGCATCCGCTTTTCCGCTCACTGCCACTTCCAGAAAAGGAAGGTCAGCTCGATCCAAAAGAGGTTCATTAATGATGGTTGAGGTAATTCTAAGTCCTTCCGTCTCAATATACTCCAATAATGTATTAACATCATTTTCTGCAAAACCAAACTTTTTCCTTAAAAGAACTTCACGATACTCTGTAAGAATTCTGTCGTCATAAAGCATCTTAAGGTCTCCGCAAATACCCATATCGAGAATTCTGGCTGCATTTCCGAACGGCGTGATAAGCGCCGATACAACAACATTCGTATCAAGAACTATAAACAATTACTCTCTTGCCCTTCGTACGGCTTTAATTTCAGCTTCTATTTCCTCTTTCGATATACTGGACAATCCCTTTTTAACTGCTGATTTTCTCATTTTTGACATGGCGAGTTCTGCCTTTGTACGACGGAATATCTTAAGCGTCTCGTCAAAAGTTACATCGCTTATGCCTGTCAGCATGGCTATCGGTTTGCCGTTTGATGTGATAATAACCTCTTCATCCTTTTCAAGAATTTTCCATATCTCACCCGGCTTTATCCTGAAATCCCTTACAGTTACAAATTTCATCTAATTTACCTCCATATATAAAATGTCCTACAATAAGTCTACAATTAGGATACAATCTTGTCAACCCATTACCTCCATCACCGCCCAGCCAAAGGGAAAAGGGTTATTAATCTTTTCCACTCGCCATTTGAAGCAGTTTATTATACTTTTCCAGTTTTTCAGTATACTTATCCTCTGGCTTTTTACATACTTCGAGCATTTTTTTTGCGATAACTTTTATTTCCTGCGGGATTTCCAATGATTCCAGTATTGGAGCAAGTCCAATATTCTCATAATAACGGGCATGCTCAAATTGATAAACCTTCTGCGGCTTTCCTTCAAATAAACAGTCTCCTTGAATATTGCACTTTCGACAGCAATATTATTTAATAATTGATATGTCCGAACTGACCCCTTTGATGAAACAATACTTCAGTATTAAAGAAAGATATAAAGATGCCATTGTCTTCTTCAGGCTTGGAGATTTTTATGAAATGTTCGGAGAGGATGCGGAAAAGGCATCAAAGATTCTACAGATAGCACTCACCACAAGGGATAAATCAAAAGAAGAGCCAGTGCCGATGTGCGGTATTCCCTATTTTGCATCGGAATCTTACATATCAAAGCTGATCAAAGCAGGATACAAAGTGGCGATATGTGAACAGATGGAAGACCCGGAGGATGCAAAGGGAATAGTCCGGAGAGATATTGTCAGGATAATTACGCCAGGAACCCATTCACCCGAAAATCCCAAGGAAAATTCCTACATCATCAGTATATTTCCTTCAGGAAATAAACATGGTATTGCAATAGCAGATATCTCTACGGGGGAATTCATTTTATATGAGACAGATGAAAATATTGATGATGAAATATACAGATTCGAACCTAAAGAAATCCTGCTTCCCAGAGCTATTAAAGATAATATCCATTATAAAGAGGCCCTTAATGACTTTTACATTTCTCTTTGTGATGACTGGTATTTTGATTATCCTGAGGCTTATAAAACTCTGTTGAGGTATCTGAAGGTTGCTTCCCTTGAGGGCTATGGATGTGCTGACATGACTGTTGCGATCTCTGCGGCAGGGGCGCTTGTCAGCTATCTCGAGGACACACAGAAGGAAACATTCAGTCTCAAGAAGATAACCATCTTCAGGCAAGATTCCTGTATGTTCCTCGATTCGACAACGCAGCGAAACCTTGAATTGATACACAACCTCAAGGACGGTTCTCACAATGAAACGCTTCTCTGGGTTCTTGATGAAACATTAACGCCCATGGGCGGAAGGTTCTTAAGGTCTTCCTTATTAAAACCGCTTATTAATATTCAGGAGATCAAAAGGAGACAGGACGCCATCGAATATCTTGTGGAGGATTACGAACTGCTCGAAGAACTAAGGGCTCATCTACGAAAGATACAGGATCTTGAAAGGCTTTCCTCCAAAATCAGTTCGGGAAGTGCAAATGCAAGAGATGTTATAGCGATAAAGAATTCTATAGTCCATCTTCCAAATATCAAGAAAGCCCTTGGTTCCGCTAAAAGCTCTTATCTGAACTTAATCGCAGAGGAGATATTGGAATTTTCAGTCCTGAGAAAATTAATTGAGAAAGCGATTGTTGACAACCCCCCTATGAGTCTTAGAGACGGCGGGATTATAAAAGATGGATATAATTCAGATGTAGACGAACTCAGAAGAATATCATTTAAGAGTAAAG
>JBFMEC010000043.1:0-15699 GCA_040753575.1 Nitrospirota bacterium | reverse complement strand
TACATCATGGAAATATCTTCTACATCACCGGCAGCAGCTATAGGCTGAAGAATAAGCTGAAGAAGTCCAAATAAGGGGGGGTCATTTTTATTTGCGGAAAAGGGGTCAATTGTCTTGACTATCTACATATCAATCACAACTGTTGTGTTCCTTGTGTCCGGATAACAAAGATGTTACGGTAATCCTTCCTCATGAAGACACGACGGTGATTAACCCATATTATTTTCTAAGTAATCTCAAAATATGGTAGGATAATTTAAAAGCAAGTCTCAAATTGATGAATAGACAGAGAGATATTCCATCATCCCTTGATGTTGAAAGGGCTGAAAGGCTGAGAGAGGTCATCGAAGCCCTCCGTGAGGTAAACGAAAGTGTTCCAGTCATCGTTGAAGGGAAAAAAGATGAATCGGCTCTAAGAAGACTTGGATTGACCGGCGAGATTATCAAACTTCATGAAGGTAAGAGCCTTTATGAGTTTTCCGATGATATTGCTGAAAAGTTTGATAGGATCGTAATACTGCTGGATTGGGATAAAAGAGGCGAGTGCCTTAAGAAGGCTTTGTCAAGGTATCTTAAAGGACACTGGGAGGAGTTTTCTTCTTATAGAGATCTGTTAAGATTACTTTGTCAAAAGGAGTTAAGTCATATAGAGGGGATACCAAAACTCCTCATGAGATTAGAAGGAAATGAAAGCTCTCGGAAACAGGGGTGAAGAGCTGGCAGTAAAGTTTCTTAAGAAGAGGGGCTACAGAATTATCGAGAGAAATTACAAGACGCCCCTTGGAGAGATAGATATTATTGCAAGAGATGGAAACAAGATAGTATTCGCCGAAGTTAAGACACGGACGAATGATTCCTTCGGTCATCCCTTCGAGGCAGTTAATGCGAGAAAAAGGAAAAAAATGAAAAATTTAGCCCTTCTTTATCTCAAAAAATGTGGGGAAGAATCTCCCCTAAGGTTTGACGTACTCAGTATCTTCTGCACGAAGGATGGAAGGGAGCAGATTGAACACCTCAAGGATGCCTTCGAGGTCTGAGAGTTATACGGTAAAAATTACTTCTTCGTCTGCTTTTCAGTCTTTGCTTCTTTAGACTTTCTGACATCTTCATAATCGACGAATTCCAGTACAGCCATCGGAGCTGAATCCTTGACCCTATTTCTTGTTTGCACAATTCTCAGGTATCCACCATTTCTTCCTGAAAGTCTCGGTGCTATTTCGCTAAAAAGCTTTGAGACAACGCCTCTGTTGGGAACATAAGAAAGGACAAGTCTCTTTGCATGCAGATCTCCTCTAATGCCAAGTGTTATGATCTTTTCAGCCACACCTTTCACCTCTTTTGCCCTGGCTATTGTGGTTTCAATTCTTTCGTGCTCTAAGAGTGAAGCCACCAGACACCGTAAAAGGGCTTTCCTTTGATTGGTGGTTCTTCCAAATAATCTGCCATCAACTCTGTGTCGCATCTTGTTCGATACCTCCACCTTGAGAAGCCAACTCGTTAAGGGCCTCCATGTTGACTTTCATACCCAGACGAAGTCCCATACCGTGCAATATCTCTTTTATCTCATTAAGTGATTTTCTTCCAAAGTTCTTAGTCCTCAACATCTCCTGCTCTGTCTTCTGCACAAGATCTGCAATGGTCTTTATACTTGCGTTCTTCAAGCAATTATATGATCTTACTGAAAGCTCAAGCTCTTCAACGCTCTTGAGGAGATTGCTGTTTAATACAGGATCCTCACCGACCTGAACCGGGCTGCTTTCTTCTTCAGAAATTCCTTCCTCGCCCAATTCTTCTTCCTTCAATATGAAAAGATCTAAATGCTCGATCAGGATAGATGCAGCCTGGGATACTGCCCTTTCCGGTGTTATGCTGCCATCTGTCCATATCTCCATTATCAGCCTATCGTAATCTGTGGCCCTTCCAACCCTTGTCTTCTCCACCGTGAAGTTTACCTTTCTTATGGGTGTAAAGACAGAATCAACGGCGATCATATTTACGGGAAGGCCCTCTTCCTTGTTTAACTCGGCAGGCACATATCCTTTGCCCCTTTTAATATACATCTCAGCTTCAAAGGTGGCATCCTTATCCAAGGTCGCTATAAGCTGTTCAGGATTTAATATTTCAAAGGATGCATCCCCCTGGATATCGGCACCCGTCACACTTTTAGGGCCCTTCGCCTTTATCATGGCTACCTTTTTCCCATTTGAATAGACTTTGAACCGCAGTTTCTTTACATTCAGTATTATGTCAATAACATCTTCCTTAATACCATTTATTGTAGAGAACTCATGAAGGGCACCTGGTATCTTAACGGCCGTGACGGCAGCACCCTCAATGGATGAAAGCAAAACCCTTCTCAATGCATTACCTATAGTGGTACCAAAACCACGCTCTAGGGGCTCTGCTATAAGTTTTCCGTATGTATCAGTCAGGGTCTCCTCATCAAACCTGATCGTCTCAGGCAGATGAAAACCTCTTTTCTTTAAGTCCATAAAGCCTCCTTATGTCAAATTCCAATTACTGATAACCAAAGACCGCATAATTTTCAACAACCAGCATCTAAAAATGGAATGATTTTTTGATTATATAGTAACTGGTTTTCCCCAATTCTTTATTGTAATCATATCACTGGTAATGCTATTCCAGTGTGATTTATCAGTCAACAATCTAATGAGATTGCAAAAGAGTCAAGATTTCCTATTTAGAATAGAGTTCCACTACCAGCTGTTCCTGTACAGGGAGTTGTACCTCCTCTCTCGGAGGTATATGTAAAATCTTACCTGTAAGATTTGCACTGTCTACCTCGATCCATGGAGGTATCCCTCTATGTTCTGCCTTTGCCATACTGTCCGTTATTTCAGGTATATTTCTACTCGATTCCTTCACTGATACCGAATTACCTTCTTTGAGCGTATAAGACGGAAGAGTTACCTTTTTACCATTTACGAGAAAGTGGCCATGGGAAATGAGCTGTCTTGCATGACGCCGATTATGTGCAAAACCCATGCGATAGACGGTAGAATCAAGACGCATCTCTAAGAGCTGAAGTAGAACTTCTCCCGTAATACCCTTTTTTCTATCAGCTTCACGAAAGTATCTTCTAAATTGCCTTTCAAGAAGTCCGTAAATATTTTTGGCATCCTGTTTTTCTCTAAGTTGAATACCGTAGTCAGACAATTTTCTGTAACTCTGCCCCTGTTGTCCCGGCGGATATTTTCTCCTTTCAACTCCGCACTTTTCTGTATAGCATCTATCACCCTTTAAAAAAAGCTTCTCCCCTGCCCTGCGGCAAATTCTGCATAAAGATTCCGTATATCTAGCCACTTACACCCTCCTCCTTTTCGGAGGTTTGCATCCATTATGCGGGACGGGAGTTACATCCTTTATGAGATTAATCTCAAGGCCTGCAGCTTGCAGTGCCCTGATGGCAGACTCTCTTCCAGCACCCGGTCCCTTTATGAAGACATCGATCTGTTTCATTCCAAAATCTATTGCTTTCTTTGCTACTGCGGAGGCTGCCGTTTGCGCTGCATAAGGAGTCCCCTTTCTTGAACCCTTAAAACCTAAGTTACCAGCACTCGACCAGGCGATAACTTCACCATTGGTGTCAGTGATAGTAACTATAGTATTGTTAAAGGTTGCCTGAATATGAGCAGCTCCATACGTAATATTCTTTTTCTCCTTCTTGATGCCCTTCTTCCTTTGAGCCATATAGTTAAGCCTCCTTTTTCTTGCCGATAACTGCCTTTCTGGGGCCCTTTCGAGTTCGCGCATTCGTTCTGGTTCTTTGCCCCCTCACGGGAAGTCCTAAACGATGTCTCAGTCCTCTATAGCTGCCGATATCGATAAGTCTTTTAACATTCATAGATATTTCTCGCCTCAGGTCTCCTTCGATCCTGTGATCCCGCTCAATGATATTTCTGATCTTTACAATTTCCTCATCGGTCAGATCCTTTACCCTCGTGTCAGGGTTCACCTTTGTCTCTGATAATATTTTCTGTGAAAGGGACCTGCCTATTCCAAAAATCCTCGTGAGGCCTATTTCTATACGCTCATTCTTCGGTAAATCAACTCCAGCGATTCTCGCCACTTATTCTCCTTCTTATCCCTGCCTCTGTTTATGCCTCGGGTTTTCACAGACAACCCTTAAGATGCCCTTCCTCTTAACTATTTTACATTTCGCACATATTGCTCTTACTGATGAACGGACTTTCATATTTGCTCCCACCTCTCTACTTAAATCTATATGTTATCCTTCCCTTTGTAAGATCATAAGGTGAGAGTTCCACTGTCACCTTATCGCCAGGCAGAATCTTTATGAAGTGCATTCTCATCTTTCCTGATATGTAAGCAAGTATAACCTGACCATTCTCGAGTTCGACTTTGAACATTGCATTGGGCAGAGTTTCTAAAACAGTACCTTGTACCTCAATGACATCTTCCTTTGCCATAACTAAAAATTATAATTTTTCTGATCACTTTTAGTCAATATTCGGGGGTTATTGGAGGTCACGGCCACCGTATGTTCAAAATGAGCTGAAGGCTTTCGATCCTTTGTAACAACTGTCCATCCATCATCAAGTATCTCGACCTCGTAACTGCCCGAATTCACCATTGTCTCAATTGCCAGGGTCATTCCTTCCCTCAATCTCGGGCCTCGTCCAAGAGGTCCGAAGTTGGGAATTTGTGGCTCCTCATGTAGATTCCGTCCTATGCCATGGCCTACAAAGGCCCTCACTACAGAGAAACCCTTTGATTCAACATGACTCTGAATTGAATGTGAAATATCAGAGACCCTATTGCCCACACGGGCATTACTTATACCTATATAAAGCGCTTCCTCCGTTACCCTGATTAACTTCTCTGATTCGAGGTTTATTTCTCCCACAGGAACTGTAATGGCACTATCTCCATAGAAGCCATTTTTGAGGACACCGAGATCTAAGCTAAGAATATCACCCTCTGCTAAAACCCTCTTAGAAGGAATGCCGTGAATAACTTCATCATTAACGGATGTACATATACTCGCTGGATATCCCCTGTATCCTTTAAAAGCAGGAAACCCGTTATTTGCTCTTATAAAAGTTTCCGCAAGATCTGCAATCTCTTCCGTGGTTATACCCGGTTTCACCTTTGATTTTAAGTAATCAAGCGTTTTGGCCACGATTAAGCAGGACTCCTTCATAATTTCTATCTCCTCCGTCGACTTCAGGATAATCATCTATACACAAATTTTCCATTTCAATTTGGTTGATCTATCCTCTCCTGCCTCTTAACCGGCCTTTTTTAAGGAAACCCTCATATGAGCGGGTAATGAGGTGCGACTCTATTTGAGAAACTGTATCAAGGGCAACGCCAACTGCTATAAGAAGGGAAGTCCCTCCAAAATAAAAGGGGATATTGAATCTCGTTATCAAAATCTCCGGAATAATACAAACAGTCGCAAGATAGATACCGCCTACAAAGGTCAACCTTGAAAGCACCCGGTAAATATATTCGGAGGTCTTCTGGCCCGGTCTTATGCCGGGTATAAAACCTCCGTATTTTTTAAGATTGTCTGCTATATCAACGGGATTGAAGATGATGGCGGTATAGAAATAGGCGAAGAAGAAGATCATTCCCACATAGAGGATTGTGTAAAAAATTGTTCCCGGAGAAAGCTGTCTGGCAATCGCCTGTACCCATGGTATGGCAATAAATCCTGCCACCGTCGCAGGAAACATGATAATGGAAGATGCAAATATTGGAGGTATAACTCCGGATGTATTGATCTTTAATGGTAAATGTGTGGACTGTCCACCATAGACCTTCCGGCCAACGACCCTCTTTGCATACTGCACCGGTATCTTCCTCTGACCCCGTTCCATGTATATAATCCCGCCCACAACGGCCACCATCATCACAACAAGCAAGATAACAAAAAATATAGAGAGCTCTCCTGCCTGTGTCAGCCTGATTGTACTTATTACAGCATTGGGGAATCTTGCCACAATGCCAGCAAATATTATGAGAGATATACCGTTACCTATACCTCTCTCAGTAATTTGTTCTCCCAGCCACATTATGAAAGCTGTCCCCGATGTAAGAGTGATCATCGTGAGCAATCGGAATGCCCAACCCGGGTTCTGGACGAAGGCACCGCCGGCCATACCCTCTAGACCCGCGGCAATTCCAAAGGACTGAATTGCACTGATGATGACTGTCCCGTATCTTGTATATCTTACAATCTTCTTTCTACCTGCCTCTCCTTCTTTCGCAAGCCTGCCTATGGCGGGGATTACAACAGTGAGTAATTGAAGAATAATGGAGGCGCTTATATAGGGCATTATCCCCAAAGCGAAGATTGTGACCCTTGAAAGAGCCCCACCCGAAAACATATCGAAGAAACCCATAAGGGCACCACCTTTTTCGGCCAGAAACTTGCTTAATTCTTCGCCGTTAATTCCTGGCGTAGGTATGTGAGCACCGATCCTGTAAACGGCAAGAAGGGCAAGGGTAAAAAGGACCCTGCTCTTAAGCTCGGGTATTTTAAATATATTCTGAAAACTCGAAAGAATGCCCATAACGATAAATTAAAAATTTAAAATTAAAAATTCAAAACAGAGGAATCCCTTAATTTTTAATTTTGCATTTTACATTTTGAATTCTAGATTATTTCTGCCTTGCCACCGGAGGCAGCTATCTTGGCCGAAGCCGAAGCACTGAATGCATGTGCCCTTATCGTAATTGGTCTACTAATTTCACCATCTCCGAGAATCTTTAGCCCATCTTTCAGATCCTTAATGATACCCTTTTCCCTAAGAATATCGGGCGTTATGTTATCCAGCCCCTCCAGCTTTCCGAGATCCTTCAAATTTATGATGGCGTACTCTACTCTGAAGGGGTTTTTAAACCCCCTCTTGGGAAGTCTCCTCTGGAGAGGCATCTGTCCACCTTCGAAACCAATTCCCTTGGCACCGCCGGAACGTGCTTTTTGGCCTTTGTGGCCCTTGCCGGCCGTCTTTCCGCGACCCGAACCTATACCGCGGCCAATCCTCCTGGTTTTTTTTCTGCTTCCTTCTACGGGCCTTAAATCCTCTATCCTCATGCCACCTCCTGAGGCTCTTCTTCCACCTTCCCTCTAAGTTTCATAGCAGAATCACGATCTTTGAGAGAGAGTAGTCCGTTAAGAGTTGCCTTAACAGTATTGAAGGGATTGTGACTGCGGAGGGATTTCGCAACAATATTTTGAACTCCCGCTACCTCTAATATTGCCCTGACCGCACCTCCTGCTATAATGCCTGTGCCTCTTGGTGCCGGATTCATAATTACCGTACCCGATCCAAACCTTCCTGTAACCCTATGGGGTAATGTCCCATCTTTAATCGGAAATTTAATTAGGGATTTTTTTGCATGCTCAACAGCCTTTCTAATCGCCTCGGGAACCTCCAAAGCCTTGCCTTTTCCAACACCGACGGTTCCTTCACCATCTCCGACGACAACAAGGGCTGTAAAGGAAAATCGCCGTCCGCCTTTAACAACTTTCGCTACTCTATTTATGTACACTACCTTGTCTTTTAGGTTCAATCCTTCTGGTTCAATCTTTCCCACGTAACCTCCTAAAAAGCTAATCCCGCTTCTCTTGCAGCGTCTGCCAATGCCCTGATTCTACCATGATAGAGATAGCCACTCCTGTCAAAGACAATTTTCTTTATCCCCTTTTCCATAGCCCTTTTGGCAATAAGGAGACCGACCTTTTTTGCCGTCTCGACGTTTCCCTTATGAGATTTGTTTTCTTTAAATTCCCTGTCAAGACTTGACGCAGCAACAAGACTGCGTTCCTTTGTATCGTCTATAATCTGGGCATAGATGTGGTTCAGGCTTCTATATACGGACAACCTCGGCCTTTCGGGAGTCCCCAAAACTTTCTTCCTTATTCTCTTGCGTCGTCTCTGCCTGGCCTCCTTCTTACTTTCTTCCAAGTAACCCCCTTTGTAAATTACCAATAACCAAAATCCAAATTCCAGATTTTGGATTTTGAAATTTGAAATTTAACATTTGATATTTATTTCTTGCCCGCTTTCCCAACTTTCAACTTGAGCAATTCACCCGAATACCTAACACCTTTACCCTTATAGGCATCAGGTGGCCTCAAGGCTCTAAGATTTGCAGCGACCTGTCCGAGTTTCTGTTTATCAATACCTATCAATGTTATCTGCGTCTGCTTTGGATCAACCGAGGCGGCGATCCCATCGGGCAGATGAAACTCCACGGGCTTGGAATAACCCAAGGAAAACACAAGCCTGTTGCCCATGACCTGTGATCTATAGCCAATACCAACGATATCGAGAACTTTTTGATAACCCCGCGAGACCCCGGTGATCATATTAGAGATGATGCTTCTTGTAAGACCGTGGGAGGCCTTCTCGTTTTTTGAATCACCCTCCCGATCCACTACTATATTTCCACTGTTTAGTGACACCTTTATTCTCTCGGGCCAGCTCCAGCTTAATTCACCCTTAGGCCCTCTAATCCTTATTGTCCTATCCTCTATAAAGACATCTACACCTTTTGGGATTTCTATCGGTCTCTTACCGATTCTTGACACTGCTAATCTCTCCTTTACCAAACATAACAGATGACCTCGCCGCCGATTCCTTCGCGGCGACAGGTCTCATCACTTAGTATTCCTGCCGATGTGGTCAGTATCGCTACTCCAAGACCTCCTATCACCTCGGGAATCTCATCTTTTCCAACATATACCCTTCTTCCCGGTTTGCTTATCCTCTTCAATCCAGAGATAACACTCTCACTATCCACGTATTTGGGAAAAATTCTGAGAATCCCCTGTCTTTTATCTTTCAGGATTTTGTAAGCCCTCACAAATCCTTCTTCTTTCAATATCTTTGCAATCTCCAATTTCATCTTAGAAAGAGGGATGTCAACCTTCTCGGCCTTTATACGCGCAGCATTTCTTATTCGAGTCAGCATATCCGCAATTGGATCAGTTAACATTGCTCACCTCCAGACTTGGCTACCAACTTGATTTTATTATCCCCGGTATATGTCCTTCCAATGAAAGTGTTCGAAAACATATCCTGCATATTCCAAATTTTCGAAGATAGCCCCTTGGTCTGCCGCATAATTGACATCTATTGTGAGCTCTTACCTTGAATTTAGGTGGCCTCTTGGCCTTTTCGATCATACAAATTTTAGCCATTAATATCTCCTTTAACTCCTGAAGGGCATCCCCAGATAACCCAAAAGCGCCTTTGCCTCTTTATCACTCTTTGCGGTTGTACATATTGTAACGTCAAGACCGTGGACCATTTCTACTTTATCATAGTCTATCTCGGGAAAGATAAATTGCTCTTTAAGACCCATAGAATAGTTGCCCCTTCCATCAAAGGACTTCGATGATATACCCTTAAAATCTCTAATACGGGGAAGGGCAAGATTTATTAGTCTATCGAGAAATTCATACATCCTGTTTCCCCGGAGGGTTACTTTACTGCCGATAGGCATTCCCTTTCTCAACTTGAAACTTGCTATTGATTTCTTTGCGTTAGTGACAACCGCTTTCTGGCCTGTGATCAAGGCAAGTTCCTTCTGAGCTGCGTCGAGAAGTTTGATATTCTGTATCGCCTCTCCGAGACCGACATTCAGAACGATCTTTTCCACTTTAGGCACTTCCATAATATTCTTGTAGGAGAATCCTTTCATCATGGAAGGAATCACTTCTTTCATATATTTTTCTTTCAGTCTGGGTATCATTATTCGCTAATTACCTCTTTACATTTTCTGCATATCCTCACTTTCCCTCCATCTGAAAGGTTTGTATTACCAATTCTTGTTGGTTTATTACACTTTGGGCATAGAAGCATCACATTCGATATATGAAGAGGTGCTTCTTTCTCAATAATCCCGCCCTGGGCATATTTCCTGCTTGGCTTCATATGTTTCTTGATCATATTAATCTTTTCTACGAGGATTTTATCCTTTGAAGGAAAGACCGATAGAACCCTTCCACTTTTCCCCTTTTCTTTGCCGGAAATGACCCGCACGGTATCATTCTTCTTTATCCCCAGACCCATCTCAAAGCACCTCCGGCGCCAGGGAGATTATCTTTGTGAAGTCCTTCCATCTTAGCTCCCTGGCAACAGGACCGAATATCCTCGTTCCAACAGGTTCACCCTGGGCATTTATCAGAACGACCGCATTTTGGTCAAAACGTATGTAGGAGCCATCAGACCTTCTATGTTCCTTTTTTGTTCTTACCACTACAGCCTTGGCTACGGTTCCTTTCTTTATGTTACTTTCAGGCAATGCCTCTTTGATACTGACAACAACTATGTCACCAAGTCTGGCGTATTTCTTATGAAAACCTCCAAGCACCTTAATGCATTGAACCTTTTTTGCGCCCGAATTGTCTGCTACGGTGAGCATGCTTCTCAACTGAATCATTTTCACTCACTCCTATCAACCCCTATTACTACCCACCTCTTATCTTTACTGAGAGGTCTCGTCTCCACAATCCTGACGGTATCGCCGATGCGACATTTATTTTCCTCATCATGGACCTTAAATCTTTTCGTTTTCTTGACAGTCTTTTTATATTCAGGATGCTGAAAAAGTCTTGTTACTTCAACGACAACTGTTTTATCCATTTTGTTACTGACAACCACTCCCGTATATATTTTTTTGGACATCTTTAACTTCCCGCTCTTAATTTTTCACCTACTATAGTCAGGACCCTGGCAATATCCTTTCTTACTGCATTTATACGCATCGGGTTCTCAATTTCACCTGTGGCCTGTTGAAACCTGAGGTTGAACAATTCCTTTCTGAGGTCTTGCTCCTTTTTTGTCAATTCTTCTATTGTCATTGACCTGAGTTCAGATGGTTTCATATAACTCCCTCTTGCCTCTTCACAAATCTTGTTGCCACAGGTAACTTATGAGAGGCCAGACGCATAGCCTCCCTGGCGACCTCCTCCGTAACGCCTGACATCTCATAGAGGATCCTTCCCGGTTTTACGACGGCAACCCAATATTCAGGTGCCCCCTTACCCTTACCCATCCTCGTCTCGGCAGGTTTTTTGGTTATTGGTTTATCCGGGAAAATCCTTATCCAAACTTTGCAGCCTCTCTTGGCATGTCGTGTTATAGCGATTCTTGCGGCTTCGATCTGTCTACTCGAGATCCAGCCGGGCTCAAGTACCTTTAGTCCGAACTCACCGAAGGAGACCTTCGATCCTACATAGGCCTTTCCATTCATCCTGCCTTTCTGCATCTTCCTGAATTTCACTTTCTTAGGCATTAACATTAAATCACCCGCGTTTCCTTTGCCTTACCCTCTGGAAGTATGTCTCCGTGGTACATCCAGACTTTAACTCCTATGACTCCGTAAGTCGTCCTGGCCCGTGCAAAGCCAAAGTTTATATCTGCCCTAAAGGTATGGAGTGGGACTCTGCCTTCCCTGTACCATTCTGTTCTCGCTATTTCCGCACCTGCAAGCCGGCCTGAACAGGATATCTTCACCCCGAGCACTCCAAATCTCATCGTCGAGGTCACTGCCTTTTTCATAGCCCTTCTGAAGGCAATTCTCTTTTCCAGCTGGAGGGCGATATTTTCTGCAACCAGCTGGGCATCAACCTCCGGCTTTCTTATCTCCTTTATATCTATGGCAACCTCCTTGCCCGTCATGTCTTTGAGGTCTTTTCTGAGTTTTTCAACCTCACTGCCCTTTTTGCCTATAATGATTCCGGGCCTTGCGGTATGAATTGTTAACCTTATATTCTGTCCTGCCCGTTCAATATCTATCTTTGAAACGCCGGCATGGTAAAGTCTCTCCTTAAGCATATTTCTTATCTTTATGTCCTCAAGAAGCTGTTCTGCATAACCCCTCCTGAGATACCATCTCGAATCCCATGTCTTTATTATTCCCAGCCGATTTCCAGTAGGATGTGTCTTATGGCCCAAAACTACCTCCAGAATTATAATTAAAAGTTATTAGTAAAGAGTTCAGAGTTATAATTTCGACTTTCTTCACTTTTAAATTTTCAGGTCTAACTTTCAAACTTTTATTATTCTTCAGAAAGGATTAATGTTATGTGGGAAGTTCTCTTTCTGATAATATTGGCCCTTCCCATGGCTCTCGGTTCAAATCTCTTCATGACCGATCCCTGATCAACAAAGGCCTTTACAATCTTCATAGCTTCAGGGTTAATAGCCTTTTTCTGTTCGGCATTAGACATAGCTGACTTGAGTAGCTTTTCCACAAATCTCGCTCCTCTGTAAGGCATGAACCGGAGGAATAGAAGTGCATCGCCTGCACTTTTACCCCTAATAGGGTCTATCACCCTCCGCGCCTTTCTCGGCGTGATCCGTGCGTATCTTAATATTGCCTTTGACTCCATAATAAACCCCTACCCTTTTACAGTCTTTTCCGAACCCGCGTGGCCTCTGAATGTCCTTGTTGGTGCAAACTCACCAAGTTTATGACCCACCATGTTCTCTGTTACATAAACGGGTATGAATTTCTTGCCATTATGGACGGCAAAGGTGTAGCCGATGAATTCAGGTACTATCGTTGAACGCCTTGACCAAGTCTTTATAAGTTTCTTTTCACCGCTTTCGATCATGGACTTTACTTTCTTCAATAACTTTTCATCGACGAAGGGACCTTTTTTCAAAGATCTTGACAACTTACTTCCTCCTCTTGATGATAAATCTATCAGTTCTTTTATTATGTCTCGTCTTAACACCCTCAGGTTTTCCCCAGGGTGAGCATGCCGGCCGGCCTCCGGAACTCTTTCCTTCACCACCACCAAGGGGGTGATCGACGGGATTCATCGCAACACCTCTCACATAGGGTTTTCTACCCATCCACCTGAATCTTCCGGCCTTGCCGTAAGAAATATTTTCATGGTCTGCGTTACTGACCTGGCCAACAGTTGCCATACATCCCGCAGGTATTATACGTACTTCACCCGATGAGAGTCTTACCTGTACGTATTTATCTTCCTTTGCAATTAATTGTGCTGAAGAGCCTGCACTTCTTACAAGTTTTGAGCCTTCGCCAGGTCTCAGCTCTATATTATGTACAAATGTTCCTAAGGGCATCTCACTCAAAGGAAGGGCATTGCCAATTTTAATCTCAGCACCGGGAGCAGATAAAACTTCATCTCCAACCTTAAGGCCGGAGGGTGCAATTATATACCTGCGCTCACCATCTTGATATTTAAGAAGGGCGATTCTCGCCGATCTGTTTGGATCGTATTCTATGGTCTCAACCTTTGCCGGTATTCCTGTCTTGTCTCTTTTGAAGTCAATGATCCTGTAAACACTCTTGTTGCCACCACCTCTATGCCAGGCGGTGACGCGTCCGGTATTATTTCTGCCGCCTGTCTTTCTGAGGGATTTCAACAGAGGCTCATAGGGCTTGTCTTTTGTAATATCGGCAAAGTCAGAGACAGTCTGAAATCTTCTTCCCGGTGAAGTTGGATTATATTTCTTTATTCCCATTTTATACGCCCTCAATAAAGTCGAGTTTTTCTCCCTCTTTAAGAGTGATTATAGCCTTTTTTCTGTCCGGTCTTTTACCAAGGGACCTTCCATATCTTTTCCATTTCCCTTGAGTATTAACTGTTGCAACCTTCTCGACTTTAACTTTGAAGATCTCTTCTACAGCCTTTTTAATATCGAGCTTATTAGCATTTTTCGAGACTTCAACAAGTATCTTATTCTGTGTTTCTTTAAGACTCGCACCTTTCTCTGTAAAAATCGGCTTTTTAATTATTGAGTAGAGGTCTATCATGTGGTTCCTGATCCCTCTATCATCAGGGCTGCCTCCTTCGTCATAAGAAGTATATTATGGGCAACAACATTATAGGAATGGAGGTCCCTCGCCATGGTAACATCCACACCCGGAATATTCCTTGCGGAAAGAGCGACTGGGTCATTCTTTTCGGGAAGTACGATGAGTACGCTTTTACTATAAAGACCGAGGTTGTTCAGAATTTCAACCATCTCTTTCGTCTTCGGCTTATCCATGAATATATCATCTATTATAATAACCTCACCAGCTGCAAACTTTGCCGAAAGGGCATTTCGTAAGGAAAGCTTCCTGACCTTTTTAGACAGCTTATATGAATAATCCCTTGGCTGTGGGCCAAAGACTATTCCCCCTCCCCTCCATAAAGGAGAACGTATGCTTCCGGCTCTTGCCCTCCCGGTGTGTTTCTGCTTCCAGGGCTTTCTGCCCCCGCCTCTAACAATGCCTCTTGTCTTTGTTGCGTGAGTGCCCTGTCGCTGGTTTGCAAGATAATTGATTACCGCTTCATGGACAAGGCCATGGTTTACGGGGAGATCGAAAATCTCATTACTCAGATTAATCTTGCCAACGGTATTGTTATTTCTATCTTTTACTTCAACCTCTGGCATATTAGTCTCCCTTTCTAATCTCCAGATATGTGCCCTTAGCACCGGGAACTGCACCTTTTACCAGAAGGATATTCTGTTCAGGTTTTATATCAACTATCTCCAGGTTTTCCACTGTTACTCTTTCGGAGCCCATATGGCCTGGTAGACCCGTATTTTTCCATACTCTCGATGGGAAGGAACTCGCCCCAATAGAACCGGGCGCCCGATTAAACATCGAACCATGGGAACCCGGCCCTCCAGCGTAATGAAATCTTTTCATAACTCCCTGGAAACCCTTTCCCTTTGACACACCAGTGACAGATATCTTGTCCCCCTTTTGAAATCTCTCTATTGTTATAATTTCACCGGCCTTGAGGTTTTTCATAGGGAATTCCTTTAAAAGCCTGTATGGTTTAGATCCCATCTTTTTAAAGACACCTGCCACAGGCTTGTTTAACTTCTTTTCTTCTACCTCTATAAAGCCTATCTTGACAGACTCATATCCGTCATTAGCAAGGGTTTTTACCTGAATGACAGGGCAGGGTCCAGCTTCTATGACAGTGACAGGACATATTTTCCCGCCCTCTGTAAATACCTGTGTCATGCCAAGTTTTTTTCCAAGAATGCCTATCATAGTTTTATTTCCACATCCACTCCAGCAGCGAGTTCAAGTTTCATAAGAGCATCAATTGTCTGAGGGGTCGGATCATATATATCTATAAGCCTCTTGTGTGTTCTGATCTCAAATTGTTCCCTCGATTTTTTGTCCACGTGGGGGGATCGAAGAACTGTTATCTTGCTCACCCGTGTTGGCAGAGGCACAGGACCTGCTATCCTTGCTCCTGTCCTATGGACGGTATCCACTATTTCTTTAACAGACCTGTCAAGAATCCTGTGGTCATATGCTCTTAACTTAATTCTGATCTTCTGATCCATTTTCTCACTTTAGATTTAAACTATTCTATTATCTCGGTAACAACGCCGGCCCCTACAGTCTTTCCACCCTCTCGTATGGCAAACCTCAACCCTTCCTCCATAGCTATGGGTGATATCAACTCAACTGTCAGAGTCACATTGTCTCCGGGCATCACCATCTCCACACCTTCCGGTAGATAGGCTACCCCTGTTACATCCGTTGTCCTGAAATAAAACTGGGGCCTGTACCCCTTGAAAAAAGGTGTGTGCCTCCCGCCTTCCTCCTTCGTCAGTACATATACCTCAGCCTTGAATTTCGTGTGGGGCGTTATCGTCCCAGGCTTCGCTAAGACCTGCCCCCTCTCTACCTCATCCTTCCCTA
>JBFMEC010000042.1:0-16158 GCA_040753575.1 Nitrospirota bacterium | reverse complement strand
AAAGATAGCCACAGAAAATACGCCTGTGTCGATAGCAAAGGATTACTTTAAGGGACCCGTTGGCATAGCTATCAGCTACGATGACCCTGTACTTATAGCAAGAAAGATTTTCGAATACTCGAAGAAGAATGAGAAACTTAGGGTAGATAGCGCTATTATTGAAGGGAGCCTGTGTGAATTAGATGATATAAAGGCGATAGGGGAGTTACCCCCGAGGAAGGTACTGTTGTCCATGTTAGCAGGTGTGCTTAAGGCACCTCTCAACAAATTTGCTAATGCCCTTAATGAGACGATAGCAAATTTTGCCTATGCGGTGGAAGCCGTGAAAACAAAGAAAAGTGTCAGTGAATAGTGAACAGGTTTTCGTAATACTATTCATTTAAATTAAAAAGGAGGTTTAATGATGGCTGTAACAAAAGAACAGGTTTTTGATTTCATCGATAACATGACAATTCTGGAGATGTCGAAGTTTATAAAAGAGTTTGAGGAACGGTATGGTGTGACTGCTGCAGCGCCAGTTGCCGTTGCTTCTGCGGCTGTGGCTGCGCCGGGAGTTGCAGCCCCTGCAGCTGAAGAAAAGACAAGTTTTGATGTAATTCTGACAGCGGCCGGTGATAAGAAGATTCAAGTGATAAAGGTAGTAAGGGAACTGACCGGACTCGGCCTTAAGGAAGCAAAGGACCTTGTCGACGGTGCCCCAAAGCCAGTAAAAACTGGTATTTCAAAAGATGAAGCTGAGGCAATAAGGGCTAAACTCGAAGAACAGGGTGCAACAGTAGAGATTAAGTAAAGGAGAGATATGGCGAGGTTTATGAGGGAAAGATTAAATTTTGGGAAGGTTCCGGCTATCCTGGAGGTTCCCAATCTCATAGAGATACAAAAAAGGTCCCATGAAAAGTTTTTACAAAAGGATGTCTCCCCGGACAAAAGGGAAGAGATCGGTCTGCAGTCTGCTTTTCTGAGCGTATTTCCCATACTGGACTATAATGAGACAGCCTCAATAGAATTTTTGGGTTATTCTGTTGGCGAGCCGAAGTTCAGCGTTCGGGACTGCCTTCAGAAGGGGATCACCTATGCAGCACCGCTTAAGATTAAGGTAAAACTTAACCTTTGGGAGTTTGAATCAAAGGACTCCAAAAGGCTGAAGGAATCGAGGGAGGAAGATGTATATGTTGGCGAAATGCCTTTAATGACCGATACAGGGACCTTTATAGTAAACGGAACAGAGCGCGTAATTGTCAGTCAGCTTCATCGCTCGCCGGGCGTGTTCTTCAGCCATGATAAAGGAAAGACACATGCCAGTGGAAGGCTTCTTTATTCAGCGAGAGTAATCCCCTCACGGGGTTCATGGCTTGATTTCGAGTTCGATACAAAGGATATCCTCTATGTGAGGATAGATAGAAAGAAAAAGCTTCCTGCCACGATTGTTCTTAAGGCACTCGGTTACTCTAATGAAGATATTTTGAAAATCTTTTATCCCGTCGAGACAATAAATATAGAGGGCAATAAGTTCACACGGGTGGTAAGTGATGTCCTTGTTGGGCTTAAGGCCAGCCTGACCATAGTTGCTCCTGATACAAAGGAGGTCATTGTCAAAGAAGGAAGTAAGTTCACAAAGGGCGTAATCAAAAAGATGGAGGCCCTGGGAATCAGGACTATTCCTATCTCAAAAAATGAAATTGTTGGCAGGATTACCCTGAAGGATATTATCGATCCATCAACTGGAGAAGTGATACTGGAAGGGAATGAGGTTATTACAGAAGAAGCCTTTAAAAGGATCCTTTCTTTGAGGATTAGCTTTCTAAACCTTCTTTTCATAGACAATGTTCATTACTTATCTTCTCTGAGGGATACTCTTCTTACAGACAGATTTAATACTCAGGAAGAGGCGATCATCGAGATATATAAAAAATTAAGACCCGGAGAACCTCCGACCTTGAGTGCTGCAAGGGGACTATTCGATGGATTATTCTTTGATCCTAAAAGATATGATCTTTCGCCTGTTGGCCGGCTTAAGATCAATAAGCGGCTTGGCATCGATATTCCCCTTGGAAACAAAGTCCTTACAGATAAGGACCTAATAGAGATAATAAGATATCTCTTGGGACTGAGGACAGGTAAGGGCGAGGTCGATGATATAGATCATCTCGGAAATAGAAGAGTCAGAGGGGTTGGAGAACTACTGGAAAACCAGTTCAGGATTGGGCTAGTCAGGCTGGAAAGGGCAATAAAAGAGAAGATGACCCTGACAGATCTAGAGACTGCAATGCCCCATGACTTAATTAATGCAAAGCCTGTAATGGCTGCCGTTAAAGAATTTTTCGGTTCAAGCCAGCTGAGCCAGTTTATGGATCAAACAAATCCTTTGTCGGAGATTACACATAAAAGAAGGCTTTCCGCTCTTGGTCCGGGAGGTCTTACGCGTGAGAGGGCTGGCTTTGAGGTGCGGGATGTGCATCCGACGCATTATGGAAGGATTTGCCCAATAGAAACACCTGAAGGTCCAAACATCGGGCTCATAACATCTCTGGCGGCATACGCGAGAGTGAATGATTTCGGCTTTATAGAGGTTCCTTACAGAAAGGTAGTAAACGGTAAAGTTACTGGAGAAATAGAGTATCTCTCTGCTATAGAGGGTGAAAAATTTATTATTGCCGAGGCGACTTCACCTGTTGATGAAAAAGGAAATCTTAAAGGGGAGACAGTATCAGCCAGAGTTGGTGGAGACTTCAAGATGGTATTGCCCAAAGAGGTGCAGTATATGGATGTGTCTCCGAAACAGATTGTTGGCGTTTCAGCCTCCCTTATACCTTTCCTTGAAAATGATGATGCAAACAGAGCCTTAATGGGCTCAAACATGCAGCGACAGGCAGTGCCGTTATTAAAGTCGGAGGCACCTATAGTGGGTACCGGGATGGAATATGTTGCAGCCAGGGATTCGGGTGCACTTGTGATCGCCAAGAACAAGGGTGTTGTAGAAAGCGTCGATGCAAGAAGGATTGTAGTCAGGGTTTCAGAAGATGGAAAGGGTGTTGACATATACAGCCTTATAAAGCTGCAAAGATCAAATCAGGCCACAAGTATCAATCAGGTACCAGTAGTAAATGTTGGTGACGTCGTGGAAAAAGATGACATACTTGCCGATGGTCCCTGTACGGATCTTGGAGAACTTGCCCTCGGGAAGAATATCCTTGTGGCCTTCATGCCCTGGGGTGGATATAATTTCGAAGATGCGATACTTATAAGTGAAAAACTCGTCAAGGAGGATCTTTATACGTCTATTCACATTGAAGAGTTTGAAATAGAAGCAAGGGAAACCAAATTGGGTCCTGAAGAGATAACAAGGGATATCCCGAATGTGGGAGAAGAGGCATTAAAGGATCTTGATGAGAGCGGCATTATCAGGGTAGGGGCAGAAGTGAAACCCGGTGATATCCTTGTTGGTAAGGTTACACCTAAAGGTGAGACGCAGCTTACGCCGGAAGAAAAGCTCCTTAGGGCGATCTTCGGAGAGAAGGCTGAGGAGGTAAAAGAAAGTTGTCTCTATGTCCCCCCCGGCATTGAAGGAACTATAGTAGATGTAAGAATATTTTCGAGGAAAGGGACTGAAAAGGACGAAAGGGCAAAGAGTATAGAAGAAGAGGACGTGTTCAGGCTTCAGCGGGATCTTGAAGAAGAGGTTCGCATAATAAAAGAAGAGAAGTTCAAGAAGCTGAGAAAGTTCTTTGTCGGACAGAAAGTTTCCGATGATGTAAAAGATCCCAAGACGAAGGAAATCATATGTCCTAAAGGACACAAACTCATAGTAAAACATCTTGAGAGAGTTAAGGACGAGCACCTGATGCGGATTAAGTTGGAAGACGGTGCTGTGCATGAGAAGATAGAATCCCTGAATAATGAAGTAAATCAATATATACGATATCTTGAAGCAAGATATGATGAAATGATTGATAGAGTTAAGAAAGGAGATGAGCTGCCAGCCGGTGTAAATAAACTGGTGAAGGCTTATATCGCTATGAAGCGGAAGATCCAGGTGGGAGATAAGATGGCAGGACGTCACGGCAACAAAGGCGTAGTGGCAATGATTCTGCCGGAAGAAGATATGCCCTATCTTCCTGATGGTACGCCCATAGAGATTGTGCTCAATCCGCTCGGAGTCCCATCGAGAATGAATGTCGGGCAGATACTGGAGACACATCTTGGATGGGCTGCAAGGGCCCTGGGGCTTCAGGTGGCGACACCTGTATTTGAGGGTGCAAGGGAGGTTGAGATCAAAGACCTCCTTAAGAAGGCAGGGCTTCCCACTGCAGGGCAGATAACACTTTGCGATGGTAGAACAGGTAAAGCCTTTGGCAGGCCTGGGACAGTTGGATACATGTATATGATGAAACTCCATCATCTTGTTGATGACAAGATACATGCCCGTTCTATTGGGCCTTACTCGCTTGTTACACAACAGCCTCTTGGCGGGAAGGCACAATTTGGGGGCCAGAGACTTGGCGAGATGGAGGTATGGGCACTCGAGGCCTATGGAGCAGCTCATACATTGCAGGAGTTTTTGACTGTTAAGAGCGATGATGTTACAGGCAGGGCGCGTATGTACGAAGCAATAGTGAAAGGCGATGCAACCCTGGAACCAGGTGTTCCCGAATCCTTTCATGTCTTAATAAAAGAACTCCAGAGTCTTGCACTGGACGTGGAACTTCTGGAGAAAAAGAGTAAGGGGGAGTAAGTTTTGGTAGAAGACATTTATACAATTTTTCAGAAGCCGAAGAATCCAACGGACTTTGAGGCAATAAGAATCAGGCTGGCCTCGCCAGAAAAGATAAGAGAGTGGTCATACGGAGAAGTGAAGAAACCCGAGACCATTAATTATCGAACCTTCAAACCGGAAAGGGACGGGCTTTTCTGTGCAAAGATCTTCGGACCCGTAAAGGACTGGGAATGCATATGCGGCAAGTATAAGCGGATGAAGCACAGGGGTGTCGTTTGCGACAAATGCGGAGTTGAGGTTATACAGTCCAAGGTAAGACGCGAGCGGATGGGGCATATTGAACTTGCAAGCCCTGTGGCCCACATATGGTTCTTAAAGGGAGTACCAAGCAGGATAGGAACACTGCTTGATATGACAATGCGTCATCTTGAGAAGGTACTTTATTTTGAGAACTATGTGGTAATAGATCCTGGAGATACATCACTTAAAGAAAAGGAACTTCTAACTGAAGAGGAATACAAAAAGAAAAGCGCTGAATACGGCTCGAGGTTTAAAGCAGGAATGGGAGCTGAGGCTGTAAGGGAACTCTTAAGAAGTATTGACCTTGATGCTCTTTATGCCGAGCTCAAAAATAAGATAAGCGAATCAGCATCAATGGGCGTTAAGAAGAAATTAACCAAGAGGTTGAGGGTTGTTGAGGCCTTCAGAAAATCCAGTAATGAACCCGAGTGGATGATCATGGATGTGATTCCTGTTTTACCTCCTGACCTCAGACCCCTTGTGCCCTTGGAAGGCGGGCGATTTGCTACCTCTGACCTCAATGATCTTTACAGGAGGGTTATCAATAGGAATAACAGACTTAAGAGGTTGATGGAACTGAAGGCTCCCAGTGTGATCATCAAGAACGAGAAGAGGATGCTACAAGAAGCGGTTGACACCCTTTTTGATAATGGGAGAAGGACCAGAGTCCTGAAAACTACTACAAAAAGGCCTCTTAAATCCCTGAGTGATATGATAAAGGGAAAACAGGGTCGGTTTAGACAGAACCTTTTAGGTAAAAGGGTTGATTATTCCGGAAGATCTGTTATTGTTGTGGGACCCGAGCTTAAGCTTCACCAGTGCGGCCTTCCAAAGAGGATGGCCTTAGAGCTCTTTAAACCCTTTGTATTTAATAAGCTTGAAGAGAAAGGGTTTGCAACTACCATAAAGGCCGCAAAAAAGATTGTCGAGAAGGAAACCCCTGAAGTATGGGACTGTCTGGAAGAGGTGATAAGTGAGCATCCCGTGCTTCTAAACCGTGCACCTACTCTCCATAGACTTGGCATTCAGGCCTTTGATACTGTTCTTGTCGAAGGCAAGGCAATCAAGTTACATCCCCTTGTATGTACGGCCTTTAATGCAGATTTTGATGGCGATCAGATGGCGGTTCACGTTCCCTTATCCCTGGAGGCCCAGATAGAGGCAAGGGTCCTCATGATGTCTATCAATAACGTCCTTTCTCCTGCAAATGGAAAACCTATTGTTGTTCCTACACAGGATATGGTTCTCGGAATCTATTATCTGACAAAGGAGAAGAAGGGATCAAAGGGTGAAATATTAGATGAACATGAAATTGAGAAAATTAAAGATCCTAATGAGAAGATAAGGGCAAAAATTTGCGGCTACTATGCAAGCCCTGAAGATGTGAGATTAGCATATGATGCTGGTCAACTAAGCGAGCATTCAAGAATAAAAGTAAGAATGAACGGGGAGTTTGTTGAGACAACGACCGGAAGGGTCCTCTTCAGCGAAATACTGCCGAAAACGATTCCTTTCTCCATGGTAAACAGGGACATTACTAAGAAAGAGATTGGCAAACTCATAGAGTATGCATATAAAAAGGCGGGTAAGCGGGAAACGGTTATCTTTCTGGATAACCTGGAGAAACTTGGTTTCCATTATGCTACAAAATCTGGTATATCCATATGCATGGATGATATGCATATACCTTCAAAGAAGGCCGAGCTTATACGAGCAGCCGAACTGGAAGTTATTGAGGTTCAAAGGCAGTATGCCGATGGCCTTATAACACAGGGTGAAAGGTACAACAAGGTAATCGATATATGGGCGAATGTGACCGAGCGGATCGCCGATGAGATGATGAAGGAGCTGGGAGCCGAAGTCGGCAAAAGTCTTTCTGAAGAGGAACTTAGAGAAAAAAGATCATTTAACAATGTCTTCATGATGGCCGATTCAGGTGCCAGAGGAAGTACCGCTCAGATCAGGCAGCTTGCTGGTATGAGGGGACTGATGGCAAAACCTTCCGGTGAGATTATAGAGACGCCAATAACAGCAAACTTCAGGGAAGGTTTGTCCCCGTTGCAGTACTTTATTTCTACACACGGTGCGAGGAAAGGACTTGCCGATACCGCCCTTAAAACAGCAAATGCCGGCTATCTTACAAGGAGGCTTGTTGACGTTGCACAGGACGTTATCGTAAGAGATGAAGATTGTGGAACAACGGAAGGAATAACTATCACATCTCTTGTGGAAGGGGGAGAAATAATACAGCCTCTGGAGGAAAGAATTCTTGGCAGGATAACTGTGGAAGATATAAAAGATCCTATAACGAAAGAGCTGATAGTTAAAAGGAATCAAGAAATAGATGAGGAGCTAACACAGAGGATTATTGATGCTGGAATAGATAGGGTCAAGATAAGATCAGTCCTCACATGCCAGTCAAAATACGGAGTATGCACGATGTGCTATGGAAGAGATTTGGCGAGGGGTGAGCCTGTTGAAATAGGTGAATCGGTAGGAATAATTGCTGCCCAATCTATTGGTGAACCGGGCACCCAGCTTACGATGAGAACTTTCCATATCGGTGGTGCTGCTGCGAAGGTTGTGGAACGGACGGTCCTTGAGGCTAAGAATCCCGGTACAATAAAGTTCATCAACCTGAACACTGTCAAAAACAGGGAAGGTCTTCTCGTTGTTATGAACAGAAACGGAAGTATTGCTATCGTTGATTCCAAAGGCAGAGAAAGGGAAAAATATTCCGTTGTCTACGGGGCGAAACTACTTGTTAAGAGCGGACAACCGGTTGAAGCCGGTCAGAGGCTTGTTGAGTGGGATCCCTATTCGACCCCAATTCTTACAGAAGTTGGTGGCCGGGTGGCCCTCGGGGATATTGTTGAGGCAGTGACTGTCAAAGAAGAGGTTGATGAAACAACGGGTCTTTCCCATAAGGTGATAATAGACTATCCCGCTAATATGAGGCCGCGGGTCTCAATCAAGGATGAACATGGAAAGGTTACCCTCAAGATACCCGGGACGAACAATATCGCCAGATATCTTCTTCCGGCAGGTGCGCATATACTTGTTGAAAAGAACGATATCGTCGCACCGGGCGATGTACTGGCAAAAATCCCCAGGGAGACAACAAAGACAAAGGATATAACGGGAGGATTACCGAGGGTCGCTGAACTCTTTGAGGCAAGACGGCCCAAAGAACAGGCCATAGTAACCGAGATAGACGGCATGGTTGAATTCAGGGGCGCACACAAGGGTATGCGCGTTGTTGTCGTTAAGGGAGGAGAAGAGACCAGGGAATACCTCATACCGAAGGGGAAACACGTAAGTGTCCATGAGGGTGACTGGGTGAGGGCTGGAGAACCACTTATGGACGGGGCAGTAAATCCTCACAACATCCTTGATATATTAGGTCCCCAGGAGTTGCAGAGATATCTCGTTGATGAGGTCCAAAAGGTTTACAGGCTTCAGGGTGTATCAATTAATGATAAGCACATAGAGGTAATCGTGAGGCAGATGATGAAGAAGGTTCGCATAGAGGAACCAGGAGATACAACCTTCCTCATAGGAGAACAGGTTGATAAGATAACATTCCATGAAGAAAACATGCGGGTGAAAGCAGAAGGTGGTAGGCCAGCCCAGGGCAAACCGATTCTTCTTGGAATTACAAAGGCCTCTCTCTCGACAGATAGCTTTATAGCGGCTGCTTCGTTCCAGGAGACGACGAGAGTTCTTACAGAGGCGGCTATCAATGGTGCCGTGGACGAACTAAGAGGGCTTAAAGAGAATGTCATTATGGGGAGAATGATTCCCGCCGGAACGGGCATGTCGAAGTATAAGAACACTTTTGTGAAAAGAGAATTGGCACATCTGCTTTTTGAAGAACCAACAGAAGAAAAAATGTTGGAGTCGTGAGCGGCAAGAATGCCCCGGGGTTAAGAAATTTATTGCCGATGTCATGCTCGGCAGGGGTAAGCCAAAGCTTGAGAAGCAGCTACCAAAAGATGTAATTGCTAAAACAAATAAGACTTGATAAAATTGGATAAAATTGGATAGACGTATTTATACTATCCAGAAGTGATTTATCCCATCTTTAGCATCCTTAGTAGCAGTCCATGCTGGAGGTGGATATATTTTATGTGGTTAAAAAGCCAATTATGTGGCTCTTTCTCAAAGAAGGTGCACGTGACACCTGTTCTACTGATAATCCACCAGATGTCGTACATTCTAATACGGTGACTGTTAGAAGAAGCGGGACGCCAAGGCCTATCTAATCGGGATAACACAGAGTGCCTGAGTATTAATGGCTAATCATTTTATGTCTCTTTAATTTCTCTTTCAATTCCTTTTGAAAGGAGATATCTTATTAAGGCATTGTAAGACAAACCTCTTTTATGAGCGATGACTTTTATCTTCTCCAGAAGTCCGGGATCTAATTTCAATGATACTGATTTGAGCTTAGGTCTTTTAAATGTGTCATCACATTCTTCCATATCATCCCAATAGTCAGCTGAAGAATGCGTCGCCCAAAATTCTCTTTCCTCCTCTTTGCTCTTAAATTCTGGTATTTTTGCCATCTATTTACCTCGCTTTAAATAAAGTTTTCTTTCTTTTTCGTCCATATCCCGTGCGGTAATCACTTGCGCTCTTCCTCCACTGGTCAGGATATAAACAATAAAGAGGTATCGTCCACCTATTGTCTTGCCATATAAATATCGTCTATCTTGCCTTCCTTTGCGGATATATGGGAGATTCTCAAAAGCTACCTCCTCCACTTCATCAGGTGTAACATCATGGGTAGCTAAGTGATTTATAACATCTTCATCCCATTTGAAAGATCTAATTTCCACAAGATAGGATATAGCATAGTGATATAATGTGTCAATATCTTTACAAAATTTTTCTCTGGTGGCATCCTTTTAATTAAATTGTAGGATGGGCTAAAGAGCTACCCTTGCTAAGAAATATGAGGTAAAATGGATAAATCAAGGTAGAGCCAATGGGGGATAATCATGCGCCGGGGTCATTTTCTGATGCAGGCTATATCCGACATTGGCTAGGGGAGTTTTCTCGATTGTTAGAAACGGAGGAAATACTTGAGCGATTTGAAGAGCTATGGAAGAGGATGCAGCAGTGAAATTCGTCGCCGATGTCATGCTCGGCAGACTCGCAAGGTGGCTCAGACTTCTGGGATTTGATACACTTTATTCTCCAGAGCTGAGCGACAGCAAACTTCTCAAGTTAGCCAGAGAAGAGGGCAGGTTTATACTGACGAGGGATACCCGTCTCATAAATAGAAGGGGCATCGGAGATTACCTTTTAATAAAAGCCAACGACCCCTTTGAACAGCTTCGTGAGGTCATAGATTCGCTGAAATTAAAAGAGTTTTGTCCTCTTAGCAGATGCGTCAATTGTAACGGGCCACTTATGAGATTTTCAGATAAAGGCGAGATAAAAGATTCTGTCCCTGAATTTGTTTTCCTCAATTTCAACGTCTTTTTAAGATGTGGTGGTTGTGGCAAGATCTACTGGGAAGGAACCCAGCCGGAAAAATTCAGGGAGAAGCTTAGCGAGATTCTAAAGTAAAGATCGGAGGCTTATTTTTCTCTCAATATGCACACTGCATATACAGCGATACCCTCACCCCTCCCTATGAATCCCATTCCCTCGTTAGTCTTTGCCTTTATATTTAAAATATCTGCTAAAACTCCTGCCTCCGATAGTTTTTCTTTCATGGCATCGACGTGGGGAGCAATTCTGGGTGCTTCAGCAAGAACCGTTGCATCTATCCATGAAACCTTGAAACCCTTTTCTGAAGCGAGTTCGAGTGCATATCTGAGGAAAGAAATGCTTGAGGCATTTCTCCATCTTTCTTCTGAATCCGGAAAGTGTTTGCCTATGTCACCTAAACCCAATGCTCCTATTATGGAGTCTACTATGGCATGTATAAGGGCATCGCCGTCTGAATGGCCCAGAAGACCTTTTTCGGAGGGAATCTCGATACCACCGAGAATAAGTCTTCTGCCTCTGACGAATCTGTGGCTGTCATATCCAAAGCCGATTCTCACTCAGACTTGCCCTGCCCTGTTAACCAAATAATGTAGTTTAGGAAATGCAGATGTTGTGAAAAAATTTATTTTTCGATACCTCAGTGTACCTTTAACTAATGATTCCCGGAATGTTTTATTGAATATAATACTTAAAGATATTTTTAATAAATTCATCGAGTTAAATAAATTTTTGAACAATGTCTGCATTATTTGGGTTAAGCCTAAGTTTAAGAAATAATTCGGCTAAAATAATATCTTCTGGAGTGGTTATCTTTATATTCTTATAAGAGCCCATCACAATTCTGACCTTTCCGCCGTACCTTTCCACAAGGGCTGAATCGTCCGTTGAATAAAAGCCTTCCTTAAAGGCATTTTCGTAGGAATCAAAGAGTTTTCTGTAGTAAAAGACCTGAGGAGTTTGAACTGCCCAGAAGCTCTCTCTTTTAGGTGTAGTCCTGACGAGGCCGTTGCTGTCTATCTCTTTAATAGTATCTTTCAGAGGGACTGCCGATATGACCCCATCATTGCCAGAAAGATGTTTTAAAAGTTCTTTAATGAGGGATTTCTCAAGAAAGGGTCTCACACCATCGTGTATAAGAATCACGCTTGTGTGATCGGGAACAAGTTTAAGACCATTAAATACAGAGACCTGTCTTTCGGAACCTCCCTTGGCGATCCTTCTGATTTTCGTTAGGCCATATTTTTTAACGAGTTCGACGCCATAGTCCATATCCTGTTCTCGTAAAACAGGTATAACCTCGTCTATATCTTCTGATGTCTCGAGACTTTCAATGACCCAAAGAAGAAGGGGCTTATCAAGAATTGTAATGAAAGGTTTCCTCTGCCCAGGGCCAAATCTTTTACCCAGACCGGCAGCTGGTACAATTGCAACAACCTCCTCTTTCATAATGGATTTACCACTACATTTATTCATTTTGCCGTCCTATATTCTTCCCTTTCATATTCTTCCTTGGGCTTTGAGAATATCATCCTTCCCGCAGTTGTTTGTAATACACTCGTGACAGTTACATCTGCATTTTTGCCTATGAGTCTCCTTCCGTTTTCTACGACCACCATCGTTCCGTCATCGAGGTAGGCTACTCCCTGATTATATTCCTTTCCCTCTTTCAATATGAAGACCTTCATCGTTTCGCCTGGAAGTACGACAGGTTTCAAGGCATTAGCCAGCTCATTTATGTTCAAGACCGATACTCCCTGAAGTTCCGCAACCTTGTTCAGATTGAAATCGTTTGTTATCACCTTTGCATTCAAAAGTTTTGCCAGAGCTACGAGTTTTGTATCAACTTCTTTCAATTTTGGAAAGTCTTCTTCAACTATCCTTACCGTTATATGAGATATCTTTTGAAGTCTATGGAGTATATCGAGACCGCGCCTTCCCCGGGCCCTTTTCAACGAATCAGGAGAGTCCGCAATATGTTGTAATTCCTGAAGAATGAATTGGGGAAGTATGAATACGCCTTCGAGGAATCCCGACTCGCAAACATCCACAATTCTGCCATCTATTATTACGCTTGTATCCAGGATCTTCAGATTTGCTTCGAAACTCTGCCCTCTAAAAAGCCTGATAATACCCGCAATAGTAATATCCTTACCTCTGCTTAGGCCGACCAAGAGACCACCATATCCAAAGACAGCCATCAATCCAAAAGATACGGGTGTCATTTCCTCACCGAGGATCGGCCTTAGAGGCAATATCAGAAGTTTGGCAAATAAAAGCCCCAGAGAAATACCCAAGATTCCTCCGATAATTGCTCCGAGTTCAATCTTTTTTAATAGAATCTCAGCGCCCGTCGCAATTAGACCTAAAAGCCCGCCTATCAAGGCGCCATAAATACCATAATTATATTTGACGCCCAGGAAGTATCCCGAAAAGGCAAAAAATATAAGAATTGCAAATCTCAGTGCATGGGACATAATTTTTCACCTCCTTCTATTATAAGAATATGACTGTTATGGGTTGAACTGACACTGGCGGGTAGAGGCTTCTAATTATTTTAAGGTCTTTAAGAAGTCTGGAGGGTAAGGTAAAATTTTTGGCCGCCTCTGTTAATAAAGAGAAGTACTGTCTCATTCCTTTTTATGATTGAAGTAATCCTGTTAAAATCCTCCAGATTCTCAACCTTCTTTTTATCTACCTCTTTTATGATATCGCCTTTTTTAATCCCGGCCTCATCAGCAATACTTCCAGGTTCTACCCGCGCAACAATTACCCCCCTTTCTTCTTTGCTGAGACCAAGCTGCCTCGCAATTTCTTTAGTGAGGTCAGTAACGGTCAGTCCCGTAAATGTCTCTAACTCTGAATCTTCAGGCTGCTGGCTTGAAAGAACTTCTGTCATCTCAATGGGCAATTCAGTAATAATTACTCTCACCGCATATTCTTTACTTGCCCGAAGCAATTTCATTGATATCTCTGTGCCCACTTTGCTTTGGGCAACCATGTTTCTAAGGCTACTGACATCCTTTACTTCTCTGCCATTAAACTCAACAATTATATCCCCCCTTATAATTCCCGCCTTCTCTGCTGGGCTATTCCTGGCAACATCGCTAACAAGAGCTCCCTTCGTCTGTCTGAGATTAAACTTCTGGGCAAGTTCAGGTGTCAGTTCCTGTATGGTAATCCCGACCCACCCCCTCACAACCTTTCCTTTTTTAACGAGATGATCCATTATCAGACGAGCCATGTTGCTGGGCACGGCAAAACCAATTCCTTGATATCCTCCTGTTCTTGAGAAAATAGCTGTATTTATTCCTATAAGCTCTCCTTTTATATTTACCAGAGGGCCGCCTGAATTCCCAGGATTTATAGCGGCATCTGTCTGTATAAAGTCTTCATAGTCGGCAATTCCAACATTTGCTCTTCCGACTGCACTAATAATTCCCATTGTGACTGTATGATTCAATCCATAGGGATTACCTATGGAAAGTACAAATTCTCCAACTTGCAGGTTCTCAGAATTTCCCCATTGTATTGTTGGCAGATTGTCAGCATCTATTCTCAGCACGGCAATGTCTGTTTTGGGGTCAGCACCAACCATCTTCCCCCTGAAGGTTCTCTTATCAAAAAGGGTGATCTTTATCTCATCTGCCCTTTCAACAACATGATTGTTCGTAATTATATATCCTTCCGAAGAGACAATTACGCCTGAACCAAGACTCTGTTCCTTCCATTTCTTAGGTATTCTGAAATCATGAAAGGGACTGAACAAATCAAAGAAGGGATCCTCAAGAAAGGGACCCGAGTTTCTTTTTAAAACTTTTGTTGTGGAGATATTCACAACAGCCGGTGAAATAACATTGACGATCTCAGAAAAGGCCTTGCTCGTTTCCATTATCTGCCTTGGCACCTTTGGGGTAGCTGTATAGGGCAGATAACCCCCTTTCTGCATTGTAATCTTTCCAAGGATGTAATAAGTGAGCCCCCCCAGGAGAAAACCCATCAAAAGAATAGAGATACCTATAAATATCTTCTTTTTCATATACAAATATAATTTAATTATAATCGTCGGTTAGTGTATTGTAAAGTAGTTGCCCTTGACCAAAAAGTAATTGCTGTGTTAATTTCTAAAGTTTGTTATTGTAACCAGTAATGAGTGGCAGGCTCGGAAACCTTTCATTTTCCGAACAAATTTTGGCTTCTTCTTACTGGCAGAACTTTGATTTGTTAGAGATCAGGAGGTTTTATGTTGAAACGCTATCTGTTAGCCCCTGGCCCAACACCTGTTCCGCCGGAGATATTGCTTGCGATGGCAATGCCCATAATACACCACAGGTCACCGGATTTTCTTCCCATTCTTGATTCTGCAAAAAAAGCCCTTCAGTGGCTTTACCAGACAAAAAATGATGTTCTAATCCTATGCTCTACCGGCACAGGTGGAATGGTCGGTGCCGTGAATAATTTTTTCAATCAGGGAGATAAGGTTCTTGTCATAAATGGAGGTAAATTTGGAGAAAGGTGGTTAAAAATATGCCAGTCCTATGGACTTGATATTGATGAAATTGCCGTTGAATGGGGTTATGCTGTTAAGCCCGAAATAGTCGAAGAAAAGCTAAAGAAAATTAAGAATATAAAAGGTGTTTTCGTCCAGGCCTCGGAAACCTCAACCGGTGTTTACCACGATATTAAGGCCATTTCTTCAATAGTTAGGAAATTTGAAGACACATTGTTCATCGTTGATGCCATCAGTGCACTTGTTGCCCATGACCTCAAAACAGATGAATGGGGGATAGATGTAATGGTGGGGGGCTCACAAAAGGGTGTTATGCTGCCTCCGGGAATAGCCTTCATCAGCGTGAGTGAGAAGGCCTGGAAAAAGGCAGAGACTTCGAAACTGCCAAAATTTTATTTTAATTTTAAGAAAGAGCGGGAAAATCTTGCCAAGAATCAGACGAACTTTACATCTCCCGTCACATTGATTATCGGATTAAATGAAGGCCTGAAGATGCTCCAGGCAGAAGGACTTGAAAATGTTTTTAAGAGACATGAGAAGCTTGCGGATGTGACAAGAAAAGCTGTCCAGGCTCTCGGTCTAAAACTCTTCTCAAAGGAATCTCCCTCAAATTCAGTAACAGCCATCATGGCACCACCTCAGATAGATGGGCAGGCAATCTATAATGCCCTTCGAGAAAAATACGGTATTACAGCAGCAGGGGGACAGGACAGGGCAAGGGGCAAAATTTTCAGAATTGCCCACCTGGGATATGTGGACAGGTTTGATGTCATTACTGCCATTGCCGGTATTGAGATGGTTCTTAAAGGAATGGATTATCCAGTTAAACTTGGCACTGGCGTGGCGGTTGCCCAAGAGTTGTTAATGGCTTAGGAGAGGTCATGAAGGTTCTGATCAGTGATAACATTTCGTCAAAGTGTGTTGAGATTCTAAAAAAGGCAGGGCTTGAAGTTGACATGAAGACAGGATTGAAACCTGAAGAACTCAAGAAATGTATAGGGGATTACCATGGATTGATAATAAGGTCGGCCACGAAGGTGACATCTGAGGTGATTGATGCTGCAACAAGGCTAAAGGTCATTGGTCGGGCGGGTTCGGGCCTTGATAATGTTGACAAAGTCGCTGCTACCAAGAA
>JBFMEC010000041.1:0-16186 GCA_040753575.1 Nitrospirota bacterium | reverse complement strand
TTGCCTCAGCATGCTGCACAAGATAAAGAAACATGCCTGCCTCTTCTCTATTCCTCCTCAATCCCTATAGATCTCAGCCATTCGGTGATCACCTTCTTCATCGCCTTTGCATTGTAACCATGCCATCTCTTCCTTTCTTTCGGATAATCAAGGAGAACATCCTTAAACTTCCTGAAGGCACCTTTTCCGTTCAGGGCAATGGAGAGTTCTTGTTTAAGAATCGGGTCTTTAACAGTCTCCATAAAAGCAGCCATTATTCTGAAGGCCTCTGGAGATTCTCTTTCAGGAATACGGATATAACGACCGGTTTCATCAAGAAGTATCTCTAAGGCCATCTCCACCTCTTCTTCCATCCAGTCCGTCAGATCAGGCCCCTCATCAAACTCTATGTACTCCACATCTTCTTTTATCTCGTCATAATCTCCTTCATAGAGTCTCAGCTTTATCTCTTCGAAAATGTTTTCTGAGAGGGTTAAAACCTCGCCCGTTTCACAGTCAAGAAAATAGTCAAAGTTGTCTCTCACGATGTCTTCCATGGCCTTTTGAATCTCGTCAAAGCCCAATCTCAGTCTTTTCATTTTGGATTGATATTAAATTGTAAGAGGTGCTTACGTCTGACTAAGACCGAACCGTTTAACCAAAGGATCTTCTATTCCAGCCTCTTTAAATCCTTTCTCCCTTAATCTGCAACTATCACACCTTCCGCAGGGTATTAGTTTAGTATTACCTTTATACCAAGTATACCAAGCTCTGAGCTTTGAACTCTGAACTTTTCCAGGCTGTGGATCATAGCAACTCCATGTGAGGGAATAATCAAGGCCAAGCTCAATTCCTTTTTCAATGATTTCTGACTTTTTCATCGATATAAGAGGCGTCCTTATTTTAAATCTTAATCGTCCCTCCACAGAGGCCTTGGTCGCAAGGTTTGCCATCTCTTCAAAGGCCCTGAGATATTCAGGTCTGCAGTCAGGATATCCGCTATAGTCTATGGCATTAGCACCTATAAAAATATTTGCTGCTTCCAGAACCTCTGCCCAGGCAAGAGCGAAAGATAAAAATATCGTGTTCCGTGCGGGAACATAAGTGACTGGAATTAAGGGCTCATTACTTATAACTCCTTTTGGTACATCTATTTTGTTGGAAGTAAGGGCTGAACCGCCGATCTCTCTAAAATCAAATTTTATAATAAGATGCTTTTTAACCCTAAGAACTTCTGCTACCATTTTTGCAGACTGAAGCTCTTTCTTGTGCCGCTGGTTATAATCGAAACTCAATGCATATAATTCAAAACCCTCTGATTTTGCTATAGCAAGGACAGTGGACGAATCAATTCCACCGCTTAAAAGCACAACAGCTCTACTCACATTGCTTTGGCTCATAAAAATATGATACAGGATTCATGATGCAAGATGCATGATATGAACACCGAAAGTCAAATGACAAAATCCAAAGGCCAAAATTCAAATTATTGGCTCCTGTATAACAAATGTCCTTGCACTTCATTTCTTCTGTCTCACTCCCGCTTGTCGGGAGTCCTTTTGGAAGAAAGATTCCCGACGAGCCCGGAATGACAAATGTGCAGCCAGGATAGGACATTAGATATGCATGAATCAATAATTTGTCATTTGAGTTTTGTAATCTGGGGTTTGAAATTTGACATTTCAGTATATATCATCAGATGTGCCCTCTTTACTATCCGGACCCGAGCTCATAATTGTAAACGTATCTCCACTTTGCTTATAAATGTATGGTCTTCCCCAGGGGTCAGCTCTCTCTGTTATGAGACTAAATTTTCCAGGATAAGAGCCATGTTCGAACTTGTAAGCCTCAACCGCAAATCTCAGGTCTTCGATAGTCTTTGCGGCACTGAGTCTTTTAGAGAAATTTTCACTCCTTGAAAACAAAGGAAACAAAGAAAGCAGAGAGGAGATAACGATAGCTAATATAGGTAAGAGATAATGAAAGGTAGCAGTTTTCTTAATTTCAACAGAAGGGGCCTCGGCAATGACAGGGGCAGACTCCTTCGTCTCTATGACTCCTCTTTCCATAAGAGAGACAAGGGTCTTAGAGACCTCAAAATCATCCATCGCACTGATATCTATGATTGTGCTGACGTCATTTTCACCGTCAACGAGGGGAAATATCTCCCTTTCCACGTCTGTCAGGTCAGGAACTACTGCAGCCCTTTTTTCGAATACGGTATCGAGTGTAAGTTTACCCTCCACGACAGACCATTCATCGACTATCCTTAGCCCTTCCATGAGAAGGTGATGAGTATTCAAGGATATGAAAAATTCCTTATCCACAGGAACCTCTTGAGGAGTAAATTCATAGGTTCCCTCTTTCCAGCCAAAGACCTGAACAACCGTCTCCTTAATCTGGCCTGTCAGGATATCCTGTATCTGGTCTTTTTCTACAAACCCCTTCTTTACGAGGATGTCCCCAAGTTTCATATCTGAGCCTTTCTGCTCCTCAAGAACTGACCGAAGCTCTTCTTCTCTTATGAATCCCTTTTTAACAAGCACCGTTCCAAGCCTGTTTGCCTCTCTTCTCCTTTTCGATTCTGCACCTACAATATTTCCTTCCACGAAAAGTAGTCTCACCCTGTCCATCCGGCCCTCAAGTAAAAGTACACCCGTTTTTCTTTGAAAATGGATCAGCTGAAGAATATCAGCGAGGCCAAAATCCTTTAGGGAGCCCTCTAAAGCCATCCTGCAGCAATCCCCCCTCTTGTCAGAATGTTAGCTGCGAAATATACAACTGCCATAAGAAACAGCGAGAGCCCGTTTAACCAGAGATGAGAAAAAAAGGACGTTTCTGGTACTAATATCGAGTTCATTACGAGAATAAAAAGGAAAAACAAAAAAAGCCACAAGAATAGTAGACCCTTGAGAATATTCCCTGCATATATCTGACCGGAGCCCGGTATTATGAATGTTATAAGTTTGATTATACTCCTTCTTTTTTTCTGATGCTCATAGACAGTTAGCAATCTTGCAACTCTCTCCCTTGCATTGAGCTCATCGAGCTTTATTAGTGACCCAAAACACTGAATGCACATATGACCCCAGATGATACGTTTTTCGCACTTATTGCAGAGAATCGCCCCACATTTTCTACACTTGTAAGCCCTGTTCCTGATACGAATATTCAATATCAAAAAAAGAGTAATCAGGAAAGAGGCTATACCAGGAATAAAGGCTGGCTGTATTACTGACAAACCGAAGGTTGAATCTGATATTTTTTCTTTGGCATATTTCCAGAGGTCAGTAAGAGGCAGATTCTCATCTATAACAAACCTGTTAGGATTTCTGCCGAATATTGACATGAATCTCGACACAGCCTCGGCATCCTGTCTCTGAGCGGAGAGAAAAAACTCTTCACCTGTGATAAAGTCAAAGGTCTCTCTTGATATCTGGCTTAAATTATAAAGGGCAGCTGTAAGAGGTTTAAGCTCAATTGATTTCTTATAAAATTCCTTTGCCCTTTCCATATTATTTTTTGCAGCGTAGCAATTTGCGAGATTATTATATAGCCTCGCATCGGCCTTATCTGAGATGAGTTTATTTAATATATTTATCGCCTCATCATACCTGCCCTCTCGTTTCAGGGCAAGGGCATAGGAAAAGCGGGCAACGTTATCATCTGTCTCTTTTAACACAGAAAGGGCATATCTGTTACCCTTCGATTCATTAACCTGAACAATTGCCTTCAGATCACTGGAAGCAAGGGCATTTATAAACATCGAAGAAATATTAAGAACCCACGGCAGTGCGAGGAGAAACAAAAGATAAAGATAAACAACAATCCTATCCCATTTTTTAAAATAGAGTCCGATTATGATAAGCGCACTCCCTATCAGGAAAAGAGGACTTATGATAGCACTAAAAAGTACAATTAGCAGCAGGGCCTTTGCCCTGAGCTCTTTGATGTCATGGGAAAGCAAAGGCAGATCATGGGGAAGTCTAATTATGATAATTATTATCATCGAAACGATAAAAGAGAGAACTAAACTGATGAAAAGGGAGCCTATCATCGTGAAGGACCACCAGAAGTTTTGACGATAAGCTGCTATCCCCCGAAGCATGTAATCGACCGTTTCGAAAAATCCCTTAGAGGAAAAAGAAAAACTGGCCTTCGATAGTTCAAAATATACAGCAGGGAGGTCCGGTGAGTATCTTAAGGCCTCTTTCAAAAGCCTCTGTGCCTCAGCATTATTTGTTCTTGACTGCCTTATAAGACTATATGAGTAGGGTTCTGAATTTCTAATTCCTCTATCAAGCTGCTCTTCCACTAAATCTTTCGCCAATGAAAGGGTAGGTGTGGAGAGCATGAATAATAGGAACAAAGAGAGCAGCCCTTTCACGGCCTCTCTCCGATCTTTCTCTCATTACCTTTTATAAGCCTATAAATATTGTCCACATGCCTGCTAAAGATGAGGATCGCCATCAGAAGGGCTGTAAGCACCTTCTCTTTGTCATCGAAGAGTATCATGTTTATTGGCAGGAGCCCAAATGAAACGAGTGCTCCAAGAGATGAATATCTCGTGAGCAGAATAACCACAAGCCATATTATAAATGTAAAGAAGGCAGTTTGTGGAGAGTAGATACAAAGCACCCCAAGGCTTGTGGCAACTCCCTTTCCTCCTCTAAATTTCAGGAATAAAGAAAAGTTATGACCGAGGATTGCCGACAACCCCACAAGACCTTCATAAAAGAGCCCGATCCCAAAATATCTTCCGATTGCAACAGCGACGGTGCCCTTAAGTAGATCGCCAAAAAGGGTGAGGGCAGCAGGTCCTTTGCCGAGAGACCTCAGGACGTTTGTTGCCCCTATGTTTTTACTCCCGATCTTTTTGAGGTCAACTCCCTTAGATTTTGCTATTATGACCCCGAAGGGGATCGAACCCATGACAAAAGCGACGATTAAAATCAGAATTATCTCCGCTGTCACTTACTTCCCCAATTTTTATTTCCCATTTTGCCCTGTTTCAGATCGAATTCGCAATTTCTCACATCTTCTTCCAGAAGGATATCGTATACTGGACTCCCGAAATGACAGAGAGTAATAGGGCTACCCATATGAGAATCAAGCCGACATCATATAGATCAACATCAGAAATGCTTCCTAAGAGGATAAGACATAGAATCGCCACTATCTGGATGAAGGTCTTTATCTTTCCTCCAATCTCAGCAGGAATTACTATATCCTTCGAAAGGGCAACAACCCTCAGACCCGTCACAAGGAATTCTCTAACAATGATAATAATAGCGATCCATGCCGGTAATCTCTCCATATCAACAAGTACAATCAGGGCTGAGATTACCAAAAACTTATCGGCTATGGGATCAAGTATAATTCCAAACTTCGTTATATTACCTGAACGTCTTGCCAGGTATCCATCGAGAAGGTCCGTTATAGAAGCAATGGCAAAGATAAGAGCACCAAAAACCGGATGCTGATAGACTATAAATATGAAGACAGGGATAAGGACAATCCTGCTCAGGGTGAGGATAGTTGGAAGATTAAGCCTTAGAATAGTCATCTACAATCTCCTGCCAGAGCAATTTTGCTTTTAGAAGAAAGTCACAGACCTCCCTGACAGCTCCCCTGCCTCCTCTGTTCTGAGTTATCATCTTGGCTAATGCCTTGACTTCGTCGGCTGCATCGGCAACGGCTACTGAAAGACCCGATTTTTTAAAAGGATAAATATCAACAATATCATCGCCAATGAAGGCAACCTCCTCGTCAGCAAGCAAATATTTGTCAACAAGGTGGTGATAGGCAACCTTCTTATTCTGGCACCTTTGAAAGACCTCCTTTATGCCGAGTTCCTCTGCTCTTCTTTCAACAACCTTTGAAAATCTGCCTGTAACTATGGCGACCTGAATTCCCGCCCGCAGAAGCATCTTTATCCCGTGACCATCCCGAACATGAAAGGCCTTAAACTCGTTGCCTTCATTGTCAAGAATGATACTCCCATCTGTGAGTACACCATCGACGTCTATTATCAGGAGTTTTATAATTCTGGCGATCTCAAGGAGTTCTTCCTTCGGACTGTTTTGAGCATACATTTCACGCCTCCCTTTGATACTGAAAAAACCTGACCAGCTACTTATATACTATTCTCCTTTTAAATTATCAAGAAAAATATGTAATATCTCAAACCCATTCTTCTGTTATAATAATTAAAACCTGTTAATATGGTTTAATTAACGAATAAAGCTAAACAAGATCATTTTGGTCTTATCCGAAGGAGTGTAAATGCCGATATACGAATATAAATGTAATGAATGTGGTGAGGACTTTGAGAGACTTGTCTTTGGCAACCAAAAAGTAAACTGCCCCAAATGCAATTCCGAGGATATCAAAAAGAAGTTTTCCACTTTCGGTATGAGCGGAGTGGAGAAGCCCTTCGCCGGAACCGCCTCTGCCGCCTGTAGCTCTTGTAGCAAGAGCACGTGTAGCAGTTGTCAGTAAAAAATCCTTTAAAACCTAGGTCCATCGGGAGCGATTGATTGCATTTTACAGATGGCAAATCAAGTTATTGTTATTTGGTCATTGTTTTATCTACTTATTCAGGCTGGCGGAATGGATTCTCTCTTAAAATTCGGGCAAGTTTCACGGGCCTTCCTTCAAGTACGAATATCGCAAGACCTCTCTCTTCCGTTGTCTTGCCTTTAACTATCCAGGTTCCTTTCCATGAGATATGAAGATATACGGTGGAGTCCTCTATCTCAACCCAGGTAGGAGTAAAGGTGAGCTCGGCCGAGTCAAAACTTTTAATAGCCCCTATTAGCTCTCTGTAGCCATCCGTTGTAGAATTCTTCTCGATCTCTGAACGATCATTTTTGACATAGGCATTCTTGATCTCTTCTGCTACTTTGAAGGCCCCCTGTGTGATCTTAGATTCTTCCGAGACCTTCTTAACCTCCTCCTTACCACCACAGGATGAGAGAAGCAACAAAAATATTATCAAGATCCCTGCTTTAGATATCGATATTCCTGGCCTCCAGGGCATGAGTGGTAATAAACTCCTTTCTGGGTTCGACCTGATCTCCCATGAGGATTGTAAATATCTCATCGGCCTTTACAGAATCCTGGACATTCACCTGAAAGAGTGTCCTCCTATCAGGATCCATGGTGGTTTCCCAGAGCTGTTGAGGATTCATCTCTCCAAGGCCCTTGTATCTTTGAATCGTAAGACCCTTCTTTGCAGTGGAAAGAACAATCTCGAAAAGCTCTGAGTTTGAAAATACTTCCTTCAGCCCTTCCCTTGTCTGTATTTTATAGGGGGGTTCCCCAAGGTCCTTTATGATGCCATAAAGATTCTCCAGTTCTCTGAATTCAGGGGATGTCAGGAAATTAATGTCGAGGTTGAGCTTATAGTTATGTCTTCTTATATCTACCCCATAGGTCTGATGTTCTTCATCAAGTTGAATCTCACTAATCTGAATACACCTATCCTTTTCCCTCAATATCCTCAGAAATTCTTCTATTTTATTCATATCTTTCAATGTATTCTTGTCTATCCCCGATGAAAACATGAAAAGGAGAAGCTCCGGGTCTCTTCTCCTTCTTTCAAACCATTCCATAAGCCGGTTAAATTTAGAAAGCCTTTTTAGATAAGGTATAAGAGCCTTCCCCTTCACGGACTGGCCCTTGATGGATAGCTCCAGCTCTTCAGAGGCAAGCTCAAGGAGCATGTTTTGCATCTCGGTCTCATTCTGTATATATTTCTCAGTTTTACCCTTTTTCACCTTAAAGAGAGGTGGTTGGGCAATATAGAGGTATCTCTTTTCTGCTACTTGGGGCATCTGCCTGTGAAAGAAGGTAAGCAGCAATGTTCTTATATGGGCGCCATCAACATCAGCGTCTGTCATAAGGATGACTTTGTGATACCTTATCTTCGAGATATCAAAGTCATCCAGCCCTATGCCGGTACCCAGTGCTGTTATGAGCACCTTAATCTCCTCAGAGCTCAGCATCTTGTCAAACCTTGCCTTTTCAACGTTCAATATCTTGCCCCTTAAGGGTAAAACAGCCTGAATGCGCCTGTCCCGACCCTGTTTCGCCGATCCTCCAGCAGAATCGCCCTCAACTATGAATAATTCACTTAAGGCAGGATTCTTTTCCGAACAGTCTGCAAGTTTTCCAGGCAGCCCCGTATCTTCGAGGGCGCCTTTCCTTCTTGTGAGCTCCCGGGCCTTTCTCGCAGCCTCCCGCGCCCTTGCTGCCTGCAGGGCCTTTTCGATAATCTTCCGCGCTACCGAGGGATTCTCTTCGAAATATGTGCTCAGGCTATCGTTTACGATGGATTCTACCAAGCCCTTTACCTCGCTGTTTCCGAGCTTCATCTTTGTCTGCCCCTCAAACTGAGGAGAAAGGAGCTTGACGTTAATGACGGCCGTTAGTCCCTCTCTGATGTCTTCGCCAGAGAGTGCTTCTTTACCATTTTTCAGGAGTCCAGAGTAGATGGCATAACTATTTACTGTTCTTGTGAGAGCTGACTTGAAACCGATCAGATGAGTTCCCCCTTCCTTTGTATTTATATTATTGGCAAAGGTATAAATAGTTTCGGTATAACCATCATTATACTGGAGAGCTATCTCGACTATAACATCTTCCTTTTCTCCTGATATGTGAATGGGCTTTGGATGAATGAGCGTCTTGTTTTTATTCAGGTGCTCTACAAAAGATACAATTCCGCCACTATAATGGAATACCTGCCTCTTCTCAGTCCTTTCATCTGAAAGGGTTATCTTAAGCCCCCTATTAAGAAAAGCCAGCTCTCTCAGTCTCTGGGAAAGGATATCGTAACTGAAATCAACGGTATCAAAAACCTCGGCATCTGGCTTAAAGGTAATCTTCGTACCTCTTCCCTTCGTCTTTCCAACTATGCTCAAAGAACCTGTTGCCTTCCCCCTTTCATAGTGCTGTTGATAGACATTTCCATTCTGCCTTATCTCCACATCAAGCCATTCTGAAAGGGCATTCACAACGGACACACCAACTCCGTGTAATCCACCTGATATCCTGTATGCCTTTGATTCAAACTTTCCTCCAGCATGAAGTTCCGTCAGGGCAACCTCTGTAGCGGAACGTCCTTCAGGATCTCCGGGATGGGGCCCGGCAGGGATGCCTCTTCCGTCATCTATTACGGTACAGCTTCCATCGTGATGGATTAGAACCTCAATATTTTTACAGAAACCTGCCAGAGACTCATCGACACTATTATCAACTACTTCATAGACAAGATGGTGCAATCCTTCTATCCCGGTAGAGCCTATGTACATGGCAGGTCTTTTTCTGACAGCAGTGAGGCCCTTAAGTATCTTTATATCCTCAGCACCATATGATTCTTCGATTTTCTTTTCTTCCATGTTTATCCTTTTATATCCTCATCGGCATAATAACACATCTGTAATATTCATTCCCTTCTTCCCTAAGCAAGGCCGGGCTCAGAGGATCCTGGAGCTCAAGGAGAACTCTGTCTGAGACCATTACCCCCAGGACATCTATCAGATATCTTGCATTAAATCCAACAGAAAGTCGCTCTCCTTTGTAGTCTATTGCGATCTCTTCCGTCGCCTCTCCAAGGTCGGGATTTGATGACAAGGCCGTCAGTTTGTCTTCTTCGATATCAACCCTGACAGCACTCGCTTTTTCCTTGGACATTATGGAAACCCTGCGGAGCACCTTCATAAATGTATCCCTTTCAAGGTATATCTTTTTTTCGTTCGCCTGCGGTATAACATTCTCATAATTAGGGTATGTCCCTTCTATTAGCCTTGTGAGAAACTCCACTCCCTTACCCTTTCCACCCTTATCTAGAGAGAAACCGATACTGAAGAGAAGGTGATTTTTGCCAACAGAAATCTTTACCTTCTGCGTTTCATCCTGAGAAGCAGGGAGAAACCTCCTAAGTTCCGATACTGACTTACGGGGCACTATTATTTTCTTCTCTTCTTTCACATTACCTTCCATTTCTTTAACTATTAAAGCAAGCCTGTGGCCGTCTGTCCCCACAATTGTAAGAGAGTTATCCCCTGGCTGGGCATGGAATAAAAGGCCATTAAGTGTATATCTAGTATCACTTTCTCCAGCCGAATAGATCGTCTTCTCTATCATCTCCAGTAACCGGGAAGCATCAATATATATTTCCTCGGTATCCTCCATAAGAGGCCATGCCGGAAAGTCACTTGCCGCTAAGCAGGCAAGCTTGAAATTGCTGGCGCCGGCTTTAATCTTAAGCCATTGCTCATCCACCGATTCGAAGAACAAATCTCCTTCTGTCTCTTTCACTATCTCGAAAAGCTTTCGTGCGGGAATGCAAAGCTTTCCTTCCTTCTCAACCCTTATATCAAGAGGCTCTTTCAATGCTGTCTCCAAGTCAGTCGCAACTATATAAGAAGCTCTCTTGCCCGCCTCAAGAAGAAAGTGGCTTAATATGGGCATAGTATTCCTTTTCTCCACTATATTCTGGATATTAGAAAGCTTTTCCTGAATTTCATCCTTTGATACACTTACTTTCATAATCCTCCTCCGCGATTCAAGGGTTTATCTTGCGCAAAAGGTTCTCGATCATTCTGCTAAATACATCATCCTTCGCCATCCTGTCTTCAACCTGTTTACATCCATAAATAACTGTTGCATGATCCTTACCACCAAAATTTTTACCAATATCACTGAGGGACATCTCCGTCAACTTCTTTGTTAAATACATCGCTACCTGCCGGGGGAATGCGACCTCCTTTGTCCTTTTCTTCACCTTCATATCAGCCAATTTGAGACCAAAATGTTCACAGACGACCTTCTGTATTATATCCACGGTTATAGGCTTTTCATCTTCCACTATAAGATCCCTTAGGATGTTTTTAGCCATTTCTTTATCAATGGGCATTCCCGTCAGTGAAGATTGGGCACCAAGGCGGATCAGCGAGCCCTCCAGTTCCCTTATGTTAGATCTAATTTTGGATGCAAGGTAATAAACAACCTCCTCGGGGACATCAATTTTTTCCATGGACGCCTTTTTTTGCAATATGGCAACCTTCGTCTCGATCTCAGGCGGTTGTATATCTGCAATGAGCCCCATGCTGAACCTTGACCTTAATCTGTCTGTAACAGCAGGTATCTCCTTTGGCGGCCTGTCGCTGGAGATCACGATCTGGCTCTGCCTTTCATAAAGGGCATTGAAAGTATGGAAGAACTCTTCCTGAGTAGCAGTCTTGTTCGCGATGAACTGAATGTCGTCAAGAAGTAGAATATCCAGGTTTCTATATTTCTGCTTTAGTTCCCCCATCCTGTCATGCCTTAAGGCAGCCACAACCTCGTTCGTAAATTGCTCAGCTGATGCATAAAGGACTATAAGATCCGGCTTTTTGTCTACCGCAGCATTACCTATTGCACTTATGAGATGGGTCTTTCCGAGACCTACACCTCCATAAATAAAGAAAGGGTTATACACCTTGCCTGAAGCCTCGGCAACTGCCTTCGCCGCAGCCTGTGCAAATTGATTGCTCGGTCCGACTACGAAATTCTCGAATGTATATTTGGGATTTAGATATATTCCTCTGCTCGCAAGCTTTTGCCTCCGGCTTTCTAATCTCATATCCATCTTCCTGATATCAGCGCTAATTTTCTCTGAGATTTTATAACGAACCTCTACGGGATATCCCAGGATATTTTCCATAGACTTGGCAATTATATCCGGATAGTTGTCTTCTATCCAGTCCTTAAAGAACCTATTAGGTATATCTATAATTGCCTGTTGCTCCTTAATCTGGAAGAGTCTGATAGGGCGAAACCAGAGCTCAGCCACACTGGTTCCCACTTTTTCTTCTATCTTCAGAATACTTTTATTCCAAATTTCCTCTACGGTCATAGAAACTCAGTAAATATTAACAATCTACTAACACATGTTGATAACTTGTGGGAGGTATGAACATTATATCTCATATTCGATGTCCAAACAAGAAAAACCTGTTGGTTTTTCTTCAGCATAATGTTACTTTCCACCTTATTAAGATCTCCTCAAGAAACAGAATACATTTTCACACCCCTTACCAACAAAGGATCTAAATATTCTTCTGACGGAAATCTCACTTTTAAACAAAATCACAACTCCTACTAATACTCCTAAAAATAACAAAAAGACTAGTAGTATTAGTTAACCCCATTTCCGGAGCTTTTCTTTAAATAGGCCTTTATAAATTTATCAAGGTAGCCTTCAAGCACAGCATCGACATTTCCTGCCTCAACACCTGTTCTATGGTCCTTAACAATTCTGTAAGGCTGAAGAATATAAGACCTGATCTGGCTTCCCCAGGCTATATCTTTTTTGTCTCCGATGAGATCTTCTATCTTCTTTTCCTGTTCCCTGAGTTTAAGGTCATATATCCTAGACTTTAGTATCTTCATGGCAATAGCTCTATTTTTGTGCTGCGAACGTTCGTTCTGACAGCTAACGACAATACCTGTGAGAATATGGGTAAGCCTTACAGCTGAAGATGTCTTATTCACATGCTGTCCTCCTGCTCCAGAAGCCCTGAATGTTTCCATCTTTATATCCTCTTCTTTTATTTCTATGTCGATGTCTTCTTCAACTTCAGGATATACCAAGATAGCCACAAAGGATGTATGTCTTCTCTTGTTTGCATCATAAGGGGAAATCCTTACAAGTCTGTGAACACCCGCCTCAGCCTTTAGGTAACCATATGCATAAGGTCCAGTAACTGTTATAGTTGCGCTTTTTATGCCAGCCTCTTCACCCGTCTGTAATTCAACAATCTGGGCATTAAACTTATGCCTTTCTGCCCATTTGAGGTACATTCTGAGAAGCATCTGGGCCCAATCCTGGCTTTCTACGCCGCCGGCTCCCGGGTGGATGGTAAGGATGGCATTATTTCTGTCATGTTCTCCCGAAAGGAGATTTTCGATCTCCAGAGATTCTAAGTCTTCCTTGAGATTTTTAATCTCCTTCTGTAAGTCACCCAGAAATAGTTCTCCACTTTCCTCTTCGAGTATTCCTATTGATTCTTCTATGTAGGATAGTTTTTCAGAAAGTGTCTCAAAATGAGACACCGCATCCACAAGTTTTGATTTCCTCTTTAATAGTTCTCTTGACCTTTGAGGAGAAGACCATACCTTTTCTAAGGTTAGTTCATTCTTAATTCCTTCAATTTCTTCTTTTAACCTATCTATATCAAAGATAGCCTCTGAGAGATTCTATCTTTGTCCTCAGGATTGACAATTCTTCTTTAAGTTCATTCTGTAAAAGCATATTCTACCTCCTTATTTCCTTTCTCGCCTTTCCAAAAAGATTGGCAAATAATATTACAGAAAAAATGATACATAAATAGGAGAAAAGATCTCCATATTTAGAATAAAAACTTCTCGTAGAGTCAGTCTTGATATCCTGTATCAACATTTCCTGTTGAAATAGACTGGTCCGCGAAATAATCCTTCCGTTGCTATCTATAAAGCCTGAGATCCCGGTATTGGCTGCCCTTATCAAAGGTTTTCTATTTTCCACAGCACGAAAAATTGCCATGCTGAAATGTTGATAAGGACCGCTTGTTTTTCCAAACCATGCATCATTCGTAATATTCACAATAAAATCTCCGCCTTTCCTATAAAATTTCCTTACTAATCCCGGAAATATTATCTCATAGCAGATCGGGGGAGCAAAACTTCCGCAAGGAGCCTCGGCCTTTAAATAACGGTTGCCTTGGATATAATCACCAATGCCTACAACAAGCTTATCTATGAAGAAAAAAACCCTTCGCAGGGGTACATATTCTCCAAAAGGTACTAAATGTATTTTATCATAAATGTAAGAGACCCTTCCAGTCTTATCAAGTAAAATAGCACTGTTCGAAAGAAGGTCCCTTCTCCCCTTTCCTTTTACAAGGACACTTCCAAAGAGCAGATAGGAGTTAAGTTGAGTTTGAAAATCAAGAAGCTCTTCGGTGTATTTCGTGTCTTCATTAAAGAAAAATGGTACCGCCGTTTCAGGCCAGATGATGATTGACGGATTACAGGAAGCAGCCCTGAAGGAGAGGTCCTTATACACATCCATGGTTCTGTTCTGGAAGGCAGGTTCCCATTTTTTGTCCTGCTCGATGTTTCCCTGTATAATGCCGGCCCTGATCAGTTTTCCGGGTCTTTCCTGTTTAAGCCTCCAATTTCCATAGGCGAAAACCAGAATGATCACCAGAAAAAGCAGTGAAAAGCCAATAAGTGTATAAGACAGGGGGAAAAGAGGCATGTCCCTGAGACGTCTTCTTATTAGAAAGATATCAGCTATTGCACCATTGACAGCTAAAACGAGAAAGGACAAGCCGTAGATACCGGTTATATCAGCTATCTGAATAATAGTAAGAAATTTATACTGCGTATATCCTATGCTTGACCAGGGGAATCCAGTAAATATATAGGATCGCAGAAATTCGAGTACCACCCAGAGAACAGGTGCAACAAGGAGGACAGGAAAACGCGAAATCCTTATGACCGTTGAAAACAGAAGTGCAAAAAGACCGGTGTATAGACTTAGATATAGACAGAGCAAAATAACAATGGCCATGCTTGTCAAAAAAGAAATGCCACCATAATGATTTATCGAGTGGTATATCCAGTACTCTGTCCCCAAAAAATAAATTACACCCAGGAAAAAGCCTGCCTTGAAGGCCGGTCTTGGCCTTTTGTCATAGAGGGAAATAAGGAATGGAACGAGCGCTATCCAGGCAAGACCGGAAAGATCTATTCTTGGAAAGGATAATATTAGGAGAATACCCGAAAGGAAGGAAGGCAGATAAATCTTTAATAAATTTTTCAGATTCACAGTTTAAAATAGTTTACTCTTTAGACTATTTAAACTCAAGAAACCCCATATCTGTCAAAGAACGGCCGGTTTGAGGGGTTGACAGTAAAGAGTCCAAAAGTTTAAAGTTAAGACAAAAAATTGGGCAGTTAGCTCAGTCGGTAGAGCAGAGGCCTGAAAAGCCTCGTGTCCGCAGTTCGATTCTGCGACTGCCCACCATAATCCTCCAAGACTCTTTATGCATTCTCTTTGAGAACTTTTTCTTTGCATTTTAATAAAAAATGCAAAGAACTATTTTCCCAACTCGAAGCCCAAATTCAGAGATCAGTAAACTATTTGAGGATAATCAATCCTCTGATTCAATCAGTCAGCACCTTTTATAAAACTTTCTCCAGATTAAAAAAATACTTGAAATAATACTATTATTATGGTATTTATTCAAGTATTAAAATGTATATATTTTTATTATAGTAATTCTAAGGAAAGGAGGAACCTCATAGTAATAACAGATTGCCTGAAAACAAAAAGGAGGTATGAATGCTTTGGTTTTTGATAGGGGTAGTAGTTGGAATCCTTGGCACTATCGTCATTTCAACCCTATCCATAGGTGCAAAAGCAGATGAAAATATGGAATCTATGTTGAAAAAAATAAAACAGCTTAAAGAAGATAAGAATAAGGTGCAGTACTGAAACCCTAATTTTTTATTTTCGATTCATTGTTCTATTCCCCGTGAGGAAGAAAATTTTAATTTTTTCTTTCTATAAGTCATTTATTCGAAAAAGAGATAGAGATGAAATTTTTAACAGTAACTGAATTAAGGCTTAAAGCTACAGAAATCATAAGAGAAATTGAGGAGGCAGGAGAGGAAGTAATAATAACAAAGAAGGGCAAACCAGTTGTGTTGATGAAATTTATCACTGATGAGATCTTTAGCCTCAAAGACATAGAAAAACGAAAGAAGAAAAAAAAGTGAAAAGGTTTGGAGATTTGGTATTATTCAGTTTAATCCAATATTTCAAGAACACAACGCTTTTCGAGCTTAGCACCAGCAGCACTCAGTATTGTTCTCATTGCCCGCGCTGTATTCCCCTGCTTTCCGATAACCTTCCCAATGTCACTTGTAGCAACACGCAATTCAAAAATAGCGGTTCTTTCTCCGTCTACCTCGGCCACTGCAACCTCCTCCGGCTTATCTACCAGATACTTCACCATTAGTTCAATAAGTGCTTTCATATCTACCTCCTGGTATAATCCTCACCTGTAGATTAGGTAAGGAAGTTTATAATAGTTTTTGAAGTCTTTAAAGCAGGAAAGACAGTTTGCTTTCCTCCTTATGGGTCTCTCTTTGAGAGACACCATTTGCA
>JBFMEC010000040.1:0-16455 GCA_040753575.1 Nitrospirota bacterium | reverse complement strand
GCCGATGTTGGACAACTGATAATGAAGCTAATAAAAAACTCAGAACGTATTGCTAAATCTCCAAGGATTTTAGTTCCTACGGTTAAGTTTGATATAGAAGAAGCAAAAGTTTAAACAGGCTGGCACAAGCGCATAAAGTGGCACAAACGAAAAACTCAAATATTGACTATTACAGTATATGTATTTTATGGGAAGTGGGAGGAGGCAGCATGAACATTATTTACAATGACAAAACAGACCTTCTTTATATCAGACTTGACGACAGAAAACAGGATGTCATTAACCGGAGAGTTACGGAAGATATTGTTTTAGATATTGGGGAGGGTGACAGGATAATAGGCATAGAGATTCTTGATGCTTTAAAACATGTTACTCTCGATAGACTTCTTCCTGTCAAATACGAATTTTCAAGAACATAGAATTTTTGCCGTAACATCCGCTAACAACAAGCTTTGCGGCGCTCCATTATTTTGGATTAATGGTTGAGGTCGCTCCATGCCACCCGCTTATTATTGAGATTAAGATGGATAAAGTAGGCTTCGTCTCGCCAGCCCGATGAACAAAATCGCTTACTTCGCCTATCTGGGTTAACCCAGAAGTACGCTCTCAAGAACTTTGTTTCTCGCCTCTCTCTGTGCCTGGTCTGTGCTTGCCTGAACCAGATTCCTGAAGTAATTGTAAGCCTTGGAATAAGAGTCATGTTCCTTCAGGAATTTCTCCGGATCTTTCTCTTTTGTCAGGGTTTCTACCTTAGACATGAACTCTGAATATTTCTCAGCCAAGATCTGCGGGGGGCGCAAACGAGCCAAATTCAGGGCGATGAAAGCCCAGAGACTATAAAAATTGGCTAATCCTTTGGCATATTTGGTGACGGCTTCGTTGAAGTTCTCCATTTTGAAAATATAATCTTTCAGAAAGGCTAATCTTTTCTTGAAGACTTCTTCAGAAAAACTTGATATCATTTCCTGCGGTGAATCGTATTCAGCATATATATCATCAATCTTGTCCTGATCAAAGCCATCGATACGATTTTTAAGTGCAACAGCCAGAAGCTCCGATATAAACTGGATGTCCTTCATCCTTTTCATTCTTGCCTTGGTGACAACGCCAAAGCGTTCCCATTCATCGTTTTCAGACTCTGTTTCTGCTACTGTTACGAACCAGCCATCATATTTTGCATGCCTCAGTTCCTGCCTTTCGAGCTTTCTTGAATTCCTGTTAAGACGATCGAACACTTCATTCACATAATTCCCGTCAATTGAATCTATAAATTCTACTGACAACAGATAATTCGAAAACTTTTGCTTGAGGTCAGGATCATTTTCTATGCCCTTCCATTTTTTACCGCTTAGTCTTGTGTCTCCGTAATCCTTATCAATTGCTATATCATTCTGGACAAAACGAAAAATGGTTTCGAGGCGTTGTTTGCCATCAACGACATGGTATATAAGCTTTCCTGCCTTTTCGTCTATCTCTTTATGTAGAAAAATTGCAGGACAGGGATAATTCCGGAAAATGGTATCAAGAAAAAATTTTCTATCCTTTAGCGTCCAGACGCTTCTTCGTTGATAGGATGGATCCAGATCTAACTGACCATTTTGATAAAGATCAAGAAACCAGTTAATATCCCTTTTCATAGTTTTCCCCCTTGGATGTGATTTTTATTCAATAAAAATTTTTCCTCCCCGAAATGATGTACAGCTATATTAAGCATCCCATAATAATATTGTCAATCTTCAAATTGATGATTCAAATTGATGTTCTGATCACTTTCTTACAAGATTTGTGGTTACCCGGAATTGGAATCCTTATTAGATTTTATTTGAGCCTGAACAGGACGAAGAGCCAAAAGCTCAAAATGGGGTTAAATACGATCCCAGTCCAAATATTTCTTTAAAATCAAAAAGTTACGCTGGCATAAATCCTGCTATAAATATAAAGGGGGGAGGGGACCTTGGGTGTTGAGTCGGGGGACCAAGAGTGGGGAACTCCTTGGCATTCAACACCCAAGGGTTCTTAATTTCCTTTTAAAATCATGAAAGAAAGGGGAGAAAAAAATCCCTAACTTGTTTGTAATTTACTATTGTTGAAAAATATTTTCAAGCATTCCTTTTTTGACCTCGGCCTCTAAATCTTTTCAAATGTTACAATAGTATATGAGATTCGGAGGAACAATTTATAATTTTCTATGGATAAAAGAATAAAGGATAAAATACTTGATGGTAGAAGGCTCTCGGAAGATAATGCCTTGGAATTGTTCAAAACAGATGACCTCTTTTCCCTTGGAGAACTCGCCTCCTATATCAACGAGAAGAAGAATGGCAGAAGGGTATTTTTTATCAGGAACAGGCATATAAATCCAACAAATCTCTGCATAAACCGCTGCAGGTTCTGCGCCTTTAGCCGTTCAAGGGGAGATAACGGAGCCTTCGAATTAACGATCGATGAAATCATCGAAAAAATTCAGCCTTATTCCTCGGAATTCAGGAATCCCCCCTCACTCCCTTTTAATAAAGGGGGGCCGGGGGGGATCAGGGAAGTTCACATCGTCGGGGGGCTTCATCCCGACTGGCCCTTTGAGTATTACCTGAATCTTCTTTCAGCAATAAAGAACAGATTTCCTGAGCTTCATCTAAAAGCCTTTACAGCTGTCGAGATAGACTATATGTCCAGAATCAGCAGTCTCAATCTGGAAGATACCTTACTTTCCCTTCAAGGACATGGTCTTGATTCCATGCCAGGTGGAGGTGCAGAGATATTTGATAAAGGCGTGAGAAGCCGCCTTTGCCCTGAAAAGATTTCAGGAGAGAGGTGGCTTGAGATAATGGAGGCTGCTCACCGATTGGGCATTAAGACGAATGCAACGATGCTTTATGGTCACATCGAAAGGTATGAGCATCGAGTAGACCACCTTCTCAGATTAAGGGAACTTCAGGACCGGACCGGGGGCTTTCAGGCATTGGTTCCCCTTTCGTATCATCCAAAAAATACTGAAATAGGAGGTTTTTACTCTTCTGGCATAGATGACCTTAAGACAATTGCCGTAAGCAGGCTTGTTCTTGATAACTTTCCTCATATCACCGCCTATTGGATTATGCTTGGAGAAAAGATATCCCAGCTTGCCCTTCTCTTCGGTGCTGATGACTTAGGTGGTACTATCATCGAAGAAAAGATTACTCATTCCGCAGGGGCCCTCTCCGGTGAGTCCATGACATCGGAACAGCTCATATATTTGATAAAAAAGGCAGGAAAGATTCCTGTCGAAAGGGACTCCCTTTACAGAAAAGTTAAAGGTGAAGATTTAAAAGCGAAAAGAGAAGGATGATGAATACTACTGATCGCCTTTCCAAAAAAGAGGGCTTGAGGCTTCTTAAAAAGGCCGATCTCCTTGAACTTGGCCGCATGTCTGATGATATAAGAAAAAGGCTTCATCCCGCGGGAATAGGCACATTTATTGTTGACAGGAATATCAATTACACAAATATCTGCATAAACAGATGCCATTTCTGTGCCTTCTGGAGAGATGAACATGATCCAGAGGCTTACATCCTTGAGAGAAATGAACTCTTCAGAAAGATTGAAGAGACCCTTGCCTCAGGTGGAACACAAATACTGCTGCAGGGCGGACTTCATCCAGGACTTGATCTAAATTATTACCTGAAATTGTTGGCAGAGATAAAGGATAAATTTGATATAAATATTCATGGTTTCTCTCCTCCCGAGATATGTTATGTGGCTGACAGATCAGACCTGACAATAAGAGAAACCCTGAAGCTCCTCAGAAATGCAGGTCTTGACTCTATACCTGGCGGAGGTGCAGAAATTCTCTCCGACAGAGTAAGAGAGATAATCAGTCCGAGGAAGATCAAGAGCGATAGATGGCTGAAGGTGATGGAAGAGGCTCACAGGCTCGGTATGAGAACGACAGGGACGATGATGTTCGGCAGCGTTGAAAAACCGGAGGATATCATCGAACACCTTGATGCCCTCAGGAGCCTTCAGGATAGAACCGGAGGTTTTACGGCCTTTATCCCCTGGAGCTTCCAGCCCGGCAATACTGAACTCGGTCGCAAGTTCTCTATATCAAATTCGGCCACAGCCGGTGAATATCTGAGAATACTTTCCATAGCGAGGATATATCTGGACAACATCGAAAACATACAGGCTTCGTGGGTTACGCAGGGGCTTAAACTCGCCCAGGTTGCCCTCAGGTTTGGAGCAAATGATTTCGGCTCCACAATGATAGAAGAAAATGTAGTTGCATCAACGGGTGTTAGCTACAGGGTATCAAGGGAAGACATCATCAGGGCTATAAGAGATGCCGGCTTCAGGCCGGCCCAGAGGGACACGTACTATAGGATTATCAAGTATCATTAGTTTTGAAAAAGAGTGATTAACAAAATATTGAATCTGAGCAGCCTCTTACAGTACCACCCTATTTGTCATTCCGCACTTGATGCGGAATCCAGTTTTCCTATTTTTCTGGATTCCTGCCCTTCGCAGGAATGACAGTACTCTACGAAGTTTTCAAAATTTTGGACTGGGTTTCCTGTAAATAATATTCATTTGGTTTAGAATTACATATTAGAGTTTTCAAATATCAGAGAGGAAACATAATAATCTCTAACATAGGAAATCTCTGGAGCATAAGGATGAGGGCATCAAAAAAGGCCAAATGTCAAAGGCCTAATGTCAAATGTAGAAATGCAAAATCCAGAACTCAAGATTCAAAAACTTCTGAAATACATATCTCTGGTGCTGAGGGGATTTATGAAGAATCAGAGATTCAGAGAATAACAAAAAAATATATACTCAGGGCATTGAATCACTCAAAGGGCAAGCCCGACAGGATAATAATCACAATAGAAGACATAAAGGAAAAACCAAAATCACTCTTGGCCTTGCCGGTAACAACCGTGAAGTGTAAAACACCTGAGGAAGGGAAAAATATTGTTACAGCACTACTTCAATCTTCGGGGATTTCGAAGTTGGCTATTAACAGGGCCTTCCAGTTGATTAAAAGGGGCAATATGAGAGGTGCAGCCCTTGTAACTGCGGAAAAAGGAAAACGTCTTGAGCCTGATGGGAAAAGGGGTGTGAGGGCATCACGCCTTGGCATAGACAAGGGAGCATCAAAGATACTTTCACTAAGGCTTTCAAGACGGGGTATCAATAGGGATATTGTTAAGGAAGCCTTAATCCTGGCATCGAAGGTTGTTTCCTGTGAGCCTGTACTCGCTGAATTATGTGTCTCCGATGATCCCTATTACACAACAGGCTATGTAGCATCCGGGAGATTCGGATATCTAAGAATACCTAACATCAAGGAGGGAGGAAGCAAAATGGGTGGAAGGGCCTTTTTTATAAGGGAAGGAATAGATGTAGATAAAGTTATAGATTACCTTGAAAGAACCGCAATTATAATCAGAAAAGTATCATCATGTAATGGCATAATGTCACTTCATGAAATCCTTAATCATCCTCATCAATAATCCCACCGCAAAGAAATCATCGGACAAAAAGATACTGAAGGCCTCCCGCTTCCTGAAATCACGAGGAATTGAGGTAGAGGTATTTTTCACGGAATACAAGGGGCATGCAGAGGATCTGGCAAAAGAGGCGCTTAAGAAATCACCTTCTTTGATTATTGCAGCCGGTGGTGATGGCACCTTTAATGAGGTGATTAATGGCATTGTCTGGTCAGAAATACCGATGGCTATCTTACCCCTTGGAACCACAAATGTTCTTGCAAAGGAGCTTGGCATTCCCGAGAATCTGGAAGGTGCTTTGGAAACGGCTTTAAGCAGAACTCCCAAGTCGGTTTCACTGGGCAGGATAACCTGCTGCTTGAAGTCAGATGTTGGGAGAAATCAACCAACCCGTGACTCGCAACCCATAGCACGTTACTTCTGTCTGATGGCCGGTATTGGCTTTGACGGCGAGGCTGTTTTCGGGATAAATGAAAACCTAAAAAAGGTTTCCGGTAAAGGTGCTTATATTTATAGTGGCCTTGAGACCCTGATCAGATTTAATCCTCTGGAATTAACTTTCAGCATAAACGGAAAGGCCTATTCAGGATATTCCGCAGTCATAGGTAAATCGGCCAAATATGGAGGTAATTTTAAGATCGCGCCTGATGCGAAACTGACAGATCCTGTTCTTTATGTTTGTATCTTTAGGGGCAATAAACGTTCAGACATTATCCGTTATGTCCTGGGAATATTAATGGGAATACATCTGAGATTCAGGGATGTCGTATATTTGAAGGCAAAGGCCATAGAAACAAGAGGTGATGCCCATATACAGATAGATGGTGATTATTTTGGAAAGACACCCGCACAGGTAGAAGTAGTCTCCAATGCAGTCAGGCTGATATTTTAATTACCCCTCCGCCAATTACTATGTCGCCATCATAAAACACAGCACTCTGACCGGGCGCAGGAGCCCACTGAGGATCATCAAAGACTACCCGAACGCCAGTCGGGTTTTTAACTTGTAACTCTTGATTCTTAACTAAAAATATTGTTGCCAGCTGATCTTTCATTGTTGAGCGAATTTTTACAGAGGCTTTGAAGCTATCCGCTGGCGGAGGGACAATCCAATTGAGGTCTCCCAGTAAAAACTCCCTTTTCTTTGCAGCCTCCTGTGGACCCACATGGATCGTATTTTTCAAGGCGTCTATTCTGGCAACATAAAAAGGTTCTGGAAAAGATATACCGAGGCCCTTTCTCTGGCCGATGGTATATCCATGAATTCCCTTGTGTGTTCCGATCGCCTTCCCCGCGAGATCGAGAATGGGTCCCGGTTTCCCTGCAATGGGAGAAAGCTTCTCAATGAACTTAAAATAATTTCTCTCTTCAATAAAGCATATCTCCTGGCTCTCGGACCTCTCTGCAGCTGGTAAACCAAGCTCCTGGGCCATCTTTCTCACTTCTTCCTTCCTGTAATGGCCCAGTGGTAGAATTAACTTCCTGAGTTCCTTCTGTCCCAAAATGTAGAGAACATAGGACTGGTCCTTCTTGGGGTCAATCCCCTTCTTCAAAAATACTGGACTCCGGAGTCTGAATTCTGAACTTTCCCTTGAATCCTTGAAGCCTTGAACCCCTGAATCCTTTCTTTCAACTCTTGCATAATGACCAGTGGCAATAAGCTCTGCTCCGGTCTTCTCCGCCTCCTTCAGGAGAAAGGGAAACTTAATAAATTTGTTACACAATATGCAGGGATTAGGAGTTAAACCCGCGGAATAGGCGTCGACAAATGGCTCGATCACTTTCCCTATAAAATCATCGCGGACATCAATAATGCGGTGCGGAATGCCGATACGCTCGCAGGTCTTTGATACTTCCTGCATCACCTGAAGGGAGCAGCAGGTCGAAAAATCTGTCCTCCTTCCAGCTTCCCATAGGACAAGGCTTATCCCTTCGACCTCATACCCCTGTTCTTTCAGAAGATATGCGCTTACAGAAGAATCAACTCCACCGCTCATTCCCACAACTATCTTCGGCATACTTAAATAAATATAACAGATTGACCTGCTTGTTTATAACTACTACAATATCCTAAACTTTTAAATTATGTTCTTGAAGGCACAGGAACGATGAAAATAGGCAATGAGTGGGAAACTTCCCCATGAGAAATATCGTTCTTACAGGTTTTATGGGAACAGGAAAGACCGCCGTTGGCAGAGAACTCTCAAGGCATCTGAAGATGCGACTTATCGATGTGGATGTCGAGATAGAGAAGTCTCAGGGAATGACCATCAATGAAATATTTAGAAGATTCGGTGAGTCCCGATTCAGAGAGATTGAGACAGAGGTGATAAAAAAGGTCTCCAAGAATAAGAATATCATTATTTCTACGGGCGGTGGAGCCGTGTTGAAAGAAGAAAATATGGATATCCTCAGGAAAAATGGGGTCATTATATGTCTAATGGCAACGCCGGAGACGATCCTTAAAAGAACAGGCCATAATAGCGATAGGCCCTTGCTTCAGGTGGAAAATCCTCTTCAGAGGATAAGGGAGCTTTTGAATTTCAGGAAGCCTTTCTATGAGAAGGCCGATATCATTATAGATACGGAAGATAGAAGTCCCCGTCAGATTGCAAAGGAGATTATAAATGGAATTCAAAATTCTAAGCTCTAAATTCTAAACTTTTGAATTTCAAGCATTAGAAATTGTTTAGGATTTCGATATTAGAATTTAGGGTTTGAATCAAGGATGGAAAAAATCAGGGTTAAATTGGCAGAGAGAAGTTATGACATAACCATCGGAAGCAACATCCTTGATCTTTTAGGAGGTGATCTTAAGCCCTTTGGACTGAGCCCCAACACAGCAATCATAAGTAATCCAACTGTTTTCTCTTTCTATGGTGGGCGTCTCTTGGAGTCTGTTAAAAAAGCGGGCTTTCATCCACTCACCGTAATTATCCCTGATGGTGAGGAATATAAGGACCTTCTGTGGATGCAACATATCTATGACGAACTTCTTAAAAATAAACTTGATAGGTTATCAGCACTCATAGCACTTGGGGGTGGAGTTATCGGCGATATAACGGGATTTGCCGCTTCCACATATATGAGGGGAATTTCCTATATCCAGGTGCCTACGACATTGCTCGCACAGGTCGATAGTGCTGTCGGAGGAAAGACCGGAGTAAATCACAAGCTCGGTAAAAATATGATTGGCACATTCTGGCAGCCAAGGCTTGTCTGGATTGATGTTGAAACATTAAAGACCCTGCCAAGAAGAGAATTTCTTGCCGGACTGGCCGAGGTGATCAAATATGCTGTCATCGGGGACAAGAAATTATTTAATATCCTCGAAACAAAAAGAGATAAGATTTTAAACCTTGATAAAGATGTACTGACCTTTATTATTAAGCGTTCCTGTGAGATAAAGGCAGAGGTCGTTTCAAAGGATGAGAGAGAATCGGGCTTGAGGTCAATCCTGAATTACGGTCATACCATGGGACATGCTATAGAAACTGTTACAGGATACACGGGGTACCTTCATGGAGAGGCGGTTGCAATAGGTATGTGTCTTGAGGCAAAGCTATCTAATATGCTCACATTTGTTGACAAGGAAGATACATTAAAAATAATGGGTCTTGTAGATTCATACGATTTGCCGTCAGAATTACCGGAAGATATAGACATAGACAATATCCTTTCGTCTATTGAAATTGATAAGAAGGCAGTTGCAGGAGAGCTAAAATTTATCCTTCCCGAGAGAATAGGAAGTGTAAGAATATATAAAGGTGTCTCCAATAAAATAATAAAACAGTTACTTCAAAGCTAAAACTATTTTGTCGAATGTTTGATCCCTTTACAACTACGGGTATTGGAAGTTTACCTTATATAGACCCTGAAGAGGCCTGCAGGCTTGTGCTTCAATCCTTTGATATCCCCTTCTGGCCTCAGCTCCCTAAGCTGTCCTTTCGTGAATCAATGATAATCCAGTATTCCGAAGGGATGCCATTCATAAAGATCAATGAAAAAAAGGAAACGATATGGCTAGAGAGAGATCAGGACTACGCACTCACAAGTTTTTATGAAAGATATGAAGAGGACTTGAAGATAGCTATTTCAGAGGCATATGCAAAGGGTCTTCATACATTTTTAAGGCTTATAGAAGGTAAGAGATTTAAATATCTTAAGGGTCAAACAACGGGTCCACTAACGTTTACCTTGGGCTTGAAAGATTCCGAGGGAAAACCAATCTATTTTGATGAGGAGTTAAGGGAAATATCCCTTATGGTCCTCAAGGCAAAGATCAGGTGGCAAATAGAGTTATTACAGCCCCGCGCTGAAAATATAATCATATTCATAGATGAGCCGATTCTTTCAGCTCTCGGCAGTACGAGTTATCTTGGTGTTGATGCTGAAGAAGCCCTGCGATTGCTTAGAGAGACTTCAGGGGCCATTGCAGATGCTTCTGGCATTCCCGGTATTCACTGTTGTGGAAAGGCTGATTGGCCACTGGTGATAAAAAGTAATGTAAAGATCGTAAGCTTTGATGCTTACGAATATATAGAGTCAATCTCATTGTATCCCTCGGAGTTATCCGATTTTTTAAAAGACGGCGGTTATCTTGCCTGGGGTATTGTGCCGACAAGTGAATCGATCAGAGGGGAAAATATAGAATTAATAAAGAAACGCTTTGATACAGGTATCGAAAAATTGTCTCGATCAATACCGGCGGGTCTCTTACTTTCTCAGATGTTGTTGACACCTTCATGCGGTATGGGATCGCGGACTATAGAAGAAACATTAAAAGTTGTTCAGCTATTGAAAGATCTGAAAATGTCCCGGCAATGAACAGATGTTTATTTTGATGATTTGAGATTTGTTATGAAAGGTATATTTATATCCTTTGAGGGAATTGAAGGCACGGGAAAATCGACCCAGGCAAGACTCTTATGTGAATATCTGAAGAAAAAAGATTTTGAGGTAATTCTCACAGAAGAACCTGGGGGCACACAAATTGGACAGAAGATACGGGAGCTGCTCCTCTCTATTGAATATAAAGAGATAAGTCCTCTTACAGAACTGCTTCTCTATAATACCTCACGGGCACAACACATGAAAGAGGTCATTCGCCCTGCTTTAAATAAAGGTGCTTTAGTCATAACAGACAGGTTCAGCGATTCCACTGTTGTCTATCAGGGCTATGGACGCGGAATAGATCTGAGAATTATTAATTGCCTTGATGGATTTGTAACGGAAGGACTGAAACCTGATATTACAATGCTCCTTGATCTCGATGTTGAGGCTGGCTTAAAGAGAAACAGAGGTATTAATAAAACAGACCGTTTGGAGTTAGAAGATGTCGAGTTTCACAAGAAAGTTAGACAAGGTTACTTAGAAATCGCAGAAAAGGAACCGAAGAGAATGAGATTAATTGACGCCTCACAAAGCATAGAGGCGATTCACACTAAGGTAGTGGATCTGATTACGGACTTACTCAGAAGTTTATAGCATCGCTAACGGGATGTGTATCTTAACCCTATTGTTCAAAATGTATCTGATTGATACAGAATTGACCTAAAGTGTTTCTATGAGACACTTCATCCCGTTATCTATCTGATTTGTCTGAAGGATTTACGTTGAGCTGGCCTTCTAAAGTCGTTTCTTCTTTGTCATCAAATAGGAAAGGATAACTATTAGCGAGTCTTGTCAGAAGAGAATGCCTTTCTCTCGTAGAGAGTTTCAGATACAGGGGCGACTCCATCAATATAGAGATCAGTTTTTTTGTTTTGTACGTGCTCATGAATCCTTAAATTATTAAAGTAAGTACGAATCTTCCCGCTGAGGGAATATTTTATCTCGTCTCCACCATCGCAAGTATTTGGAGTAAATCTCGCTTTTTGTCCTTCTTTAAAAGTTCTATTAACTCCGCATAGGTTTTTGTGATACCATTCTCGCATAACACGCACATGCCGTCTTTTTGGAATGTTTTGTTGCCGCATACTGTGCACTTAGCGGGTTTCATATAAATCACTTTATCTCCCTCGATCATTCTGCAGCAGATTTCATGCCAACGAGTGCCCCGGGGCAGGGCGATATTCTCGATCAACATATTTTCTTCGAGGCGCAGAGCTTAGACTTAGATTGTGATTTAGATCACGTCAAATTGTACTCTTTTTCAGTAATCTGAAACCTATAGAGCAGTCAGGAAAAAAATGTATTGCCCGATCTGTGATAAACCAATCGAAAAATATGGAAGAAGAAAGACGGATTTGAAGAAACCCGATTGGGTCTTCTGTCCTATCCATGGCTGGATGAAAGAATTAGAAGAAAAAGGGGAGAAACCAGATTTATCTGAAGAGACAGACCTTCAGAAATTAAATTTAGCGGAGCGGGTTAAAAAACGCATAAATCTTCTAATAAATAAATCTGCCTCGCTTATTCGAAGCGGTTTAATTATTCCTGCTCTTTCAGGCATAGTCGTTATTATCTTATTTGCTCTTGCAATCAACTATTTAGTCTTGAGAAGTCCCTTGGATGAAAATATTGAGAATAATGCCGTTGAAGTGCCAGTTTCGGTAAGGGAGCCATCTAAACTGGCTCAGGCAGACGTGTCAAATAAAGAGATAGATTCCCGGGTTCATATAACAGAGAAACCTGCGCAACCCTTAACCTCACCTGAGACCATATATGCTGTTCAGGCGGGCGCCTTCAGGGATGTCTCCAATGCAGAGGTCCTAAAGAAGAGGCTGAATGAAAAAGGCTATAACGCATATATCGTGGAACCAGAAGACGGCAGCTTTTATAAGGTTCTCATAAGTGCCTCTATTGACCGGCAAAAAGCTTTGAAATTATCGGAGAAAATCAAAGATACTGAGGGCCTGTCGTCATTCGTAACCTTAAGGAAAGAATGAGGAGCGGAGGTGGTTTTTTAATTCTGCTGCCTTTATATAATTTTCTCTTTTAAGCTCAATTAGAGGAAAGTCTTCAAAATACTCTTTTAAAATTTTTTCAAATCTACGGTCTTGAACTGTGATACCGCTCTCACTTGTCAATCTTTTTCAAGCAAGGGTATAATGCCTTGGAACACTGTGATCTATGCGGACATGAACTCATGGCACTTAGGGATGTTATAGGGCAGGAGAAGGCAGTAAATATACTCCTTAAAACAATAAAGAGGGGGAGAATTCCGTCTTCATATCTTTTTGCTGGAGAATCTGGTATTGGTAAAAAATTTACTGCTCTGAATCTTGCAAAGGCTCTGAATTGCCTTAATCCCCCCTCACCCCCCTTTAGTAAAGGGGGGACGGGGGGATTTGATTCTTGTGATGAGTGTCCTTCCTGCAAGAAGATCGAGGCCAGAGTTCACCCCGACCTTTTAATAATATTACCTGAAGGTGGTCAGATCAGGATAGAGGAGATAAGGGCTGTCGACGATATGCTTTCCTTTAAACCCTTTGAAGGCAGATATAAAGTTGTACTCATAGATGAGGCCGATACAATGAATATATATGCAGCCAATGCCTTTCTTAAGACTCTGGAGGAACCGCCAAAGGAGAGCTTGATAATCCTCATCTCATCAAAGCCTGACCGTCTGCCCGATACAATTAGATCACGATGTTCAAAGGTGAATTTCACCCCTCTTTCCTTTGAGGCATGCAAAAAGGTCATAGAAACAGTTATCAGTTATCAGTCAGAAGTCAGAAGTCAGAAGTCAAAGAAAGATTCCGGATTTTCGACTTTTGACTCTCGACTCTCGACTATTGTAAGACTATCAATGGGAAGACCGGGACTTGCGATATCGGGGGATCTCATTGAAGAGAGAGAATGGTTTATGAAACTGCTTGGGCTGATACTGGCTTCGGAAAAGGATGGCTGGACAACAAAGGAAGAAATGGAGAGATGGTTCAATCTCATAATAATCCTTCTCAGGGATATGGCTATATTGAAAATAACCAAAGACGAAAAAAGTCTTGTCAATATTGATCTTAAAGACTACATAAAGAAATTTAGTAATTCCATGGATTTAAAGGTTATAATTAAAAGTTACGAAAGATTGAATACCTTGAGGGGATATCTAAACTATAATCTAAACAAGTCACTCACCTGGAACTATACAGGTTCCTTACTGAGGAAGATGATTGAAGGTGTTTATGCCTGAAGTAATTGGAGTTCGCTTCAAATCCAGCGGAAAAATATATGATTTTGAGGTAAATGGTATAGATGTAAACAAAGGAGACCTGGTGGTCGTAGAGTCTGAACTCGGTCTCAATATAGGCAGTGTTATCGTGGATCGTCATACCATAGAAGAACCTGAAAGAGAGTTGAAAAAAATCATTCGCAAAGCCACAGAGGAAGATCTCAGTCAAAGAAAAGAAAATATAAAACTTGAAGTAGAGGCAAAAGATTACTGCCTTGAGAGGATAATGGCAAGAGGTCTTCCGATGAAACTTATATGGACAGAGGTTACTCTGGACAGAAAGCGCATAATCTTCTATTTCGCTGCCGAAAAGAGGATTGACTTCAGAGAACTTGTTAAGGATCTCGCTGCGAAATTTAAAACCAGGATTGAGATGAGACAGATAGGCGTGAGAGATGAGGCAAAGATAGTAGGTGGTTTAGGAATATGTGGCAGGATATTGTGTTGTAAAAATTTCCTCACATCCTTTGAACCCATCTCTATCAAGATGGCAAAAAAACAGGAACTCGTTCTGAATACAGGAAAATTATCCGGACTCTGCGGAAGGCTTATGTGTTGTCTGGGTTATGAATATAATGAAGCATTTTCGGGGGATGCTTTGACGGAGGAAAATTCTATATCAATCTCGGAAGAGTCGGAAGAACTTGAGACGATTGTTGCCTCAGCCGATTCGTCCGAGGAAATGGATGAACCGGCAGTTCAAACTGTCGTCCAGCCGGAAAGGCAGGAAGACAGAGGAAAAAGCAGAAAGTTCAAAGGCCCTAAGAGAAAGAGGAAAAAAAGATCCCATAGAAAGTGAGAGAAAAGTTCTTCGTTACCACACCCATATATTATGTAAATGACATCCCCCATATTGGTCATGCCTATACGTCCTTAGCAGCCGATATCCTTGCAAGATACCACAGGTTAAAAGGAAGAAGAGTATTTTTTCTGACGGGCACGGACGAACACGGCCAGAAGGTGCTGAAGGCTGCTGAAGAAAGGGGGCAGTCACCGAAAGAGCACGCCGATTATATGGTAAATAATTTTAAAGACCTCTGGGCAAAGCTCAATATTTCCTACGACGCCTTCATAAGGACTACCGATGAAGAACACGGGAAAATTGTGCAGGAGGTTTTACAGAGGCTCTGGGAAAAGGGAGAGATTAAAAAAGAAAAATATTCAGGCTGGTACTGTGTACCCGATGAAAGATTCTGGACTAAAAAGGATCTTGTAAATGAGAAGTGTCCGGAATGTGGAAGAGTGGTAGAATACATCGAAGAGGAAAATTATTTCTTTCTCATGTCAAAGTATGGGGAAAGACTTATAAAGCATATAGAAGAAAACCCTGAATATATCCTGCCCGATACAAGAAAGAATGAAGTTCTGGGTTTTCTCAGAGGTCAGCCCCTTGGAGATCTATGTATATCGAGACCTAAAAAAAGACTTCCCTGGGGCATACCCCTTCCCTTTGATGAAGAATTTATCACCTACGTATGGTTCGATGCACTCCTGAATTATTACTCCGCAACCAGGTATCTTGCAAATCTCCCCTCACCCCCCTTTGCTAAAGGGGGGCAGGGGGGATTTGATTGGTGGCCTTCAGAGCATCATATCATAGGGAAAGATATCCTCACTACCCATGCAGTTTACTGGTCAACAATGCTTATGGCCCTCGAAATGCCCCTTCCTAAAAACATCTTTGCCCATGGATGGTGGAAGATTAACGGCAAAAAGATGTCCAAGTCCCTTGGAAATGTCGTTGATCCGAATAAAGTTGTAGATGAATTCGGAGTCGATGCCTTTAGATATTTCCTCTTCAGGGAGGTACCCTTCGGCCTCGATGGAGACTTTTCCGAGAAGGCGATGATAAAACGTATAAATACGGACCTTGCCAATGATCTTGGAAACCTCCTGAATCGTTCATTAACAATGGTTGAAAAATACAGAAATGGGATTATTCCATCACCCGTTGAAAGCAAAGACAGAGGAGAATTGGAGAAAAGGATTAAAAGATGGTTTTCCGATCACGAAGACTCCTTTCAAAGGAGAGTCGATTATTCTTTTAGAAGACTTGAATTTCATAATGCCCTTACTCAATTGTGGACTCTGATAAATGATGTTAATGAATACATTCAGCACGCCACTCCCTGGAAAGAAAAAGATCAGGATACTCTTTCCAACATTCTTTATACCATATCCGAAGCATTGCGATTGATTGCTATCTTTCTCTTTCCCTTTATTCCTTCCACAGCAGAAAAAATTTGGAAACAGCTAAACATCGATGAGAAGATATCGCAAATCAATCTTGATACAGAGACAAAATGGGGAGGACTTAATCCCGGAAGGAGGATTAAAAAAGGTGAAGCGCTCTTTCCGAGAATAGAAAAGAGAATCGCTATTTAATCAATGTTTAATAGCAATTAGTCTTTTCAATAAAAATATTTCCCCATCAATTTCATGTATTGCCGGGCAGCCTGCTCCCTCCAGGGAATAAAGATTTCAATTCAAAAATTAAGGTTGAAGAATTAAAATCGAATTTGCTCGAAACATTTGCTATAGTGTTTTTAGGATTAAAGGAGTGACGGAATAAAGAGATTTTTAAAAGAAGGAGGTTCTATGAAGAATGTAAATATCGAGGGAATTAAAAAATTTATTGAGGAGGCAAAGATTAATAGAGATGTTCCTATGTTCGACAGTCATAGATTAACAGAAACGAAATTTCTATGTAAAATCAAGTCGTTAGTATGTTGAGAAATTTTTGGCGTGTTACTATGAAATTAACTCTTCAAATCAATCCTTTGGAGTTTA
>JBFMEC010000039.1:0-16578 GCA_040753575.1 Nitrospirota bacterium | reverse complement strand
TTAATATTTTCTATCTCAAAAGCAAGAATACCGTGGGGTTGCTCTATATGCGGAAATTCTTCGCGCAATATTTTCAGAGCTTCCTGAAAGTTTTTTGCCTCGGGCACCACTTTTCTATAATCCTCATAGGCAAGAAGATCCGATATATCAGGATAGGCCCTGATCTTTTTCACCGTAACTTTTAAGGAGTGATAACGGATGATATCTCCTTTTTTAACATCTGCATAGGGTTGAACATTAATTCTTACATCTATAGTCTTCTGCCCTTTACGAATTGCTTCTTCCCACTCTGACCTAATATCAAAACGAAAGGATGCTCTGAATGTCATGGATACCTCGCATTTATTCTTTCAGGATATGTTTAAACTCTTCGTATACATTTTTGATCTCTTCTACAGATGCCTCATCTTCGAGGGTTGTTACATCTCCTACTTCGATTCCCGCTACTATTGCCTTCAATACCCTTCTCATTATCTTACCGGATCTTGTTTTTGGAAGTTTTGCTACAAAATAGATCGCCTGTGGTGTGGCAATAGGTCCTATCAGATTTCTTATGCTCCCTGTAATTTCATCCTTTATTTTATCTTCTGGGCTGTAACCTTCCTTTAGTATCGCGAAGACAACAATGTTTTCTCCCTTCACCGGATCGGGAATACCCACTACGGCAGCCTCGGCGACAAAGGGCGTTGCAACAACGGCACTCTCTATCTCTATGGTACCTAATCTGTGGCCTGCCACTTTCAGGACTTCATCGGCCCTTCCAAGAAGCCAGAAGTATCCCTCTTCATCTTTTATCGCATAGTCGGCTGTATAATACATTCCTTTAAATTTCGACCAGTATATCTCTTTGTATCTTTCCGGGTCTTTGTAAAGTCCCATTAACATCCCGGGCCAGGGCTTTCTTATCACTAAATAACCCTTTATTCCCGGCGGTAGCGTATTTCCTGAATCATCAACCACCTCCGCATCAATTCCTGGCAAAGGCAAGGTCGCAGAGCCAGGCTTAAGAGGGATTAATTCTATACCCGGAGCGGGTGATATCATTATTCCGCCCGTTTCTGTCTGCCACCAGGTATCAACGATTGGACACCTTTCACCTCCGATGTTCCTGTAATACCATTCCCATACTTCAGGGTTTATAGCTTCGCCAACAGTTCCGAGAATCTTCAGGCTGCTTAAATCGTGCCTTTTAATCCAGTCTTCTCCATAACGTATGAACATCCTGAGAGCCGTGGGGGAGGTATAGAAAATCGTTATTCCGTATTTTTCTATGATCTCCCACCATCTATCAATATTCGGGTAATCCGGGGCCCCTTCATAGACGATAATAGTTGCGCCATGAAGCAAGGGTGCATAAACGATTGCTGAATGACCCGTGACCCAACCCACATCGGCAGTACACCAATAGATAGATTCATCGGATATATCAAAGACCCATTTGTATGTAGCGAAATTGTAAGTCAGGTATCCACCTGTTGAATGGACGATACCCTTAGGTTTACCCGTGGTACCAGATGTATAAAGAATATAAAGCGGATGGGTTGATTCGACTGCCTCAGGCTCTACATATTTTTCAGCCTCTTTTATTAATTCGTGGTAAAGGAGATCCCGACCCTCTTCTATCCTCACATCTTCTTTTCTTCTTCTTATGAGAACTACTTTTTTGACCCTCGGGGCTAATTTCAATGCTCCATCAACGATTTCCTTGAGAGGGACAAGTTTTCCCCTCCTTGTGCCGAAGTCAGCCGTTATCAAGACCTCGGCACCGGTATCATTTATCCTGTCTGATAGGGCCTGGCTGCTGAATCCAGAAAATACAACAGTATGGATGGCACCTATTCTTGTGGTTGCAAGCATAGCGATAGGAAGTTCCGGAATCATCGGCAGATATAAAACAACTATATCACCTTTCTTGATACCGAGATTTTTAAGAATAGAGGCAAATCTATTTACTTCTCTATAGAGTTGTGCATAACTGTAAGACCTTGTATTTCCTTCTTCATCTTCCCAGTAGAGGGCCACTTTGTTCTTGCGCCATGAATGTAAATGCACATCAACGCAGGCATAGGACGCATTTAGTGTGGCACCAACAAACCATTTTGCGAAGGGTTCATCCCAGAGCAGAACTTTTTCCCAGCGTCTAAACCAGGGGAGTTTTTCAGCTTCCTTTTCCCAGAAACCTTCCAGATTAGAAATTGCCTTCTGCTGGAATTCGATATATCTTCTGATGGGGTAAAACTTTTCCGTAATAATTCACCTCCCTGTTCTATTGATTAACACTATTTTTTCAAACTCTCCAGGAACCTCTTCATATCAAATTCTTTGTCAATGAGTTGTTTTGCACGATTTATCTTTTCCTTTTCCCTGATCCGCGCCTTCCCCATGACAGACTCAATCCTGTCAACGGTAGTAAAGGTGTCTTCCGTTACGGATATGAGAGGTATTCCCTTTGATTGGGCCTTTCCGATAATGATTTCATTTGGATAAAGTCCTCCCGTAAGAATAATGCACCTTGTTGAAGTCTCCATAGCTGCCAGTTGTATATCAGCCCTGTGCGCTCCTGTGATTACAGCTTTATTCGGTATTCTTTTGAAAATATTCAAGGCACTTGCCACATCCATGGCGCCTATAGAGAAGTTTTCAACAAACTCGTCCAGTTTATCTTCACAGCAGAGTATCTTGCCATTCAATATCTCATTGAGGTGGCCCACAGTAATAGCCTCGAGGATACTATCTCTGGGAAATACCCCGAATATTTTAATACCTTTCTTTTCCATGAAAGGTCTTACTATCTTTTTAACATAGCTAAGTGTACTGTCCGGCACCTTATTAAGGGCTCCACCGAGAAACTTCTTTCCAAGAAGTTTCTGTGTACAGAGGAAGGAATCCATAGAAATTTCACCTCTCCATTGTTCCACTATCAGGGCATGGGCCTTCGTCTCCTCAATCAGACTCAGGGCATCAATATTAAAAATCGCACCTTCAAATAAGTCAGCTGCACCTCCGATGATAACAAAATCTTTATCTTTCAGAAGCCTGAAGGCGTTGATCACCTTTTTCTTTACATCCCTGATCTTTCCCTGAAATAGAAGAGTCTGGGATTCATAAGTGAGAACGAAGGGCGAAATAATATTAAGGGGGTCAGGGAGGCCAAGAGATTCCTTTATAAAGACCGCATCGGCTGCGTAGACGTCCTTGCCTCTTTTAACAGGTGTTTTACCGAGGGGTTTCATATATGCCACTTTATATCCCTTTTCCTTCAGTTTCAATATAAGTCCAAGGGCTACCGAGGTCTTCCCCGAGTATGCATTGTTAGATCCTATGAATATCGGAATCATTGTCTCCTCCACAGCAAAAATTTTTTTCAAAAATTCTATAGTATTTTAATCATTGAATTCTAAATATCTCAAAGGTTTCAAATAATCCTTACTCTGTCATTCCAGAATCACTTTCCGGGCTGTCCAAAAATAATCCTTGAATCAATGGCAACCGCACCTTTTTCCATTACTATAAGGGGATTAATATCAAGCTCCTGTACCACAGGAAAGTCTGACACAAAACATGAAAGGTTCAGTATCCCTCTGATTATGGCCTCTATGTCAACGGGCCTTTCGCCCCTTGCACCTTCGAGCAGGGCTGAGGCCTTTATTTCATTTATCATTGATCGAGCCTCTCTTCTTGATACAGGAGGGATTCTGAAGGACACATCCTTTAAGACTTCTACATATATCCCGCCGAGTCCGAACATGATCATATGTCCAAAGGTTCTGTCAGAGGTAACACCAAGTATGACTTCTCTACCACCCCTGATCATCTCATAAATCATTACTCCCTTTATAAAGGCCCTTGGCATGAATCTTCTCACATTTGATGTTATCTCGATGAAGGCATCCTCAACTTCATCGGGAGAATTTAGATTGATCTTAACTCCGCCCACGTCTGTCTTATGGAGGATGTCGGGGGAGGAAATCTTCATTACCAGGGGATATCCTGTTTTTGATGCTGCTAAAATCGCTTCTCTTGAAGTTTTGGCGGCTGCTCTTTTTGGAAATACAAATCCGTATTGCGAAAGGATCTTCATGGCATCATCTTCAGCTATATGAAATCTATTTTCCTTCAAAAATCTATCGATGCTTTTTTTCACGGCATTCCTGTATGGACATGTCTGCGGTTCCTCTTCCTCCAGATTTCTCCAGAGATTATAATCATGAAGTCTTTTGAAGGCCCTGGTGGATATTTCCGGATAAGAAAATGTTGTTATGGAGTTGGCTTTAAGTTTCTCAATGGACTTCTTTACACTCAATTCTCCCATGAAGGTGGCTATTATTGGTTTGTCCGTTGCTTTTGCCGTAGTGATAATTATTTCCGCGATATTTTCTACATCCGTCATTGCCTGGGGTGTCAATATTACAATAATCCCGTCCACATTGGGATCACCTATGGCCTTATTCAATACTGCGGCATATCTCTCCGATGTGGCATCTCCGATTATATCTACGGGGTTGTAGAGAGAGGCGTTGGGTGGTAAAAGATTTGCAATTGCGCCTATTGTGTCCTTTGATAATAAAGGGAGTTTGAGTCCGAGTCTTTCTGAAGTGTCCGCGGCGATTATTCCCGGTCCCCCCGCATTAGTGATGATAAGTAAATTGTCTCCTCTTGGCAGTTTCCTTCCTGAAAATGCGACGGCAGTATCGAAAAGGTCTTGGATCCCCTGTGCCCTGATAATCCCTGTCTGCTTAAAGGCGGCATCAAAGGCAATGTCCGATCCAGCCAAAGCACCTGTATGGGAGGATGCAGCTCTTGCTCCCGCCTCGGTGCCACCTGACTTTAGAAGAACAATAGGTTTTATCTTCGTTGCCTTTCTGGTAATATCCATGAATCTCTTGCCATCAACCACATCTTCTATGTACCCGAGTATGATATCTGTTTCCCTGTCATCAATAAGATACTCTATAAAGTCTATTTCATTCAGGTCTACCTTATTTCCAAGACTTATGAATTTCGAAAATCCAATCTTATTACCTATCGCCCAGTCAAGTATGGCGATACCAAGAGCACCAGACTGCGAAAACAGGGCAAGTCTGCCCTCTGGCAACATTCCCGCCGCAAAGGAGCCATTCATATTATTTGACGTGTTTATGATGCCGAGGCAATTTGGACCCAGTATCCTGATATTGTGTTCTCTACTGATTTTCCTGATCTCCTCTTCTAACCTGACTCCTTCGCCTCCTGCCTCTTTAAATCCTGCGCTTAATATGACAGCTGCTTTGATGCCTGCACTGACACAATCAAGAAGAGTGTCCGGTACAGAAGTGGCCGGAATTGCGATGATTGCAAGGTCTACTCTTTTACCTATTTCCGATACCTTTGGGTAAGCCCTGTACCCGAGTATCTCCGTAGCTGCGGGATTCACGGGATACAAATTCCCAATATAATTGTACTTTATGAGATTATTTAGAACAGCATAGCCAACCTTCTTGGGATCGCGGGATGCTCCAATCATTGCGATAGAAGATGGATTAAAAATGGATTCGAGCATAGATAAGTTTACTTGCGGATAAGTGTATGGTCAAGAGGATTGCACTCACAATTTGAATCTCCCTGGAAGTCAATTTGTCCGAAACATGTTAAAATATTAAAAAATTTTTGGGAGAAATGGATGAGAAAGTCCAAGATGGAACGTAAGACGAAGGAAACTGACATAAAACTCTCTATAAATCTTGACGGAAGGGGAGAATTTTCAATAGATACTTCAATCCCTTTTCTTGACCATATGCTTTCGTTGATGACCAAGCATGGGCTCTTTGATATGAAGGTAAAGGCGAAGGGTGATACTGAGGTTGATTATCATCATACCGTTGAAGATATCGGTATAGTCATGGGTAAGACTGTTAAACAGGCACTTGGTGACATGAAGGGCATATCAAGGTATGGTTTTTCATTATTGCCGATGGATGAGGCCCTCGCCTCTGTAAGTCTTGATATTAGTGGAAGACCTTATTTTGTCTACAAGGTGGAATTTCCCAAGAAAGGCAGAATCAAGAATTTTGACCCTGATCTGGTGGAAGATTTTCTTCAGGCCTTCGTAAGCAACAGTGGCATAACCCTTCATGTATCGGCGCATTATGGTAGAAATATACATCACATAATCGAGGCGATATTTAAGGCCCTGGGAAGGGCACTGAGGCAGGCTGTATCGATAGATCCAAGAGTCAAAGGTATTCCCTCAACGAAGGGCATTCAGTAAAGGTATCCCGATATTGAAGATAGCAATAACAGGAAAAGGGGGCGTAGGAAAGACTACGCTCGCTTCTATATTAAGCCACCTCTTTGCAACTGAAGGGGAAAAGGTTATAGCAGTTGATGCAGATCCAGATGCAAATCTTGCATCGGCCTTTGGCATCCCTAAAGAAGAGGCCGAAAAGATCAGACCCATTGCAGATATGCCTGAACTTATAGAGGAGAGGACAGGAGTAAAGCCAGGTGGCATGGGTGGGATATTTAAACTTAACCCAAAAGTTGATGATCTGCCCGAAGGTATCGGGTACAAGCTCAACGGTATTACACTTCTCATTATGGGTAAACTGAAGGCCGCTGCCTCTGGCTGTTATTGTCCTGAGAATGTACTTCTGAGAAGCCTCCTTAGACACCTTTTAGTTGAGCGCAGAGAAGTTGTTATTGTGGATATGGAGGCAGGGATAGAGCATCTCACAAGAGGAACTGCGGAATCAGTAGATGCCTTTATAGTCGTAATTGAACCGGGTCAGAGAAGTATACAAACTGCAAGGGCCGTTTATGAACTGGCAGCAGGGCTTGGGGTCAAGAAGGTATTTGTGGTAGCAAATAAGGTGAGGGGGCCGGCAGATCTGGATTTCGTGAAAGCTAACATTGAAAATATGGAGCTTATTGGCTCGATTAGATTCAATCACGCCATAATGGAGGCCGACATCAGGGGCCTTCCGCCCTATAGTTCTCTCGAAACAGTGAGTGAAGTAAGATCCATCAAGGAAAGGATTGAGAAGAAGTTATTGAGCTAGTGAAGGTTCATAAAGAAACTTTGAGAAAGAAAGCCCTTGAGAAAAGAAATTCTATTCCTTCTTCCGAGAGAAAGAAAAAGGATGAACTGATAAAAAATAAGCTCTTTGAGATGACAGAGTTCAAAAGGGCAAATACTATATTTTTTTATGCCTCTGTCAGAACAGAGGTTGACACCATGGGTATGATGGAGGAATCCCTGAAGATGGGTAAGAGAGTTGTGGTTTCCAAAGTTGACAGGGAAAGACACAGACTTATTTTGTATGAAATAAAGGATATAAATGAACTATCTCCTGGATATAAAGGAATTCCTGAGCCTTCTTCATACAATGCCAGAATTGTGGACATCCGGGGTGTTGATGTTGTCATCGTACCAGGAGCCGGATTTGATAGTTTCGGCAATAGACTGGGTTATGGAGCAGGCTATTATGATATCCTTCTTTCCAAAATAAAGAAAAAGATACCCCTTGTTGCTCTCGCTTATGAAGAACAGCTTATTGGTTTTATTCCATCAGAATTCCATGATGTGAAAATGGATGTCATTGTTACGGATAAACAGGTAATCAAGGCCTGCTAAATTTTCTGTCTTTTATCTTAAACGATATCTCCATGTAAATAATAAAAAACTTAAATTTTTATAATAGTTATACATATTTTATAAAGTAAAACTTTATATTTATCTTCTTTTGACAGAGATTAAAGAGAGATGCTAAAATAAAACCCGATTTCGCAGAACCTTTTCCCAGATGGATATAAAAAAAATAGAAAAGGGTGTCAGACTTATACTTGAGGGTATAGGAGAAGACCCAGAAAGGCCAGGACTTAAGGAAACTCCTGAACGCGTCGCCAGGATGTATGAAGAGTTATTAGCAGGTCTTAAGACTCCCACTGAAGACATTCTTAAGCATATTGAAGGCGAAAGCCACGACGAGCTTGTGCTTCTAAAAGATATTCCTTTTTATTCTATATGCGAACATCATCTATTGCCTTTCATGGGAAAGGCTCATGTTGCCTATATTCCTTCAGGGGGCAAGATTGTGGGATTAAGCGAGCTTGCCAAATCTGTCGAAGTTTTTACGAAAAGGTTGCAGGTTCAGGAGCGCCTGACGACCCAGCTTGCCGATCTCATCATGGAGCGACTGAAGCCGAAGGGTGCAATGGTGATTATCGATGCCGAACATCTCTGCATGAGTATGAGAGGTATAAAAAAACCCGGAACCAGGACAGTCACTTCCGCAGTTAGAGGGATATTCAGGTCTAAACAATCCACAAGGGAAGAACTGCTGGAGCTACTAAAGAGAAGAGATTAGCAAAAAAGAGGGGGTACTTATGTCAGCAATATTGATTGACGGAAAGAAAGTGGCCGCCGATATCAAGGATAGTCTGAAGACAGATATTTCCGGACTAAAGACAAGGGGCGTTAATCCCTGTCTTGCTGTTGTTCTTGTTGGCGAAAATCCCGCATCGAAAAAATATGTTGCCTCAAAGGAAAAAACCTGTGCCGAACTGGGCATAAAAAGTATTGGGCACAAGATACCCGAGACAACCACGCAGGCCGAACTCATGAAATTGGTTGATTTGCTTAACAATGACCCCATAGTTCATGGAATTTTAATCCAGCTTCCTTTACCAAAGGGTCTCGATGAGAAAGAGGTTATGTACAGGATCGCACCCGAAAAAGATGTGGACGGCTTTGGTCCCCATTCCCTTGGAAGGCTTGTCCTTGATGAGCCGGGCTTTGTACCCTGCACTCCCCATGGGGCCGTAAAGATGATCGAGGCCTACGGGATTGATCCAGCCGGAAAACGTGCGGTTGTCGTCGGAAGGAGTATAATTGTGGGTAAACCCCTTGCCCTGTTGCTTCTAAGAAAAAATGCAACAGTTACTCTCTGCCATAGCAAGACCACAAACTTAAAAGAGGAATGTCTCAGGGCAGATATTTTGTGTGCTGCCATTGGTAAGGCAAAGTTTATTAAGGGGGACTGGATAAAGGAAGGAGCTGCTGTAATAGATATTGGTATAAATGTGACGGAAGAAGGCAAGCTGGTTGGAGATGTGGACTTTGAGGCGGCCAAAGAAAGGGCTGGCTGGATAACACCCGTACCCGGCGGAGCAGGCCCAATGACGATAGCAATGTTGATGTACAATACAGTCCAGGCAGCAAAAATGGCAGCAGGACTTAAGGTCGAGATTTAAGAATAATTAAAAAAAATTATAGTTTAATAAATATTCAAAATATATTAAAATAACAAAAGATCAGGAGGACTTTTGAAGGACTGAGCATCTTAAAAATTATAGAAGTGGCGATATGGAGCGTAGCGGAAATAGCGCAGAGTTCAGAAAACAGTACCATCCGGGGGAAAGGAAATGATTGTTACAAAAAAAAGAGACTTTAAAGAATTATTGGATAATATAGGTAATTACAGAAGGGTCTTTCTTCTGGGGTGTTCAGAGTGCGCTGCATTGTGCGGAACCGGGGGAGAGCCTGAGGTTAAAGCTATGAAGGAAGCCCTGGAGTCAGAGGGGAAAGAAGTTACGGGAATGTTTGTTGCGAAATCAGGTTGTCAGGTGCTCGGTACAAAAAGGGAGCTAAAGCCCTTCAAGGAATTCATAGAGAGAGCCGATTGTATAGTAGTTATGTCCTGTGGCGCCGGTACCCAGACAGCGGTGGAACTATATGATAAGAAACCGGTCTTTCCTGCAAATGACAGCATGTTCCTTGCCAATATGACGAGGTTGCAGGTATTCGACGAAAGATGCTCGCTCTGTGGAAAATGTGTACTTGACAAAACAGGTGGAATCTGTCCGATAACAAGATGTGCGAAGGGTTTACTTAATGGCCCCTGCGGTGGGTCTCAAGGAGGTAAATGCGAGATTTCGCCCAACATGCCCTGTGCCTGGCAGCTTATTATTGAGCGTCTTTCCAGAATTGGGTCACTCGATAATCTTGATGACATTATGTTACCTAAAAACTGGGATCCGAGTCTTGATGGATCAAAAAAAGAGGGTAAATAGATTATGAAAGCGGGAAGCAATCTTGAAAAGGTTCTGGAGGGTGGCTATTTCGCCGTTACTGCTGAAGTGGGCCCGCCAAAGGGTACTTCTCCGAAAGTCATTCAGAGAAAAGGGGAGCTACTAAAATCTTATTGTGATGCTATGAACGTCACTGATAATCAAACAGCCATCGTCCGTATGTCGAGCTGGAGCGGTTGTATCCTCCTGAAGGAAATCGGGATTGATCCCGTTATGCAGATGGTCGTAAGGGACCGAAACCGGATCGCCATCCAGAGTGACATCCTGGGTGCTGTTGCCCTGGGAATTAGAAATGTGCTCTGTCTTTCCGGTGACCATCAAAGATTTGGAAATCACCCTGCAGCTAAAGGCGTTTATGATATTGATTCGATACAGCTTGTTCAGACTCTCAAGGCCATGAGGGATGAAAAAAAATTTCTCTGCGGCGAGGAGATATCGGGTGAAGTTCCACTCTTCATCGGGGCCGTTGAAAATCCCTTTGCTGATCCCTTTGAATACAGGGTAAAGAGGCTGGCTAAGAAGGTTAAAGCCGGTGCAGACTTCATTCAAACCCAGGCTGTCTTTGATGTTATTAAGTTCCGTAAGTGGATGGAGATGGTGAGAGATCAGGGATCGGACAAAGAAGTTCATATTCTTACCGGAGTAATTCCCATAAAGTCTGTAGGGATGGCTCGGTATATGAGAGACAACGTTTCTGGAATGAGTGTGCCTGATGAGATAGTGACTCGTATGGAAGAGGCCAAGGATGTGAAAGAGGAGGGGGTAAAGATATCCCTTGAAATCATAGATCAACTAAAAGAGATAGATGGTATTCATGGCATCCATATAATGGCTGTGGCATGGGAGGACATAGTACCTGTTATAGTTGAAGGGGCTGGCTTAATACCACGACCGATAATTTAACGTCAAGGTTTTTGAGTATAAAGGAGGAGATGATGAGTGCCAAGATACTGGTTATTGATGATGATCCCGATGTCCTTGAGGCTATCAGTATTTTTCTTGAAGCCAATGGTTATCAGGTTGTCACTGCCCGAGACGGTCTGGATGGGCTTGCAAGACTTAAAGAGGAAAAACCGGACCTGATGATTCTGGATCTTCTCATGCCCAGGATGGATGGATTTGGAGTGTGTAGAGAGTTAAAGGATCCGCGCTGGTCTAAGTACTCCCACATACCTATCATCATTCTGAGCAGCGTGAGAGAAGAGGCCAGCCGCCGTCGCTATGAATTAGAAACGGGATTACAACTTGACGTTGACGATTATGTGGAAAAACCCATTGAGCATACTGTCTTATTGGACCGCGTGGAAAAGATCCTCAAGAAGGTTGGGAAGGTTTAATATATCCTCGGGAGGAAGAGATGGAAAAAAAGAAGATCCTGCTTGTGGATGATGACGCGGATTTCGTGGAGGCCACCAAGCTTATTCTGGAAAGTAAGTCTTATAATGTCACTGTTGCTTATGATGGACAGGAAGGTCTGAAAAAGGTCCAGACAGAGCAACCGGATTTAATTATCCTGGATGTGATGATGCCTGAAATGGACGGCTATGAAATGTGTGCAAGACTTAAAGCTGACCCCCGGTATAATCAGATCCCAATTCTGCTATTAACCGCGGTAGGAGAGACTATACCTACATCAAAATATACAAAGGAAATGGGCATGCGAACCGAAGCTGATGACTATATTCCAAAACCCGTGGAGCCCATGAAACTGGTTGAAAGAGTAGAGAATTTATTCAGAATTTCTTCCGCAAAAGATCTTGAATCCGGTTCATCAGAACCCGGGTAAATCAAACAAGGGTGGATTTACAAGAGTTTTTAGCTCGATAGTCATATTGTTAGGGAAGAGATATGCCTTATAGAGTAATGAAGGAATCATTAAATGCCGTAATTGATAGTCTGTCTGACGGGATACTGGTAACTGACAGGACTGGTAAGATAATCCTTTATAATCAAAAGGCCGAGGCCCTGTTGGGAATAACAGGGAATGCTGCTTTAGACCAACCAGTCCAACACATTAAAAATGACGTGTTGGTTGGACTCATAACCAAGATACTGGCTCTTAATATGCCCTATCATTATCATGCTGAAGAAGTATGCCTCATGAATAGAGGTAATACCATGCTCAGGGTTCATGTCAACCCCGTTAGAGATACGAATGGACTACTCACCGGGTCTGTAACCTTGCTTCACGACGTAGCGCAGCTCAGCGCTATAGATAAGATCAAGTCTAATTTCTTAGCCATGGTTTCTCATCAGTTAAAATCTCCCCTGAGTTCCACTTTACTCCAGACATCAATCCTTCTAGATGAGATAGTGGGAAAGCTCAATGAGAAACAGAAAGACCTTCTTCAAAAGGTTAAGGCAAAGATGAAGGGCATGACCGAGCTGGTTAATGATGTCCTGGATGTCTGTTTCATGGAAGAAGGAGGATATGTTGCAAAGATAGAAACCCTGAATCTCTCCGAGATTCTGCAAAGAAGCATAGAGATGATACAACCCCAGGCTCAAGACAAGAACATTAATCTTCAGATAAATGTGGAGGATCGCCTTCCCTTCATTAACGGGAACAAAAGTAGTATGGAGGCTATGTTTCTTAATCTTATTAGTAATGCAATTAAATACACGCCTTCAGATGGACAGGTCACTGTAATGTTAAGAAAGGATGGCAAGAATCTTCAGGTGAGGGTTTCTGATACAGGAATAGGCATTGAAGACAGGGATATTCAGCGAATTTACGATAGATTTTACAGGGAGAGGTCAGAGAGAACTAAACATATTAGCGGAACAGGCTTGGGCCTAACCATTGTTAAAGGTGTTGTGGATGCCCATCACGGCTCAATTTATGTAGAAAGCGTAGTGGGAAGGGGTACCACCTTTACCGTTTTACTTCCTATAAGATAAGGGTCTCAGGGGCGAAGGGTTGCTACCTTAATAATATGGGGATCAAAAAAGTCGTGCAACAAAGATTAAGTAGCTTTCTATTTAAAAATTATATATAATTTAATATAAAAATTAATGCGGAAGGCTATCTCAATGAATGTAATATCTCCTTCAGCTATTCCTCCATGTCAGGCAGCATGCCCCATCAACACGGATGTACGTGGCTATGTTTCAGCAATTGCCAGAGGGGACATAGATGGGGCTATTAGAATTATCCGTCAGGTAAATCCCTTTCCTTCAGTTTGTGGCAGAATCTGTACCCGTCCATGTGAAGGCGCATGCAGGCGTGCACAGGTAGATGAATCTATTTCGATCGCAGCCTTAAAAAGATTTGCAGCTGACCATGCCAGGAAGTTTAAATCTATCAAAGGACCCGATCATGGCTACGATGAAAAAGTGGCTGTGATCGGAGGCGGGCCGGCGGGGTTGACGGTAGCCCATGATCTCGCATTGCTTGGTTACAGGGTTACCATTTTTGAGGCACAAAATGTTCTCGGCGGGATGCTAACTGAAGGTATTCCCGAATATAGACTTCCTAAGGAAGTGGTTAAGGAGGAAGTTGATTACATATTATCTCTCGGTGTTGAGGCAAGGACGGGATTGGCTCTGGGTCGAGACCTTTCGATTGAAGATCTATGTAAAGATTATCAGGCTGTTTTTTTGGCAGTGGGCAGTCAAAAAAGCTTGGTACATGAGTGTAATGGAATAGATCTGCACGGTATTATAACAGCCGTTGAATTCCTTAAAGAGGTGAGCAGGGGTTGGCACCCTTTTTTAGGTGAGCATGTCGTAGTCGTTGGCGGAGGTCATACTGCCATTGATGCAGCGAGGACCTGTCTTCGTCTGGGTTCTTCGAATGTAACCATTATTTATCGCCGAACCCTGGATGAGATGCCAGCGGGACGTAAAGAGGTTGAAGATGCGGAGAAGGAAGGTATAAATATCAGGTATCTGATTGCACCGGTTGAGTTTTTGGGTAACGGAAGTGTTCAGAAGGTTCGATGCATTAAAATGCAGCTCGGCGAGTTAGATGAGTCAGGACGGCGTCGGCCTGTACCTGTAGAGAATTCAGAGTTTGAGATTAAAGCTGATACAGTAATTTTGGCAATAGGTTACATCCCGGAAGCCGAGACGTTAAAGAACAACAGGTTAGTTCTAAGCAAAAATGGTACCGTAATCGTGAAAGATGAGACAGGAGCAACTGACTTAGGAGGCATCTTTGCAGGTGGTGATGTTGTTAGCGGACCGCTAAGTGTTGTTGAGGCCATAGCCTCAGGAAAAAGATCAGCCGAGGCGATACATCGCTATTTCCGTAATTTGCCTTTCAGGGAGGTTGAGAAACCCTTCGTCCTTGAATCACTTGATGATGATATAGTCAGGCTAATTGAAAAATCAGATAGAAAAAAGATGCCTGCTCTTCCGGTTGAAAGGCGAATTAAGAATTTTTCCGAGGTGGAGCTTGGCTATAGCCGGGAACAGGCATTGGGGGAAGCGCAACGATGTCTGAATTGTGGTGCCGGTGCTCTTGTTTCGGACAAGTGTGCATCTTGTCTCACCTGTGTTCGCCTATGTCCTTATGACGTACCGGTTGCAGGCAAAGAAATAGCTGAAATCGACATAAGCAAGTGTCAGGCCTGCGGGATTTGTGCATCAGAATGTCCTGCCTCTGCAATAAAGTTAAAACTTGAAACAAGAGAAGAGAGTCTTTCCGAGTTACGAAAAATAGTGGATAAGGCAAAAAAGGAAGCGCCAGAATTAGTCGTAATTGGATATTATTGCCGATACAGGTCGCCTTCGGGCTTTCCGGAAAATGGTGTGTACTGGCTCGGAAAGTTTTGTACAGGCAGGCTTGACGAATTTCAGCTAATTTATCCCTTTGAGTTAGGCGTAGACGGTGTGGCAGTGCATATGTGTAAGAATGAAGAATGCCGTTTTAGAGACGGAAGTAAGTGGTTACTTACGCATATTGAGAGAGCTAAAAAGATATTAGAGGAGATCGGCCTGGGTGCAAACCGCCTTAATACAATCTCTGAAGAAGAGATATCAGAATTCATAAAGAGCTTTGAAGCTCTTGGTATAAATCCAATAAGAAAGAGAGAGAAGGTGATGGAATGATTGTTGCCGAAATTAAACCTTTTGATGAGATAAAAGATATGCTTAAAGACTACAAAAAGGTCTTAATTTTAGGTTGCGGTACCTGCGTTACAGTCTGTCTGAGTGGGGGTGAGCGACAGGTGGAACTGCTGGCTTCAGCCCTCCGGATGGCAAGAAAGATAGAAGGTGATGAGATTATCGTGGGAGAAAGGACGATACTCAGGCAATGTGATCCAGAATTTATTGACCAGATAAAGGCGGAGGCTACTCAATATGACATAATTCTCTCTATGGCCTGTGGTGCCGGAGTGCAGGCTATAGCCGATAGATTGCAAGATAGTCCCGTACTTCCTGCACTGAATACGATATTTATTGGTATAAATGAAGAACAGGGTGTCTGGAGTCAAAGATGTCTGGCCTGTGGAGATTGTATCCTCTCAAAAACGGGCGGAATATGTCCGGTGGCACGCTGTGCTAAGAGCCTTATTAATGGACCATGCGGTGGATCTCAGGGAGGATTTTGTGAGGTTTCGAAGGGTACTCCCTGCGTGTGGCAGCAGATTTACGTCCGGCTGACAAAACTGAAGGGACTTGATTTTCTGAGGAAGATATCTGAGCCAAAGACAAAAGCGGTTCATCCGAGAAAGCTTGTTAAAGAAGATCTGAGATTGAATAAGGAAGCAACAAAAGGAGTGTAACGGGATGGTGGGATTCAGGGAGGCGGTAAACTCTGGCAAGTTCCTTATCACAGCGGAGGTAGGTCCGGTCAAAGGAACAGAGATAGAGGGATTGCTGGAAGATGCCGATCTCATTAAAGGAAAGGTGGATGCCATTAATGTTACTGATCTTCAGAGTTCCGTTATGCGCCTGGGTTCTATGGCAGTCTGCCATCTCCTGAGGGATCGCGAAATTGATCCCATCTTGCAGGTCACCTGTAGAGATAGAAACAGGTTGGCACTGCAGTCGGATCTATTAAGTGCCTGGGTCCTGGGTATCAGAAATGTGCTGGCCTTAACGGGGGATCATCCGTCTCTCGGAGATCATCCCCAGGCAATGCCTGTTTTTGATTTGGATTCTGTGAGCCTGTTAAAAGTTATAGGCAGGCTTAATGAAGGTTCTGACATGATGGGAAACCCTCTAAAGGGTGCCACTGACTTCTTTCCTGGGGCAGTAGTAAATCCGGGAGCTGATACGGAGGCCGCCTTCGAGATGCAGATCGTCAAAATGGAGAAGAAGATTGAAGCAGGTGCAAGGTTCTTTCAAACACAGGGAATATTTGATTTAGATCTTTTCGAGAGCTTTATGAAGCGGATAGAAGGCATTAAAACAACGGTCTTGGGTGGAGTCATATTACTTAAATCAGCCGGTATGGCCAGGTTTATGAATAAGAATGTGGCCGGAGTTTTTGTTCCGGAGCCCCTTATCAAAGAAATGGAAGAGACAAAGGATAAGGTCAAAACCAGCATCAAGATAGCG
>JBFMEC010000038.1:0-17243 GCA_040753575.1 Nitrospirota bacterium | reverse complement strand
GGACTTTCACCCCTCTGGCCATGCACGCTTCCAGGCGCACTCATTCCGGGCTTGGCCCGGAATCCAGTATTTTTTCTGGATTCCTGCCTTCGCAGGAATGACGGAATGTATTCTTACTTATGGCCGACTTAGTAATCCAATAATACGGACATTGCTCAAAATTTTATTTAACTCGATGAAGTTATTGAAAATATCTCATTTTGTTGTAACACAAAAATATTCCGAATACCATCAATTAGAGGTACACTAAGGTATCGAAAAAATAAAATTTTTCATAATATCCGTATTATATTAATGCATTTTTGAGGTTAAATTAAAATATTTGACATTCGCATTTTAAACACGAGAAGCCCAATAATTGGCATAACAGTGGATATAGATAACGAGTATCTAAGGCTCAAGGAAAAATATCCTGAGGCCATAGTGAGGGCAGGTGGCATTCCGGTATTAATACCTCCTGCTGACAATGCCGCAACTTATGCGAGAAAAATCGATGGGCTCCTTATCCCGGGGGGAGCTGACCTTGATCCGTCCTACTACAATGAGCCAATAATGCCCGCTGTTAAACCCGTCTCAAGAAAAAGAAGCGACTTTGAATTTTCTTTGCTTAAGGAAGTGGTGCACCTTAAAAAGCCAGTACTTGGCATCTGTTACGGGATGCAATTAATAAATGTTGCCTTTGGAGGGACATTGTACCAGGACATAAATTCAGAGTTGCCAGAAGAAATCAATCATCGAAGCGGTAATCATATAATCCTCATAACAGAAAACAGGTTTCTCAAAAAAGGTGAGTTTTCTGTAAATAGCACTCATCATCAGGCAGTTAAAAATCTTGGTACTGGCCTGAAGGTCTTTGCTTTTTCCTCAGATAAAATTGTCGAGGCCCTTGATATGGAAGATTATCCCTTCTTTATCGGTGTCCAATGGCATCCAGAACGTCTTATGGATAGCCTTTCTTTGGACTTATTCGGCTCTTTTGTGAAAGCATCAGGAAAAATAAATTTGCAATGTTAGGTTCCAAAAAAAGTTGAACAGTCTCCGTGTCTTACTGATCATCTGCTTTACATTAACACTTCTTTCTTCCTGTTCGTCAGAGAATCGCATTGAGGACTATATCTATTACAGGCTCAACGCGAACCCGACCACCCTTGATCCCGCTCTTATTGTTGACGTCACAGGCGGTTCGATAGCAGCAAAATTGTTCAATGGACTGGTGAGATTGGGTGATGACCTGAGCATACAGCCCGACATTGCAGAAAAATGGAAAATTTCCAGAGACGGACTCACCTATACTTTCTATCTAAGACAAGGCGTATATTTCTCGAATAATCGGGAAGTTAAAGCAGAAGACTTTAAGTATTCCTTTAAAAGAATTTTGGATCCAAAAAACAGATCTCCTAATACTTGGGTCTTCGAGAAAATTCTTGGCGCTCCAGAATTTGCAAAGGGTAGGGCGGTGAACATAGAAGGTATAAAAGTAATTGATGACTATACACTCAAGATACGCCTTAAAAAACCCTTTTCTCCCTTTCTGAGCCTTCTTACCATGACTGCCGCATATGTCATTCCAAAGGAGGAAGTTGATAAATGGGGACCTGACTTTTCGAGCCATCCCGCCGGTAGCGGTCCTTTTGCACTAAGGGAATGGTTGCCAAATAGAGAGCTAAGGCTCGATAGGAGCGCGAATTACTTTGATGGCCCTGCAAAGGTGAGAGGAATAATTTACAGGATAATACCTGAGGATCTGACAGCCGTAACGGAATTTGAACTCGGGAACCTCGATGTGATGACCATACCGGCGTCAGAATATTCAAGATACAGGAATGATCCCAAAAAACAACCTTACATTTCCTCTATAAAGGGACTGAATACCTATTATCTCGGTCTGAATTGTTCAAAGCCACCTTTCAGTAGTATCAATGCGAGAAGGGCTATAAACTATGCAATTGACAAGGAAAGGATACTAAATACCATTTACGAAAGACGTGGGAGATTAGCATCGGGGCCTGTACCCGATATTTTGAGAAAATGGAATATGCCATCTCATTATGAATACAATCCAGAGATAGCAAAGGAACTGCTTACAAAGGAAGGGTTAAAGGGCATTACAATAAATTTCTATATAACAGCAGACCAGGAAGTCACAGATATAGCAGAGGTTATTCAATCCTATCTCAAGGCTGCTGGCCTGGACGTACGAATAAGACAACTCGAATGGAGTGCTTATAAGGAAGCCATAAATAAAGGTGAACCAGAAATGTTTTACCTGAGCTGGTGGGCTGATTATCCCGATCCTGAAAATTTCCTCTTTCCCCTCTTCCATTCCTCCAATCACGGACCGCCTGGAAACAGAACGAGGTACACCAATTTGACTGTAGATTCTCTGATAGAGAAAGGCCAGTATGGCCTTGACCCTGAAGTGAGCAAGTTCTATTACAGGCAGGCCGAGGAGATAATTGTTGAAGAGGTACCTTGGATCTTCTTATGGCACAGAACGGACTTTGCAATCAGACAGCCATGGGTGAAGAACTATAAAATCTATCCTGTCTATAGCATGGATAAAGGGACCGGAATGTCACTTTAGATGAGACATTTAAAACTCTTTGCAGCCCTCGTAATTTCCGTACTGGTAGTATTCTTTTCTGTCAGTATCTCCGGTCTTCAGAAAACAAATTCCTTGTATGTAAGAGTCCTGGAAGTAAATGACGGCGATACCGTGACCATTCTGGTTGACAGAAAGAAGGAGAGTGTTAGACTGATCGGTATAGATGCACCGGAACTCGGCCAGAGACCCTGGGGTAAAAAGGCAAAGAGGCATCTCGAAGAAATACTTGCCCGTTCAGGCAGGATGGTGATCCTTGAGTTTGATCTGGAAAAGATAGATAAATATGACAGGCTCCTTGGATATTTGTGGACCACCGATAAAAGACTGATAAATCTGGAGATGCTGAAAGACGGTTACGCAATGCTCTTTACACTCCCGCCGAATATCAAGTATGCTGATTTATTGAGACAGGGACAGCGAATTGCCAGGGAAAAGCGTTTGGGCCTGTGGGGAGATGAGGGACTTAAAGAAATGCCCGGAAAGTATAGAAGAGAACATCCCCGATAGTGTTATTATTAAAAAAATGACAAAATATCTGCTGATAAATCCAAATACCGTAAAACCACCCGTTGCTCCGCTGGGTATTGAATATCTCGCTTCATTCTTGAAAGAGAGAGGGGTTGAAGTAGAAATATTTGACATGAATATCCAGGATGAAGATTATTTAACGGAGATATTGAAAAATTATGGACCCGATGTAACCGGTATATCTGTCAGAAACATAGATGACAGTTGTTTTGCCACTCAAGAATCATTCCTGCATGACATAAAGGCCCTTGTTTACCGAATAAAAACCGTACTTCCTAAAACAATGGTCGTGCTCGGCGGTGTCGGATTTTCCACAATGCCGCTTGATGTCCTTTCATTTACCGGGGCAGATATAGGGATATATGGCGATGGCGAGGAAGGATTGCTTGGACTTTCACAAAACACTGGAAGATGTGTCCTTCAAGAAATACCTAATATTGTTTTCAGTAAGAGAATGGGAAGATCCGGTTATTTTAATCTCAAGGACTTTTTCCCGAGAAGAGGATTTATTGATAACAGGTTTTATTTCCATAACGGTGGTATGGTTGGTATTGAAACATCAAGGGGATGCAACCGGGATTGTATCTATTGTGCCGATCCAATAGCTAAAGGAAGAAAGATAAGATTAAGGAATCCTCAATCTATTATTGACGAATTCGAACAACTTCTGTATATGGGGATAGACCATTTTCATACCTGCGATTGCGAGTTCAACTTTGTAAGAGAACATGTCATTGACATATGCGAAAGAATAATTGAAAGGGGATATGGAGAACATCTCCACTGGTATGCCTATTGCGTTGTAGACGGATTTGATGAAGAACTTGCTGAGATCATGAAGAAAGCAGGTTGTGAAGGTATAAACTTTGGTGTCGATCATACAGATGATGAAATTCTAAAATTTTACAGGAGAAGACACAGACTTAAAGATATAAGAAAGGCGGTGAATGCCTGTAGAAAGGCAGGTATAAGGGTAATGTTAGACCTTCTTCTTGGTGCCCCGGGTGAAACCCTCGACACAATGAGAAAATTATTTGAAGATATGAAGTCAGTTGAACCGACCAGGGTAGGGGTTTCCTATGGTATCAGGATATATCCAAACACGGAATTTCATAATTTCCTGAAAAGATCAGGATACGCCTTCTCTGAAAATCTTTTTCTGCCTGCATTCTTCATAGAACCGAAGATTTTGTCTGATATAGACAGATTAATTTCCAAAATGGTAGAGGGAGATGAAATCTTCTTCTTTAATTCGAGAGAACAATCTGAAAAAAACTATAACTATAATGCAAATGAGATTCTGACTGAAGCCATTACAAAAGAAGGATACAGGGGGGCATTCTGGGATATACTTTACAGGAAGTATGAGGATAGCAAGAATAATCTGGAGGCAAAATTAAGGAATATCTCTTAAAAAAACTTCTTCTATTCATCCCGCTATTATTTGGGATTACACTCCTTACATTCACACTCACAAAGGCACTCCCGGGTGATCCAGTCTTAAGCATGGTAGGAGAGAGGGCACAGCCAGAGGTTATCGAAAAGATAAGAAAGGAAATCGGAGCAGACAAAGACGTTTTAAGTCAGTACTTTGGTTATATCGGCTTATTGATTAAAGGTGAATTTGGCCGTTCTTACTATACGAATAGAAAGGTGCTGGGGGATCTTCTTCTAAAATTCCCTAATACATTGAGACTTGCGCTGGGCGCCATGATCATTGCGATCCCCCTCGGCCTGGTTTTAGGTTTCGTCTCTGCTTACAAACGAGATACTATCGCAGACAGGTTAATATCATCGTTCTCAGTGACGGGTCTGAGTATTCCCGTTTTCTGGAGTGGCCTTTTAATAATGCTTCTCCTAAGCCTGAAGCTTAAACTCTTTCCACCATCGGGTACAGGGGAAATAAGATTTTTAATTCTTCCTTCTTTAACCCTTTCCTTGCCTGCTCTTGCAACCCTGACGAGAGTCACAAGGACTACATTGATAGAAATCCTTGATATGCCCTTCGTTACAACGGCAAAAGCCAAAGGTATCGCAGAATTCAAAATCAACTCTATACACATACTTAAAAATGCTCTCATTCCCATAGTGACCGTCATAGGACTTGATTTTGGAAGTTATCTAAACGGGGCTGTCCTGACAGAAACAATATTTGGATGGGATGGTATCGGAAGATTTACCATGGAGGGAATAATAAAGCGGGACTATCCTGTAATAATGGGATGTATCATAGTTGGAACTGTTATTTTCGTCCTTGTCAATCTGCTTGTTGATTTAATCTACCATTATCTCGATCCGAGAGTAAGGTTACATGAAGGCAGCAGGTAAGGTCTCCTTAGCGATACTACTATTAATATCATTGCTATCCTTTTCTGCGCCCATCATATCACAGTATGATCCAGACAGGATTGATCTTGAGAGCATAAAAGAATCTCCCAGTCTAAAACATCCCTTCGGGACAGATAATAAGGGCAGGGATATTTTCTCGAGGGTACTTTATGGAGGTAGAATCTCCATCGGCATTGCTATAATTGCGGCATTCTTTTCTATGGGAATAGGGCTTATCGTCGGTCTTTGTTCAGGTTATTTCGGGGGTAAGATTGACACAGCCATTATGGCCTTGGTTGACTTAGTACTTTCTTTTCCGGCACTCCTTCTTGCCATTGGTGTCTCAATAGTACTTCCCACCGGGATTTATACTGTGATAATCGCAATAACCGCCGTTGGATGGGCATCATTCTCAAGACTTATAAGGGGATATTTGTTAACTCTGAAAGAAGCACCCTTTGTGGAAGCGGCGAAGGCTTTGGGATGCAGTGACCTGAGAATTTTGTTTATACATCTTTTACCACATTGTATTCCTTTAACCTTCATCATGATGGGGCTGAAACTTGGTGGGTATATTCTCACAGAGGCATCACTGAGTTTTCTTGGATTGGGAGCCCAGCCGCCGACGGCGACATGGGGTTCTATGGTGAGTGCCAACAGGGCCTACATCTCAACTTCGCCCTGGATGGTGCTTTTCCCGGGATTAATGATAGCTTTAACTGCTCTATGCTTTAATATAGTGGGTGACACCCTGCGAGACAGGTTTGGTCTAAGGTTGAGGGGATAAGCTACGCCTCCCTGAGTTTTTCTTCCTCTTCCTGCTGAATCTTACAATCTATACACAACGTCGTGACATGTCTTGCCTCAAGTCTCCTTATGTCTATTTCCTCTTCACACTTCTCACATATACCGAAGATGCCTTGCTCTATCCTCTCAATGGCGTCATCGATCTTCTTCAAAAGTTTACGCTCCCTTCCTCTTAGCCTGAGCATGAAACTTCTGTCTGTTTCGGCTGACGCCTGGTCACCGAGGTCAGGAAAGGAGGTCTGGCCAGGAAGATTATGAAGTGCCTCCTCAGCCTCGGCAAGGAGTGCCTCTTTTTGGACAATAAGTCTTTTCTTTATCTCCTGTATCTTTTTCTCTCTAGGAGAGAGTGGAGCTGCCTTTTCTTTCTTTGACTTTTTAGTAACCTTAGTACTCTGTCTCTTCGTCATAAATGCCCCCTATATTTAATTAGTTAAACTAACAGAAAAATCGAATTTTAGTCAAGGTAAGCAACCTTGGAGAAACCGAGATAGCTCGTTAAGATGATTGACAACCTGATAATAGATTGATAATAATATATCTGAAGGAGGTTAAAAATGTGTCTTGCTATTCCCTCTAAGATAATACGAATCGAGGATTCCAGGGCGATCATCGATGTTCTTGGTGCACAGCGCGAAATAAGTCTTATCCTTCTGGAGGATAACGTAAAAATTGGTGATTTTGTAATTGTACATGCCGGTTTTGCAATCCAGAAACTTCAGGAGGATGTAGCACAAGAGACTCTTGGATACTTCAAGATATACTTAGAAGCGACTGAGGAAAAATAGAATAAACTAGCATATCAATTTAGCTCGCATCAGTATGTTAATACCTTCTTTTCATTAATTCAAAATGTCCGAGTCTGTGTCCAAGCTTGTCATGTCTCATTCCTTTGTGTTAATCTTTTTTACCATCTTACTGAACACTTAAAAACAGAGAATTTTCAGGATGCTTAAAAATGACCGCTGGATAAGAGAAATGGCAGCAAAGGGAATGATCGAGCCCTTCAGCGAAAAGCAGATTGGTGAAGGAGTTATCTCCTATGGTGTTAGTTCTTATGGCTACGATATGAGGATCGCCGATGAATTCAAGATTTTTACAGACTTAAACAGCAATATCGTTGACCCTAAGATGTTGAACCCTAATAGTTTTATTGACTTTAAAGGAAACATATGCACGGTCCCCCAAAACTCATTTGTACTTGGTCGCTCAGTGGAATATTTCAGGATTCCTCGGGAGATATTAGTAATATGCCTTGGAAAGTCAACCTATGCGAGATGCGGAATTATAATTAACATAACACCTCTTGAACCCGAATGGGAAGGTTATGTGACAATAGAGATATCAAATACCTCACCTCTTCCAGCAAGAATATATTCCAATGAAGGCATCGCTCAACTAATTTTCTTAGAGAGCTCTGAGACATGTGAGACATCCTATGCTGACAAGACCGGTAAATACCAGACTCAAAAAGGGATAACCTTTGCAAAGATAAAGTAAATATTGAAGAGAGAATGTCAGCATCGGAAAGATTGATACTTGCTCTTGACGTATCAGAAGCCGCTCGTGCAATTGAACTGGTCGAAAAATTTAAAGAGCATATAGAAATCTTCAAGGTTGGTCTCGAACTCTTCACGTCCTCCGGTCCCAAAATAGTTGAAGAAATAAATAGAAGGGGCAAAAAGGTCTTTCTTGATCTGAAGTTCCATGACATACCAAATACTGTTTCCAGGGCCGCTCTTGTGGCAATAAAACTCGGAATACACATGCTTAACGTACATGCATCAGGTGGCTTTGAGATGATGAAGAGATGTAAGGAAAGTATCGCCGAGTTGTGTCTTAAAGAGAATATAGAAAGACCAAAAATTTTTGGCGTTACAGTCCTTACAAGCATCTCTAAGGAGATTCTCAGGGAGGAACTCGGAATCAGGCACAGCCTGAAGACGCATGTCAGGCATCTCTCATGCCTTGCCCTCAAGGCCGGTCTGGATGGAGTCATAGCATCCGCAATGGAGGTTGCAACAATAAAAAGCCACTGTGGAAAAGGATTTCTAGTAATAACCCCTGGTATTAGACCTTCCTGGACGCCACCCGATGACCAGAGAAGAACTATGACCCCAGGGGAGGCTGTAAGGGAAGGTGCGGATTATCTTGTCATGGGTAGGGCTATCTTGAAGCAGGATGATCCCTTTAAGGCTATTGAATTGATAACCCTCGAGATACTCGCCGCCTAGAAAAGGCAAAAGGAAGGCACTATTCTTCATGGTTATTATCTTCAAGGAAGTATTCCATGATTTCATCGACTAAAAGGAAATTTCCGGATCTCATAAATGACGATGGGGAAATCTCACCTCTTTATAAAGAGATACCATATCTACCTCCATTTTTGGTCTACGAGTTTTTTGCCTCTAAGAACAGCTTTCTTCTGGAAAGCGTAAAGGGCCCGGAGAAGATAGCACGATATTCCTTCTTCGGATTCGATCCTTATTTAATATTCAAATTAAAAGATGGCCTTATTGAGATTGCTACTGCAGAGGAAACCCTTAGAGAACCGAAATTTATTACGTCATTCCCGCGTACGCGGGAATCCAGAAATAAAGGTATGGATTTCTGCCGGAGTTTATCCCGCACTTTGACGCGGGGCAGGAATGACAAAAAGGAAAAGATATTTTCAAGTAAAAAGACTATATCATCGGGAAGACCACTTAACGTGCTAAAGGAACTTGTCGGCTCTTACAAACAAAAGCCTTTTGAGCATCTTCCCCCCTTCCAGGGTGGTGCCGTAGGCATTCTTAGTTATGATTTTGCCAAATACCTCGAAAAACTCCCTCGGAATTCCTTAGATGACCTTAATCTGCCCGAAGCGCATTTCTTGATGATTGACAGACTGATTGTCTTTGATCATCTGGACAAAAGGTGCTGGATTATAGTCTGCCCCGGTGCAAGAAATATTATAGAGGCTGAAAATTCAAAAATTCTTGATTGGTCTGTGGAATATGAGAAAGCAAAGTATGAGATCGAAAGAATACTGAAGAAAGTTACAGGTTGCAAATTAAGTGAAAATCCTAAATCCGAAATACAGAGCACAGAATCCATAAAAAGGATAGAGATCATCTATGAGATGAAAAAGAAAGAGTACATGGATATTGTAAAGAAGGTAAAGGAGTATATTGCAGCCGGAGACATCTTTCAGGCAAACATGGCGCAGAGGGTCTCGGCGAATGTTGGAAAAGTAAGACCATGGAGCCTTTACAAAATATTGAGATCTATTAATCCCTCTCCTTTCGCAGCATTCGTAGATTTCGGAAATTATCAGATAGTGAGTTCCTCTCCTGAAAGACTCATAAGAGTGAAGGGCAGAATTATTGAAACGAGGCCCATTGCGGGTACACGACCACGGGGAAAGAACACAGAGGAGGACGAGATGATGCGTACAGAGCTCCTCTTGAATGAGAAGGAGAGGGCTGAACATGTTATGTTGATAGATCTTGAAAGGAATGATCTTGGAAGGGTTTCAGACTATGGCACAGTTCATGTTGATGAACTTATGATCACCGAGGATTATTCTCATGTTATTCATATAGTCTCAAACATAAAGGGAAACCTCGCTGACGGGAAAGACTGTTTTGACGCAATAAAGGCTGCTTTCCCAGGAGGAACCATAACGGGAGTTCCAAAGGTAAGGTGTATGGAGATCATAGATGAACTCGAACAGGTTCAACGCGGACCCTATACCGGTTCAATAGGCTACATCGGTTTTTCAGGAAATATGGATTTAAATATAATAATAAGAACATTTGTTATAAAAAAAAATATCGCCTATGTGCAGGTGGGTGCTGGTATTGTTGCCGACTCAGAACCCGAAAGGGAATATTATGAAACACTCAAGAAGGCAGAGGCTCTCATAAGAACATTAGAGAAATGTAAATATTAGAACCTGAACCATCTTCTCTTCGTTTTTAGCTTTTCAAAATTGTTCCTTATATCCTTGAGCAAAACATTTGATTCTTTTTGCTCTTTCTTTGTATCTTTAATTTCATAATGGAGATTCGAAACCAAATTTTTAATCTCTTTCAATGTCTGTGAGATTTCCTTAAAGCTGTTGATTAGGATATCCAGTTTTTCTGCAGTAATAAGAGGTGAGGCTGTTTTGAGTGATTCCTTCTTTAATTCAGGCATTTTATATGTCCTTTCCATCCGGGGATTTTCAAAGACCGTTGATCGCCCCTCTCCCGTTGTCAAGGATTTCTCAGCCACGGGATTTCCTATTTCCATTTTTTGAGCTACTTTCACCCCGGTTGTTTCAACAACCTCTACAGACTGTATCTCAAGATTATGCTTCTTTGAAATATCATCAATTACAAGCTTCTTTATACGCTGAAAGGAATCTTCTACTCCGGTACCATTTATGGCTGCTGCCTCCAGATATTCATATTTTCCGTCTTCATTGAGATCTTGATTGAGCTCATCAATAGTAAGAATGTTGGAAAGATCCCTCTTGTTAAACTGCAGAATAACAGGAATATCATCAGGATTAATATTGTTAGAAAGAAGGTTCTCATACATATTTTTAAGACTCTCTAAGTTTTGTTCTCTCATTTCACGCTGGGAATCTGCCACAAAGACAACTGCATCGGCACCCTTCAGAACAAGTCGCCTCGTCGCGTTATACCTTACCTGCCCCGGTACCGTGTAGAGCTGGAATCTTATAGAAAAATCCTGAATCTTTCCCAATGCCACCGGCAGGAAGTCAAAAAAGAGTGTTCTGTCGGCCTCTGTAGAAAGGGATAAGAATTTTCCTCTTACATTAGGATTAAGAATAGAATAAAGATATTGAAGATTAGTCGTCTTTCCGCTTAAACCGGGTCCGTAATAAACTACCTTAATGGTTATCTCTTTTGTAGCGTAATTAAAAAGTGCCATTATTGCTAGACTATAGCATAAACTCCGTTTCTCGTCTCGTGCTTCACCCTGTACATTGCATCGTCTGCAAGTTTTATAAGTTCTTCTTTGGATTTTGCACTTTCTGGGTAGGAGGCTACGCCGAAACTGGCGGTAACCTTAAGGGAAAACCCTTCCCTTTTCAGAAAAACATTATGTTCCACAGCCTTTCTTATCCTTTCCGCTATCTGGGCTGCCAGGTGGGGCGGTGTTTGCGGAAGAACGATGACAAATTCATCCCCTCCATATCTCGCCACAATGTCAACGGATCTCAGGTTTCCGATAAGGAGCTGTCCCATCTCAACAAGAACCTTACTACCCACGAGATGACCATAGCGGTCATTTATATGTTTGAAATAATCAATATCCATGAATATGAGTGAAATAGATGTGCCGTATCTACTTGAACGTTGAATCTCTAAATCGATAGTTCTATTGAGATATCTCATGTTGAAAAGCTGAGTGAGATCATCGGTAATAGCGAGTTCTTGCATCTTCTGATAGAGCGAAGCCCTTTCTATCGCAATCGCCGCATGACCGACAAGACTCATCAACAAGTCGAGATCATCCTTTGTAAAAGGCTCACCCGTTACTTTATTCACAACCTCTACGACTCCAAGAATCCGACCCTTGCTTTTCATGGGCACGCACATCAGAGACCTGGTCTTTAGGTTAATCCCTTCATTTACCCTGGCTGAAAATCTTTCATCCTTTGAGACATCAGGTACCACAACTGGGATACCCTCCTGAGCAACCCAGCCAGCGACACCTTCCCCAATCTTTATCCTGGGCTTCTGCAGATCTTTCACCTTTTTCCCTTCTATTCTCTCAAACACAAGTTCTCCCGTCTCTTCATCCACCAAGAGCACCGACCAGGATTCGGCATTGGTCATTTCCTTTGCCTTTTTCATTATCTTGGTAAGGATCTCATTGAATTCCAGGGAGGATGTAAGGGTTCTGCTCACCTCTTTATAGAGGCTTAATTCGCGTTTTGCTAACGTTAGATCACTCTTGAGCCTCCTGCCTTCAAGAAGTATATCTTTCTCCTTGAGCAATCTATTGACAAAATATCCCAGTTCTTTTATGGTGGGTGAGTGAAGAGGGTAAGTGAGAGGTTCTTTTATCAAAGGCAAAAGACCCTTTAAGGAATGGGTATCCGAAATTATAATTTTAGGGATAGTTTTTGTCGATTTTAGAAATTCTTTAAAGGAGCCCTCCACATTTTTTTTTCGATCTACTATGATTAAATCGATCGTCTCATTTAGCATCGGCAGGGCCGTATCTAAAGATTCGAACTTACTGACACTATAGCCATTTGATATCAACTCATCTTCGTAGTTATTATTTGAAGCAAAATCGCCTATCAAGAATATCTTAGGCATTCATACCACAGCATTTCTTGAATTTCTTTCCACTTCCGCAGGGACATGGTTCATTTCTTCCAACCTTTCTGCCATGTCTTACTGTCTGTACCTGGGAACTACCATCGCCTTCTCTGTTGTAATTAAATCTGCCCTGTCTCACGGGTTCTCTTTTGAGCGTTTCCTGTCTCTGCACCTGTATTTTGAATAGCCTGCTCAAAACCTCCGTTGATATTCTCTCCGTCATCCCCACAAACATATCAAAGGCCTCTTTTTTATATTCCACCAAAGGATCTTTCTGGCCATATCCCCTGAGTCCAATGCCTTCCTTCAGATGGTCCATGGCAAGTAGATGGTCCTTCCACTGGGTATCAACAACCTGCAATACAATCACTTTTTCGAGATACCTCATCATCTCACTGCCGATTTCTGACTCTTTCTTTTCATAGGCAAGTTTTATTTCCGAACTCAGTGCATCCCGAAGAGAATTGAACTCCATGGATGTAACATTGGACACAACTAAAAATATTCCATAGACCGCATCCTTAAGTCCTTTCATATCCCATTCTTCTTTATGCTTCTCCTCAGGACAATAAATGCTGAGCATCTCATCAACAATCTCATCAATCATATTATGGATGCGATCCTCTAAATTTTCACTGGAGAGTATCTCTCTTCTGAAAGAATATATCTCTGCCCTTTGCTTATTCATGACATCATCATATTCAAGAAGGTGTTTTCTGATATCAAAGTTATGTGCCTCGACACGCTTCTGTGCATTCTCTATCGCCTTTGTTACCATCCTATTCTCTATCGGCATATCTTCATCCATTCCGAGCTTTCCCATTAGTCCTGATATCCTGTCAGAGCCGAAGATCCTCATAAGGTCGTCTTCGAGAGAGAGATAAAATCTTGAAGAACCGGGATCTCCCTGCCTTCCTGAACGTCCTCTTAATTGATTGTCTATCCTCCTTGCCTCATGCCTTTCGGTACCCAATATGTGAAGACCCTCGAGAGATACCACCTTTTCCCTGTCTTTCCTGCATATTTCTTCAGCCTTTGTAAAGGCCTCCTTCCGGTCATCTTCTATAGAATTTTTTTTGCCCTCCAGGAATTCTCTGGCAAGTCCCTCGGGATTTCCCCCAAGTATTATGTCAGTTCCTCTACCAGCCATATTTGTTGCTATTGTGACAGCACCGCTCCTCCCAGCTTGAGTAATAATATCCGCTTCCCTTTCATGGTATTTTGCATTAAGAACTGAATGGGGAATACCCTTTTTTTTCAACATCTGGCTCAATTTTTCTGATTTTTCTATGGAGATGGTACCAACAAGAGCAGGCTGGCCTTTCTTATGAAGCTCTTCTATTTCTTTTATGACAGCATCAAATTTCCCCTTTTCAGTCTTATAAATCACATCGGGGTGGTCAACCCTTATCATTGGCTGATTTGTAGGTATTATCACCACTTCAAGATTATAGATCCTGGCGAATTCTTCAGCCTCTGTATCTGCCGTTCCTGTCATTCCAGCAAGTTTACTATACATCCTGAAATAATTCTGAAATGTAATTGTTGCAAGGGTCTGGTTTTCACTTTCAATTTTAACGCCTTCCTTCGCCTCTATAGCTTGATGAAGTCCATCGGACCAGCGCCTTCCTGGCATCAGCCTTCCCGTAAATTCATCCACAATAATAACATTCCCATCCTTGACAACATAATCAACATCCCTCTTAAAAAGTGCATGTGCCTTCAGTGCCTGAAGAACATGGTGTACCAGTTCGATGTTAGACGGATCATAAAGATTGCCGGCACCAAGCAACCTTTCAACCCTTATGTTTCCTTCTTCCGTTAAGATAGCGGTCCTTGCCTTTTCATCAATCGTGTAATCGATATCTTTTTGAAGCCTTGGGATTATTTTGTCTATTTTGTAGTACTTGGCCGTAGATTCCTCTGAAGGCCCCGATATTATGAGGGGTGTCCTTGCCTCGTCTACGAGAATGCTGTCAACCTCATCTACTATGGCATAATTTAATTCTCTCTGGCAGTAATCGGATATCTCATATTTCATGTTGTCTCTCAGGTAATCAAAACCAAATTCATTATTCGTCCCGTAAGTTATGTCTGCCAGATAGGCCTCTTTTCTTGAGCAGGGTCTTAGAAATTCCAACCTCTTATCAGAAGAAAAATGAGATGGATCATATATGAAGGAGCTATCATGTTGTATGACCCCAACTGTTAGTCCCAGAAAGTTATATATCGGACCCATCCACTGGGTATCCCTCTTTGCAAGATAGTCATTGACTGTAACGACATGAACTCCTCTGCCTTCGAGGGCATTAAGATAGACAGGCAAGGTGGCAACAAGTGTTTTCCCCTCTCCTGTCTTCATCTCTGCAATCTTGCCTTCATGAAGCACGATACCACCAAGTATCTGAACATCAAAATGTCTCATCTTAAGCCTCTGCCTGGCTACCTCCCGAACCACCGCAAAGGCCTCGGGAAGGATATCGTCGAGGGTTTCGCCTGTTTCAAGCCTTCTCTTAAGCTCTCCTGTCTTATCCTTTAACTGCGCATCAGAAAGGCTCGCTATATTCTTTTCCAGGGAATTGACCTGTTCCACAATAGGCCAGAGTCTTTTCAATTCGCGCTCATTCTTTGTCCCGAATACCTTTTTCAGTAATGTCCCAACCATAATTTATATAATAGATTACAGGGTTTAATATTTCAAGGAAAGTGAGGCGAGTCACAAACGAGGTCTGGCACCTCTCTGGAAACCTCTGGTAAATACAGTCCCTAAAGCCTTTTGCCTGTCTCATAGCAGCGGGCTGCAAGGGTTTTTATTAAAAAAATAGGGAAATAGAATAGAGATTATAGAGAAGCATAAAAAGTGATATTGCAAGACCTGACCCCACTTCTTCAAACGAGGAAAGGGTAATGGCGTTTGCATCAGATGAGACAGAGATATTTAAACTCAATGAGAGGGATATGTTTGAGGCAATAGAAAATGGTTATTTCGAATTTGAATATAAAGCTGATTGAAGATAGACACTTGGCTTTATAAACGAGGCTACGGCCAAACTGAAGAAGCTTTCAGGCCTCACCGATGAAGAGTTCTTGAATAGCGATGCCCCTGCCGTGGCTGAGAGTTATTTACGCAGATCACTATAGATCGGACCGTCCCCCCTCAGAATACATAAAGCAAAGTCATAATGGGCAAGACAGGGTTAGGGCGGTCATCTTGCCAGATTAAATAATACATGTTAGCATTTTAAAATGCTGAAGACCGTTTATATCCGCACATTTGGCTGTCAGATGAATGTCCATGATTCCGAGAAAATGCTCGGAATTTTACAAGAAGAAGGGTATTCTCAATCGCCGGATCCACGCGGGGCTGATCTCATTATATTCAATACCTGCAGTATCAGACAGAAGGCTGAACAGAAGTTTTATAGCGAACTTGGAAAGGCTAAGGCTTACAAAAAAAGAAAACCCGGGATTAAGATAGCTGTCGCCGGCTGCATCGCCCAGCAGGAAGGTAAAAACATACTCAGAAAAGCACCTTATGTGGATTTCATATTTGGACCCCAGAACATCCACAAACTCCCGGACATTTTATCGAGGGCTGCCTCACCTGTTGCAACCGATGATAATCCCGGGATAGCAACAACAGACCTGCCGGTAAAAAGAGGGGAGGGCGTTAAAGCCTGGGTGACGATAATGTATGGCTGTAACAATTTCTGCAGCTACTGCGTTGTTCCTTATACAAGGGGCTGGGAAAGATCAAGACCAAGTGATAACATCTACTCTGAAGTCGCTGAACTTTCTGAAAGAGGTTATAAAGAGATTACTCTTCTGGGACAGAATGTGAATTCCTACAGAAGTGAGACCGATTTCCCCGGCCTCTTGAGAAAACTTGACCGGATACGAGGAATAGAAAGGATCAGATTCGTCACCTCTCATCCACGAGACCTATCTGCCGAACTTATTTCCGCAATGGCCGATTTGTCAAAGGTGTGCGAGCACATTCATCTTCCATTACAATCAGGCTCAAGCAAAATATTAGAACTCATGAACAGAGGTTACACATATGAGGATTATCTCAGAAAAGTCTCAAACCTGAGAAGGGAAATTCCGGGTGTTTCGATTACCTCTGACATAATAGCCGGGTTTCCAGGCGAGACGGAAGATGACCATATGCTCACTGTAAAAGCGCTGAAGGAAATAGAGTTTGATGGTATCTTTGTCTTCAAATTTTCTCCCCGGCCTGGCACGAAAGCTGCGGCGATGTCGGCTCATCTGTCAGAAACTGTAAAATCTGAAAGGCTCACTGAGATATTGAAGATCCAGGACGAAATAACGACACAGAGAAACAGGTCCCTTGAAGGAACAATCCAGGAGGTTCTCATTGAGGGAGTGAGTGAGAGCGATGAGAAGAAGATTACTGGAAGGACAAGGACTAACAAGATAGTTAATATCCCAGAAATAGATGTTGAAAGGGGAACGTTACTTCATGTGGAGATAACAAAAGGAAGACCTCATTCACTCGAAGGAAAACCTTTAGACAGGATTCAAGGGGTCAAGGATTCAAAGGGCGAAAAGATCAGAGAATGAAAGTCTCAGTCCTTACATTGGGTTGCCGCGTAAACCAATCAGAGAGTGCAATTATAGAAGGCAATCTT
>JBFMEC010000037.1:0-17957 GCA_040753575.1 Nitrospirota bacterium | reverse complement strand
GCAAAAGATATAGGTGGGGAATTACAAGAGCAAAACCTCGCCTTAACAATAGGGCAATAATCAATCTTCTGGAGAAAAATAGAGCGAAAAATATTCCAAGGGCGACTGAAATATCGATAAGACCAGCAACAAACCTTTTAAGCTTAGGATTTGAAAGTTCTAAAACCTCTGCGGGAGGTGATTGTTGAGGTAATTTTGGAAGCACCAAGCCACATTTAGAACATCTCTCCTCACCTATTGAATACTCATTACCACATTGATTACAGAAAGGCATGGATTCTCCTCTTAGTCCCTGTTCTCACTTGCTTGATGGGATGATGCGAAACCGGACTCTAACTTTATGCCACTTTAATATTTTCAAGTTCTATTTCTGGCTTTTCTTTTTTAAAGCCAAAATGTTCAGATGCATCAAGAATCTCGATACCTACTATTTCCTCATTTGGTCCAAGATCAACAGCAATATCTTCTGTTAGGCGTATTGTCGTTACCTCTGTTGGGCCTTTTTTAAAGGATATATAGGCTGCATCTACTTCTGGGTCATATTTTATCTTCATTTCATACCCCCAATAAAAAATACAAACACAGTCACAACCACAAATCTATCAGGTTCTTCAACTACGATGGGCATCACCTGTTTAGCCTGATAAAATTTGCCTTTCCACGTATCATTATAGCTAAAATTTTTACGGAAGGATAACCTGCCTTTCTTGGCAGGAAGACATTCTCCTGTCCTTATTGATAGTTCAACTTCCTCTTTTGATGCCCCTCTATCAGCCATATTATCAAGGGCATGTTGAGAAAATTTTATAGGTTTTTCCGGAATCAAATATCTTTACCTTACTTATTGCGCTGATTACAGAGAGAGCAACTTGTAATCCCACTCAACTAATGGCATTATCTCTACAAAGACAACCCAACTTTATCCCGTCATCCCACTCATTTTGGCAAGTGTGTATTTTAAAGAAAAAATAAAACTAAGGCCTATATCCTTGATGTCGATTCTATCTCTGCTATATGTCAAGCCTCTTGTTTCAAAGAGAACAACAGCATCATTATTTGCTTTAGGGTTTAAAGTTAACCAGTCTTGCTCTTTAAATCCTCTATCGTAAAAAAGTTGATGTTTAGGAAGCCCACTTTTGTATCTAAAACTATTACCTTTTTCATCGATTAGTTGTGGATCATAGTCATCGCCGCTATCCCACGGGATAGCTAATTTAAGTTTCGTATCCTTTTGGTTGAAAAAGTCCAATGTCACAGCAACTTGATCTTTTGAGACTCTTATCTTTTTCACAGTTACAACTATATCCCCAACCTTCTTTGATGTTGGACTGCTGGTCGAAGGAACATAACCTGAAGTAGAAGGTTGTTGACCTAATGGCTGAGCAGACTCTATCCCTCTTGCAAGTAGCTCTTCAATCGCCTTTGTCTTTGCTATGTCTCCCTTAGCAGCACCGATCATCTTCGCTGTGTCTGTTGCTATGACCTTGACTGTAGCCCTGATACTATCTCCAAATGGAGTAACCGAGCCTGTAATAATCGCATCAACCCCTGCGATTTGACCAAGTTTTTTAACTGTGTTTGGGTCAACAAGGCCTGAGATAGAAAGCTTATGTTCAGCGAGGATATTTTTCAGGTGGGTTCTATCAATTACCTCAAAACCTTGGGCTGTGGTTGTTAAGTCTACAGAAAGCTCCTCTGCAAGAAATCTTCCAAGCTCTGTAACATTACCCTGAAGGTCTGTAAAATCGACAACCGCTATCGTCTTTTTGCCTGACTTAACAATACTCTCTGATACAGTTGAAGATATACTTTTTATCTCCTTTTCATAAGCCATTGAAATATTAGAATGTGATAGCAGAAAAGTTAGTAAAATAAACATTGTAAAAAATAATCTATGCATAGCAAAATCCTCCTTATAAAACCGTTTTAAATATCCTGCCAGAATACTTCTCAGTAAGCATTTCCAATCCCCTCTCCAATGCTGCATCTTCAGAAAAACCCGGACCGATAACATTTATGCTATCGCTTTTAACGACTTCTGTTTTTTTGTTAATGATCTTGTAAGAGAAATTGATACTGCAAGAAACTAAATCCCTATCAATTCCAGCTCCTTTTTGGAATGAGTAGTTAAGCCTTCCAAGAATTAGATTGTCTATCCTTGTTAGAGCATCTACTTGCTTTAAAAGCTCTGTATTTCCATCGTAGATTTCTCTGAAGAAACCTTTAGCTTTAAACGGTTCTTCCTTAAAAAGATTAACAATTATGTTGACCCGCCCTGTTTTTAAAAGATTATAAAGTGAGTTTTCAGGGGAAAACCCACTTTCAGTCTTTCTGGATTCTATTACTATTGCTATGTTCTGCTTACCTGGATGGATATTGGTTACCTAGTTTATTAAGGATTTAAATTCTTGTAGCCTTCTCTCTTTTTCATTTATCTGTGGCCTCGGTCCCATAGCAATCTGTTGCTCTTTCCTTATTTTATTGCCTTCAGGATATTCTTGATATTTTCCCGAAACAGGCTTTGACTTAGACTTTTCTTGCCATTCAAAATAAATCTGTTTTGTAGCAGGCTTTAGAAGTTCTCCAGTAACAGGGTGATATCCTTTTTTATCATAAAATTCCAAACTTCCATCAGGATATTGGTAATACCAGACCTGTGGCTCCCCTGTGAATGGATTGAAAAATTGGACAGTCGTCGGATCGATGGGTCTAAAATCGCCTTTTTGAAGTAACTTCAATTCTCGTATTACTTCAGGTGTCGCAGGCTTTAAGGGAATGCCATAGACAGGGTCAACACCTGCCTTGTCATAAAATTTCACACCTTCTGGTGTTTTAGCATACCATTTTAAGACCTTTCCTTCTGAAATGGTAAAGTATAAATCTTTTGTAAAATGGTAAAGGCTAAGATTATATAAAGCGAGGAGGGTTACAAGAATTGAGGCCCCTACATATCGGCGTTTCTTATTAATGGAGAAAAAGAGCTTTAGTCCTATTAAAAGGGGAACGAGCATCAAGGCTACCCCTGCCTTAACCAGATATTTGTTTAATCCTGTAAGATTAGAAATAGAATCTACATAATGTGAATAAATTTGTGATATAGCAACATATTTCATAGCGATAATGGTAGGTATAAATAAGAGGATCAGAACTATAAGGATTGCTCCAACCTTTAACCATTTATTCATTGAACCACCTCCATTTTGGGTAGGTTACTTCAATAATGTATACCATAGTTTACATAAATTCTACCACAGTTTGATTAAAGTGGCGTGGCCGAGTTGAAATATTATTTTTATTGAGCTAAAGAGGACTTCGATAAGGTTATATAGGCCATAGCCTCAACAAGTTCAAATAGTCAATAGGCTGAAGGACTTTGATGCCTAAATCTCGTTCAATGTGTGAAGCGTTTTTAGGTAATCTTTTCTCCATCGTTAGAAAGACATCACATTCTAAAAGCACAGCGTCTTCGATTAGTCTGGCATCTTTCTGGCTAAGGTAGCCAAAACGACGATCCCCAATCTTTGTTGCCAATACTTTACCTCGCCCTGAAAAAGGGGAGCTTGCATCTTTACAAGTAGCTAAGCAACCTTCCCAGTAATCGAGCATTTCAAGAGCCCATTGTAAATAATCATGCTTACCTCTATCCAAAACTTCTTGAAGACTATTATGAGAAAGTGCTAACTCAAATGATCCTCTCCACCATATGGCTACTACTTCTCGAAGTGCGGATATATTGGTAAAGCCATCTGGGATTGACCAAATTTTCTCGTCCGGTGCAATTTCTCCTCCATCATAGATGAACTCTCCATAATCCTGTAACGTCTGGAGAATTGAAGAATCAAGGAATACACGCCATAAGGCCTCATCCAAGGGATTCTTGTTTAAATTTTGTTTTATCATTTGCATTGCTAATGGTTAATGCAAGTTAAGGATTAGCAAGTTTCTTTAAGCATTTCGGTAGTTGATGTACATAGCTCTTTTACCTCAAAATGTCTATTCTTTTAAGGATCTTTACGGATAAGATCAAAATCACTATGTAAACCTGTCATCTCCTTCTCCTCTTTCCAAAGCATATATATTGCAAAGCCACAGTAAAGGACAAAAAATTGAATTTCTTCTAAATGCCAATAAAGGACTTTTATAGATGATGGGTAAAATCCAAATGCTAATGTACAAATCAAAGTACCCATGAGTGCAATAAATATATCTCGCTTTAAATCATTTTTAATTCTATTGAATGCTACCTGAAAATTATCAGCAAACATAGATTGCTTACAGTTTCTTAGGGTATTTAAAAAACCAAGGGCACCGATAACACAAAATGTAGCTGTTAGAGGAAGAGAGGGTCAGGTCTTGTTTTTTGCATCTCTTTTTCTCCAATCAATCGTCCCTATGCTACTGACAACTCCATACTGTCATTCTTCAGAAGATCAAAAGCGCAGAAGGTCGGAAGCGCGGAGCATTTCGCGGCACAGCATGGATGGCAAGCATCAGGCATACGCCAGCTTGCCCTTCGGTTTCGGGATTTCACGGTTAAGCTTTTTAGCGGTTTCGATCCATTCCGAAATAACCACCTGGGCGCTCCTTATCGCCTCTTCATAGGTTGCGCCGTCAGCCATGCACCCCGGTAGTTCCGGCACTTCAGCAATAAACGCCTCGTCCTCTTCGCTCCAGTAAACGATAATCTCATATTTATACATCTTCCTGCTCCTTGTGAAGTTTATACTTTAAGATCAGGTTTCGCACCTGCTTTACCTGATACGGCTTTGCCTTTCCATCTCTGAGAGGCTGGAGATTGATGATTTCGGCAATGCCCTCCTTCGAGAAAATATGGTGGTCGCCCTTGACCCGGCAATCAAAACCAAGGGATATAATGAGTTTCTTCATATCCTCGAATCTGATATTCTTGTCCGAAAGACCCGCCAAGATTTTTTTCAATAAGCCTTTGTCCATCTTACGTAAATAATAATATGTAATGGCATGCCATTTTTGCAAGATTATAGAGGAACTTATTGGGTATCAAAATGATTGACAAATCACGTAAATATGTGATACACATAATAGTGTGATTTGGTGAAAGGAGGTATTTATGGAAAGGCAGAATGTAACTTTATCGCTTCCTAAAGCCCTTTTAAGGAAAGCTAAGACGTTGGCTGTAAAAAAAGATAAGTCATTGAGCGATCTCTTGCGTGAGACCCTTGAAGAGAAAGTGAAAGAAGAAACAGGATATCAAAGGGCAAGGAACAGGCAGATTGCACTTATGGAAAAAGGCTTTGATATGGGAACAAAAGGAAAGATTTCCATTTCAAGGGAAGAACTTCATGAAAGAAGGTAAGGTATTTGTAGATACCAATATCATCGTCTATGCCTATGATGCTTCTGCAGGAGAAAAACATTCTAAAGCCTTAGAAATAATGAAAGACCTTTGGGGTACCGGCAATGGCATTATAAGCACCCAGGTACTTCAGGAATTCTTTGTAAGTGTAACTAGTAAAATTGCTAAGCCTTTAAGCATCATTACAGCAAAAGAGATAGTAAAGGACTTCTTAAAGTGGAAAACGGTGATCATAAACGGTGAGATAATATTAGAGTCTATTGATATTCAAAATGAGCGCAAATACTCATTCTGGGATTCTTTAATCATAGCATCTGCTATCGCAGGAGAAGCGGGTACGCTTCTTTCTGAGGATCTTTCCGATAAGCATAAGATTAAAGGAATTGTCATTAAGAATCCATTCAAGTAGATTAAAATTAAAGGGACATGGGAACTGTTTAAAGGCGAGGTAAAAAAAACCGGAATAACAAACTATTCAACCTGCACAGATGATAATTTTTTTAGTAATGGGATGTCCTTGCGACTGCCCCCCTGAGGAGCCGTCGTGAAGGACCGTAAAATATGAAAATCTATGTCGGTACAAGCGGGTATGGGTACAAGGGATGGAAGGGAAAATTCTATCCTGAAAAGATCTCGTCCAGGGAAATGCTTCGCTTCTATTCGGAACACTTTAACACTGTAGAGATCAATAATACTTTTTATCACATGCCCACAGAGGGCGTCCTCGCATCCTGGGCAGAACAGGGCGGCCGTGATTTTGTTTTCGCGATCAAAGCGCCTCAGGTCATAACGCATCTGAAGCAGTTGAAAAATGTGGGCGCTGAGACCGAGTATTTTTTGAGGATCCTGTCAGTTCTTGGCAGGAAACTGGGGCCTGTCCTTTTTCAGTTTCCCGGGAGTTTTCATTCGGACCGTCCTACTCTAAAAGATTTTCTCGATCTGATTCCCGGCAATATGTCCTGCGCATTCGAGTTTCGCAGCCCATCATGGCTCGATGTTGAAATTCTGGACCTCCTTCGTGAAAGGGGATGCAGCCTGTGCATCATGGATACTGATGAGAATCCGGCAAATGAGATCATCAGTACGGCGCCATGGGGGTACCTGCGCCTGCGCCGTTCCGATTATACGGATGCCGATCTATCGCAATGGATGGAAAGAATCCTTTCGCAAAAATGGAAGAGGGCTTTTGTTTTCTTTAAACACGAAGAAGAGGCCAAAGGGCCCAAAATGGCGATGCGTTTTCGTGAGCTTGCCGATTCAAGGGTAAAAAAATTCAAGACAGGAAAGATGAGTAAATAAGAAAATAACGAAACCAACCTGCTGACAACCCAATACTCAACTGTTTAGGCTATCTACGACACGTAGAGACTGAAGGCTGAAGTTCTCCCATTACCACGTCCTGCAAAAAATTTATTGCTCTTTGGGAGTCGCCCTCGCGCAGGGGCGTGGGTTGAATCGCCATAGGGTGCGTAGCGGCAAGCTTTTTAACCGATCCTTTTCACTATGGGTATCAACTCTCTGAGATCCCTATAGATCATATAATCAGCATCCTTCAGGGCCTCGATCGGTCTGTAGCCATAGGCCACACCGACCGTTCTGACCCCTGCCCTCTTCCCGGCCTCTATGTCGAGGTCGCTATCTCCAACCATCACAGCCTCTTCAGGTATTGTCCCTGAGATTTCCAGAACCTTCCTAACAGGAGCAGGGGAGGGCTTTCTCTCCTCAACACTGTCGCTTCCCAGAACGACATCAAAATACTGACCTATGCCCAGTTGCTCAAGGACTTTTTTGGAAAGATGTTCCCTTTTATTAGATATGACAGCCTTTTTCTGTTCATTAAGTATAGCGAGTGTCTCCCGTACTCCCGGAAACAGGGTAGTATAGTCAGTAAGATGCTCGGAATAGTAATCAAGGAATCTGTTCAGAACATCGTCTTTAATATTACCGTGCGTTTCGCCGAGAATCTTTTCTACAAGTCTTGTGATTCCCTCTCCAACCATTTTCGTTACGTTCTCCACTTTAAAAGAACCAAAACCATAGGGTTCCAGGGAATAATTGAGGGCCCTTGTGATATCTATTCTCGAATCGATTAAGGTACCATCAAGGTCGAATATTATGAGCTTTATTGATCTTTCCATTCCATCTTCTAAAAAATGCATCGGGTATATCATACTTTTTCTATTACCTCTTGTAAAACTCCTAAAATTTAATCACCCTCTATAACTTCACGATAAATCTCCAACAAATTTCTGATCTGTTAAAATAAAACAAATGATCTATGGTTATAGAGTAGTTATAGCAGAAGAGATAGGTCTTTTCCCTGCAAGCCTGATCCAGATATCAACGTACAAGGGATGGACTGATTTAGGGCAGATGATAAAAGCTGCTTTTAAGGATGGCGGCCCTCTCAAAGGAGATTATTATTGGCAATAAAGAGGCTCAATAAATATTTTCAGGAGACAAAATGAAATATCAGATTGGAAAGACCGGATGGGTCATTGTAGCAAGATTTGAAGACGGAGAGGATGTTCTTGGAAATATAGTGAACATAGCGAAGAAAGAGAATATAAGGGATGCCGTATTCAATCTTATCGGTGGATTAAGGAAGGGCAGGATCGTAGTCGGTCCTGAAAAGGAAGAGCTGCCTCCAAAGCCAATCTGGAGAGAAATGAAGGAAAGTCACGAGATTTTAGGTCTTGGTACCATATTCTGGGAAAAAGATGAACCAAAGGTTCATTTCCACGGTGCCTTCGGAAAGAAAGATTTTGTCAGGGTTGGTTGCCTCAGGGAAATAGCGGAGACATTTCTTGTTCTTGAGGCTATTATTCTGGAAATAGAAGGAATCAATGCTCAAAGAGAATTTGACCCCATATCAGGATTGACCTTATTGAAGCTATAATCAACTTGGTAATCTCTCGATCACAGTACTTTAATTCTCTCAGCCCGATAATGTGCGATCAGGCTGTCTATTATCGCATCGATTTCGCCTTCGAGTACCTGCTCGAGTCTGTGGACCGAAAGGCCTATCCTGTGGTCGGTAACCCGGTTCTGGGGGAAATTGTAGGTCCTTATCTTTTCACTTCTGTCACCAGTGCCAACCATCGTCCTTCTTTCCAGGGCCCTCTCTTTTTCTGCCTTTTCCATCTCTATCTCATAAAGCCTCGAGCGCAAAACCTTCATTGCCTTTTCTTTATTTTTAATCTGAGAACGTTCATCCTGGCATTGCACGATGAGGCCTGTTGGAATGTGGACAATCCTCACGGCAGAATAGGTCGTATTGACTCCCTGGCCGCCCGGTCCCGAAGCACAGAAGGTGTCTATCCTGAGGTCCTTTTCATCTACCTTGATATCAACCTCCTCTGCCTCGGGAAGTACAGCAACAGTTGCAGCAGAGGTATGAATTCTTCCGGAGGCATCTGTGACAGGCACGCGCTGAACCCTGTGCACGCCGCTTTCGTACTTGAGCCTGCTGTAAGCGCCTTTTCCTTGAATTGAAACAATCACTTCTTTAATGCCTCCAAGGCCGGTGGAATTCATATCTATCATTTCCACCCTCCATCTTTTACGCTCAGCATATTTCAAATACATCCTGAATAGTTCTGCAGCGAAGAGTGCAGCCTCTTCTCCCCCGGTTCCTGCCCTTATCTCAAGGATCACATTTTTCTCGTCGCGAGGGTCCCTCGGAAGGAGCATAATCTTGAGCTCTTCTTCTATCCTCGACTTTTTTTCCTTTAGTTCACCAAGTTCGATCTGTGCGAGCTCGCGCAAGTCACTATCGCCACTTTCCAAAAGCTCCCCGGCACCTTCTATATCAGAGAGTAGTTTGGAATACTCCCTTATTTTCTCGACAAGGGGGTGTAATTCAGCCTGTTCCTTTGAATACTTCTGGAGTTCAGCAGGATTTGATAGTACCTCCGGATCTGTCAGAAGCTTTGTCAATTCTTCATACTTATTTTCTATTGCCCTGAGTTTATCAAGCATTTGACTCCTCTATTCTAAGCACCTCCTCAAGCGCCTTTATGGCAACCTCAATCTGCCCATCGTCTGGTTCCCTTGTTGTGAGTTTCTGAAGCAACAGCCCTGGCAATATCAATACACTCACCAGGAAGTTACTCTTCATTCTTGCCGATACCCTTAAAAATTCAAAGGAGAGCCCCGCTATCAGAGGCACAAGGATAAGTCTCCAAAGAAATTTATGAATAAATGACCATTCCTTTGGGATAAGGGAAAAAGTGAATATGCTGACAATCATAACTATGAGAAGAAAACTCGTGCCGCAACGAGGATGTAACGGACTAAAGTCCTTCACATTTTTTACTGTTAGCTCCCTTTCATTTTCAAAGGTATGGATCACTTTATGCTCAGCGCCGTGATATTCAAAGATGCGTCTCATCTCTTTCCAGAGGCCAACTAAAACTATGTAAGTAAGGAAAAAAAATATCCTCACAATGCCATCGACAAGGTTGAACAGAAAAGAACTTTCAGAGATAGATATGAATATTCCTCCCAAGAGTTTTGTCGCATATAACGGCAGAAGTATAAAAAGAATTATACCGAGGATTATGGAAAGCCCTATGGTGAAGGCGACTGTACCGGAACTTAACCGTTTCCTCTCTTCCTGCCCATAGGCCGTGCTTGCAGAAAATTCTATAGCCTTTATGCCAATAGACAGGGCATGGTAGAGTGCCATAATTCCTCTCATAATAGGGAACCTGAAAACCTTTGGAAGTTCCTTAAGTAACTCCCTTTTTACGTGAATATTTCCCTCCGGGCCTCTAACCGCTACCGTCCAGCCTTTCCGCGCCTTCATCATTACACCTTCAATAACGGCCTGTCCACCTATGTCTTTCATCTGAATTATCCAAAAAAAAGCCGTTAGTCCCTAAAGGGTCACTAACGACTTTATCTTCAAAGGTATCTACTTCTCGGGTTGAGTCTGTTTAGACTTTGTATACTTTTTCTTAAACTTCTCTACCCTTCCCTCAGCGTCAACAATCTTCTGTTTCCCCGTAAAGAAAGGATGACACTTTGAACAGATATCAACATGTATCTTTGGCTTTGTTGACCTTGTTACGAATGTCTCACCACAGGCGCACACTACTGTAGCCTCTTTATAGACCGGATGAATTCCTTCCTTCAATCTCTTTCCTCCTAAATTGATAAAACATTTTTATCATAATAGATTTAGGTATTTTTGGCAAGGCTTGATTTCTAAAGTCCCATCCTTTATGCTTCATATAATATAATTTTTATCATATGGCACTTCACGTGCCATTCGTCGGGCGATAGTATCGGAGCAATCTAAAAAAGATTCTCTATGCTCAGATTATAAAGGAGCTTTCCAGTGGAAAAAGAAACAGTGGATTTCCTCATCATAGGGAGTGGTGTTGCTGGTCTCAGGGCTGCCATCGAGCTTGCACCTTACGGAAATGTTCTTGTTGTAACAAAAGATAGACCTGCAGAAAGCAGTACAGAGTACGCCCAGGGCGGGATCGCTGTTGCCTTGAGTGACGAGGATGAAGTGGGCATACACTTTGAAGATACCCTTAAAGCCGGTGATGGCCTCTGTAGAGAGAAAGCTGTAAAGATACTTGTCCAGGAGGGACCCGGAAGGATACTCGAACTCATCTCCTGGGGAGCGGAGTTTGACAGAGAAGGAACAAAGCTTGCCTTTACAATGGAGGCTGCCCATTCAAGAAGAAGGATTCTCCATGCCCACGGAGATTCTACCGGGAAAGAGCTTGAAAGGGTTTTGTTGAATAAGGTCCGTTCATTTCCCACAGTCACAGAATATCCCTTTGCCTTCACTATAGATCTTATTGAGAAAGATGGCGAGTGTCACGGGGCCTACGTGTTGATGAGAAGAAAGGTTTTTGCCTTCTTTGCAAAGGCCACAATACTTGCCACGGGCGGCGCTGGTCAGATTTTCTTAAGAACTACAAATCCCGCGGTGGCTACAGGGGACGGAATGGCCATTGCGTTCAGAACCGGTGCCATCCTTGAGGATATGGAATTTGTCCAGTTCCATCCTACTGTTCTTTTTGCTCCCTCTGCTCCTCAGTTTTTGTTAAGTGAAGCGATGAGGGGAGAAGGCGCAATTTTGAGGAATATCAATAAAGAGGCCTTCATGAAGAATTACCATCCTCATTCAGAACTTGCCACCAGGGATATTGTTTCAAGAGCTATCATCTCGGAGATGGTCAAGGCAAATAGCGACCACGTGTATCTTGATCTAACACATCTCGGGAAGGAGTTCATTAAAAAAAGGTTCCCCAGAATTTATTTTACCTGCCTTCAATATAATGTGGATATCACAAAGGAACTCGTACCGGTTTCTCCGGCAGCTCATTATATGATGGGAGGGATAAAGACTGACACAGAGGGTGCGACAAGTATAAAGGGATTGTATGCTGCAGGAGAGGTAGCCTGCACGGGGGTACACGGCGCGAACAGGCTTGCCTCAAATAGTCTTCTTGAAGGTCTTGTTTATGGGGCGAGAACAGGCAGGGCGGCAATTAATTCTCCGATACACAATGGAAGGGTGTCATTAAGGAACAAAGAAATTGCCTGCCGCACATCACTTCATGATCATGAGGAGGTCAGACATTCCTTAAGGAAATTAATGTGGGAAAGAGCGGGCATAATAAGGTGTGAAGAATCTCTCCTGAAGGCAAGAGAAAAAATTGGAGAGTGGTCCTTTATCAAGGATAAGAATTTTTTAACAAGGCGTGAAATGGAACTCAAAAATATGATAACAGTGGCAGAACTGGTTACAGAGGCAGCAATTTTGAGAAAGGGCAGTGTAGGTGCCCACTATAGGTCTGATTTTCCCCAAGGAGGTGAGGAATGGGAGAAACATATAACCTGGAAGAAAGATAAAGAATTAGGGTATGACCTTGTTTCTTAAGAGGAGAGCAAAGATAGTCTGCACAATTGGGCCTTCATCGGCAAAGAAAGAGACAATTTCTTCACTCATAAAAAACGGGATGGACGTGGCCAGGCTAAATTTTTCTCATGGTGACCATAATAGCCACAAAATGGTTATAGAATTGGTGAGGGAATCTTCAAGGGAATGTAATAGACCCGTTGCGATCCTTCAGGATCTTCAGGGCATAAAGATCAGGGTCGGCGCTATCGAGTCCGGTGCAGTGGCGCTAAAAAGAGGAAAAACAGTCCTTCTCGTGCCCGGCGAGGGTAGGGGTAGCAAAGCCGTGATTTTTATATCATATCCGCCACTGTTGAAAGATGTGAGAAGGGGAGACAGAATCCTCCTTGATGATGGTCTTATCCAGCTGGACGTTATCGGCAAAGAAAGAGATGCCCTGAAAACGAAAGTTGTTGAGGGTGGAATATTAAGAGAGCGGAAAGGTGTTAATTTGCCGGGTGTAAGAATATCGACTCCAGCCTTTACAGAAAAAGATGAAAGGGATCTTTCCTTTGGAATAAGAATGGGAATTGATTATGTTGCCATATCCTTTGTAAGGAATGTGAAGGATGTTAAAAAGGTAAAGTTCTTTCTCGAAGAAAAAAGAGAAAAGATTCCTCTCATTGCAAAGATAGAAAAACCGGAGGCCTTTTCTAATATTGAGGAGATCCTGTCTGAGGCTGATGGAATAATGGTAGCAAGAGGTGACCTGGGTGTGGAAGTTCCACCGGAGAATGTGCCCTTAATACAGAAGGAGTTAATAGAAAAGGCGAATAAAAAGGGGAAGATCGTAATTACGGCAACGCAAATGCTTGAATCAATGACGGAGCACCTTAGGCCAACAAGGGCAGAGGCAACTGACGTTGCCAATGCTGTACTCGATGGTACGGATGCACTAATGCTCTCTGCAGAAACTGCGACGGGAAAATATCCTCTTGAGTCGCTCAAGATGATGGACAGGATTATTAGACATACGGAGAGTGAGAAGACGATTGAATCTCTATACATCCGGGGGAATACATTCGCAGAAGCAACTGCAGATGCTGCCTGTAGAGCTGCTGCGGATATTAATGCAAAAGTGCTCGTCGCCTTTACCAAATCAGGCTTTACGGCAAGGCTTATATCGAAGTTCAGACCCGGAGTACCTATAATTGCCTATACGCCAGATGAAAAAATTAAAAATAAGATGTGCCTTTACTGGGGTATTAGTCCGAAAATTATGAAGCCACCGGCAACTACTGATGAACTGGTAAAGGAAGTGGAGAGATCTCTTCTGAAAGAGGGAATTGCAAAGGAAGGTGACGGTATTGTAATTACAGCAAGTTCACCTCTGACAGCCAGGGGGAAAACAAATTTTATGAAACTACACGGAATAGGGGAATAATTCTTTTCTTAAAAATAAGAATGCCTTTTTGTACATTGGTTATTGAAATTTGGTTATTGGTTATTTCCCGTCAGGGTATTTTTATATCGTAGGCCTTTATTTTTCTATGAAGGTTGCTTCTTTCGATCTGAAGGATCTCTGCGGTCTTTGATATATTCCAGTTATTCTCTTCGAGCCTCTTTGTTATAAAGGCTTTCTCAAAGGCATCCCTGGCCTCTCTCAATGTCTTGAAGGCAAAATAATCTGAGGGAGCCGAGTCATTTATTACAAGGTTTTTAGGCGTTATCGTATTTGCCGGGGTCATTATAACAAGCCTCTCTATCACATTTCTTAGCTCTCTTATATTTCCAGGCCAATCATAAGACTCCAGCATCCTCAATGCCTCAGGTGTAATCTTCTTCTGTTTCTGTCCATATTCTGCAGCAAAATACTCCAGAAAATACTCAACCAGAGCTAGTATATCCTCCTTTCTTTCTCTTAAGGGGGGTACCACTATCGGTATGACATTTAATCTGTAAAGCAGATCTTCCCTGAAATTGTTCTTCCTCACCTCTTCCAGAAGATCTTTGTTTGTGGCTGCAACAATCCGGACATCAACCTTTATGTTTCTCCCACCCCCCACGCGCTGGAACTCCTGGGTTTCGATCACCCGTAACACCTTTGATTGGGTCGAGAATGACATATCGCCAACTTCATCAAGAAACAATGTTCCTTCGTGGGCAAGCTCGAATTTGCCTTTTTTCCGCTCAAATGCACCTGTGAAAGAACCCTTTTCATGTCCAAAGAGTTCACTCTCTATGAGTTCTTCTGGTATGGCAGCACAGTTCACCTCGATAAAGGGATTTCCTGCCCTGCTGCTATTTTCATGAAGCATCCGCGCAATCAACTCTTTACCCGTTCCGCTCTCTCCGAGTATCAGAACCCTGCTATTACTCTTGGCAGCCATCTCAACCTGCTCTCTCAGATGCCTCATCTTCTGAGAATTGCCGACGAGCCTCCATCTTTTCACAAGGTCCTGCCTGAGAGCCCTATTCTGGATTTCCAACGTCCTTCTTTCAAAGGCCCTTTTAGCAGATATTAGTACCCTCTCGAGAGAAAGGGGTTTTTCCAGAAAATCGTAGGCTCCCATCTTAGTTGCCCTTACGGCAAGTTCTATATTCCCATGACCGGAGATTATGACCACCGGTACCTCTGGCCTTAACTCCTTAACCTCTTTCAGTACTTGAATGCCATCAATGTCAGGAAGCCATACATCAAGTAATAACAGGTCGGGGTTTTGATCCTTCACAGCCCTTAATGCCTCTTCACCTGAGCTTGAGGTCAAAACGTCATATCCCTCGTCCTCTAATATCGCCGAGAGACTCTCCCTTATACCCTCTTCATCATCGACAACAAGCACAACGGGTGCCATTTAACTCTCCCTTAGAGGAACCTCTATTGTAAAGACAGTTCCTTTTGGTTCATTATCCCTCACCTTAATATATCCTCCATGCTCAGTGATAATCCTGTTCGCTATAGCAAGACCAAGACCAGTACCATCTTTTCTGGTCGAGAAATAGGGAAGAAATAATTTTTCTTTATCCTCATCTCTTATGCCCGGGCCATCATCAGCAATGTTCAGGTAAAACTTGTTCACCGATAGGTCAAACTGCAATCTTACGTCAATCTTGCCTCTGTTAGAGATAGCCTGTATGGCATTGTCAAATATATTTATTATAGCCCTCTTAAATTGTTCTGCGTCTACCTCCACTAAAGGCTTTACCTGGGGCGCTGAAACATTAATTTCAATATCCTTATAATCTTTATACAGATTAATTACTTCATCTATTATATTCTCGACAAAGACCGGCGTCTTTTTTATTTCTGGCATCTTGCCAAATTTCGAAAATTCATCGACTAACCTTTTTAATCCCTCCACTTCCTTTATTATTGTCTGAGTTGAACGGTCAAAGACCTGGTCAAAATCGGCATCTCCGCTCTGCCATTTCTTGACTATCCGCTCAGTGGAAAGCTTGATAGGTGTAAGGGGATTCTTTATTTCATGGGCTATCCTTCTGGCAATATCCTGCCATGTGAGAGCCTTCTGTGCCTTTATAACCTCGGTGAGATCATCGAAAACAACGAGGAGACCGATATATCTTTGTGAATCCTTGAGGCTCGTAATGAAGACCCTGAGTATGCTCCTTCTGCCATCCACTATTGCCTTAACTTCCTTTTCAACAGGCCTGAACTCTTTTCCTTCTATGTCCTTAACCAGATTCTGGAGTTCCTCGGATGTCACTTTTCTTAAAAGATCCCTGTAATTCCTATTAATAACTTCATCCTGATCTATATTAAGTATGGAGCAAGCGGCCCTGTTTATCATTATTATCTTCCCGCTGGTATCGAGCATTATTACACCGGAATTTATATTATCCAATATATTTTCCATAAAGAGTCTTCGCCTGTCTGATTCCACATAGGCAGAGTGAAGAGATTCTTTTCCCTCTTTCAACTCCTTCACCATGTTGTTGAAGGAATTTACAAGAAGTCCGATCTCATCCTCTCTCTTTAGATCAACTTTTACATCGAGGTTTCCAGAAGCAACTTCCGCGGTCGCCTGAGCAAGGATCTGTACGGGGTCCGTCATACCCTTGGCAATCTTAAGGGCGAGCCAGAGGGCCATGAAGACAACGAACAACGTTATGAAGCCAAGGATCAACAGATAATTTATTTTTATGGGTACCTTCCATGATTCAAGCGTTATATAGTTTTCGTAGGCATCCTTTATATTTTCCACATTTTGGGTGATCTTCTTTGGTATGGAAGATTCAACAATTATCACTCCTGTCTGCTTGCCCTCCCGCAAGGCCGGCACAATCGCTCTAACAATGTCCCCCCTTTTGCCCGAAATGACCTCAACGTCCGGCTTGCCTTCAAAGGCAGCTCTCATTGTTTCAGAGGCATCCTTTGGAATCTCTGTGAGGTGCCTGACGCTATAGTTGTTGTCAGATGTCTTTCCCTCCGATAACGCCTTTGCATAATCAAGCATCTTCAGCCTTTCAATCTCATATACAGTTTTGGCAATCTCTATGGAACTTTCTATGGATTGCCTGAATTGAGGGGCGGACCATCGGTCTATATATTTTGTGACGAGGCCGCTTGAGACAATGAACAAAAAAGTAGCAGGGATCAAGGTAAGGAAAACGAAGACAACAACAAGTTTTGTCCTGAACCTATATCCGAGTATTTTGTGTTTTCTCTCAAAATAGAGTTTCAAAAGGCTCTTGCTTACAAAAAACATGAGTGTCAGGAGCGCAATTATAGTGAGGTTAAGCAATATCAAGATGGTTAACTTTGACATAAATGATACAGTCTCAAGCCTCATGTAATGCAGCTCCATCACGATGGCTGAAATAACCAGAAGAAACATAGTTACCAGGATGATGTTAAAGCGGATTTTTTTCATCTACCCGTTCCTATAAAAAAATATGAAGAATCCTTCGATATCTTGAATTCGTTTTCGGATAAAAAAATAATGAAATATCCTATCACAGGAGGCAACTTCCTTATCTTCGATTCGATCGTTACCCGCACAAAATATTCTCCCGGCTCAATTTCCCGTACACTCGTGAGCTTCAGATCGTTGATAGTAGTCGCCCACTTCATCATGGATTCAAAGGATTTAAACCTCTTTTCCCTCAAGGTGACCCCATCATAGGAGGTTGCAATATACTCCTTTTTAACAGGGTCACATTTAAGGGTTTTTTCGAAGGATTTGCCGAGTACAAACTCATCAGGCCACATTTGCCAGATTCTGAAAAGGTCTATGTAAAATCTGAACTCCTTTGCGACGCCATTCTCAAGTTCCTGAATATGTTTATTTTCAAGTGAGAGGGAAGCTGTAACATAAATTTCATTGCTCTCCAGCTTCACAACAAGTCCGGATATTTCGGTACCACTGGAAAGCGAATATGAAAAAAGTGTGCAGAAGATTGCAAGGAACAGAGTGAAAAGCGAAAAGCGAAATTTATAACTCTTGAAATCAAAGTCCGAATTCATTCTTGCAGTCGATAGAAATTACATTTAGGGCTGTTACGTAAAAATCATTTGTGCACATATGGGAAACTACTTGTGGACATATTATTAGGTAAAGTTCTTGCTCCTTGTTGTGTCATTCCTGCGGAGGCAGGAATCCAGTGCCTTTACAAGTAATATCATATAAATCATTCCATTCAGGATTATTCTTCTCTATAAGTCTTAGTTTCCACTGCCGTTTCCATGCCTTTATCCCTGCCTTCGCAGGGACAGGTTTGTTTTTCTCTACTAATAGC